>NZ_JBEYJD010000024.1:36465-140784 GCF_040636125.1 Streptomyces sp. NPDC006733 | reverse complement strand
TGCGTTTCGGGGGGGGGGCGGGGGGGGGGGGGGGGGCCCCCCCCCCCCCCCCCGGGGGGGGGGGGCCCCCCCCCCCCCCCCCGCCGCGGCGCGTCATCCGGCGGGGCCCGCCCGGATCGCGCCGTTCCCCGCCGACCGCCCTGCCGGTGCCGCACACGCGGCCCCCGGTCGCGCATGATGGACGGCATGGACAACGGCAGGGACATTCGGGACGACCGGGCGGCGGGCCGCCTGGGGGCATGGGCCGGGGACGAACCGCTCGGCCGGATCGACTACTTCGTGCTGGAGGACGACGGGAGCGGCGCCGGCGGCGCGCTGGTGGCGGTGCACACCGTGGTCGAGCCGGAGCACCAGGGCGAGGGCGTCGCGGGCGCGCTCGCCGAGGCGCTGTACGAGCTGGCCGCCGCCGAGGGGCGGGCCGTCGTGCCGCTGTGCCCGTATGTGGCGGCCTGGTCCGTCAAGCACGCCGACCGGGCGCCGCAGCCGGATCCCGCGCTGACCGACCGCGCGAAGCAGCGGCTGTCGGCCGACCCCGATCTGTGGTGACGGGGCCCGGGGGAGCGGCCCGTCGCCCGGACCGCCGGGCGGAGCCGTTCGGTTAGGCTGCACTGACGTGTGCCACGGCACACGGTCCGCATGGTGTCCAGGGGAGGACTCGGCAGTGCACGTGCAGGAATGGATCGAGGCGATCGACCCGCTCGCCGTCTACGTGGTGGTCGGGCTGGTCATCGGGCTCGAGAGCCTGGGCATCCCGCTCCCCGGCGAGATCGTTCTCGTCACCGCCGCGCTGATGTCCTCACAGGGGACGATCAACCCGTGGATCGTCGGCGCCTGCGCGATCGCGGGCGCGGTGATCGGTGACTCCATCGGCTACTCGATCGGCCGCAAGGGCGGCAAGCCGCTGCTCGACAAGCTCGGCCGCAAGTTCCCCAAGCACTTCTCCCCCGGCCATATCGCCACCGCCGAGCGGTCGTTCGAGCGCTGGGGGATGTGGGCGGTGTTCGTCGGCCGCTTCGTGGCGCTGCTGCGCATCTTCGCCGGCCCGCTGGCCGGCGTCCTGAAGATGCCCTACTGGAAGTTCTTCATCGCCAACGCCCTCGGCGGCGTCGTGTGGGCGGGCGGCACCACCGCCGTCATCTACAACGTCGGCGTGGTGGCGGAGCCGTGGATCAAGCGGTTCGGCTACTTCGGGCTGGCGGCGGCCGTGCTGTTCGGGATCGGCTCGTTCGTCTTCGTCCAGCGCCGCGCCAAGGCGCACACGCCGGACGAGCCGGCCGGGAGCGTCGAGACCACGGAGACGGCGGAGAGCGTGCCGAGCGCGCGGACGCCGGACGCTCCGGTGGGCGGCAGCGCGGAACCCCTGGCGACGCCGACGGGCGAGTGACCCGGGGGCCGGGCGGCTGACCGATCCGGTTCAGGCCTCGTCGGCGCCCGGCTCTTGCGTGCCCGGTTCGAAGGCCGCGCGGTGGGCGCGGGACAGCTCGACGTAGCCCGCGGCGTTGAACAGCACCGACTCCCGTTCCTCCGCGGTCAGCTCGCGCCGCACCTTGGCCGGGACCCCGGCCACCAGCGAACCCGGCGGCACGCGCATCCCCTGCGGTACGAGCGCGGCTGCGGCGACCAGCGAGCCGGTTCCGATGTGCGCGCCGTTCAGGACGGTGGCGCCCATGCCGATCAGCACGTCGTCCTCGACGGTGCAGCCGTGCAGCACCGCGTTGTGGCCCACCGAGACCCGCTCGCCGACCACGACGGGGAACCCGGGGTCCGCGTGCACCGAGCAGTTGTCCTGGATGTTGCTGTCGGCGCCGATGCTGATCGACTCGCAGTCGCCGCGCAGGACGGCGTGGTACCAGGCGCTGGAGCCCGCCGCCATCGTGACGTCGCCGACGACGACCGAGGTGGGCGCGGTGAACGCCGCCGGATCCACCTGGGGCTTGCGCCCCGCCACATCGGCTATCAGTGCCCGCTCCGCCATGGAATCCCGCCCTCGCATCCGCGCCTTCACCGTCGACCAGCACCGTATACGACGGGTCGGTGGCCGCGGCGGGTCAGTACGTGCATACGGCATCGAAGGAGGGTGGGGATTATTTTCGGTCAGAGGTGCGATTCACCGGCGCATGGGCGGGGATCACTGGGGTCCGGCCGCGCCGGGGCCGTCGGATCCTGCTGTTGCCAGGCTCCAACGTGCTGAGTTCATCCCGCTGTTGCCCGAATCTGGCGGAAGATTTGCTGATTTAGTGGAGGTAGTGCAAAAGATTCGACCGAAAGTGTTCTTTGCGCTTTGACGGGTGACGGCGTTTGCGGTGAGGGTCTGGCACATGTCCCCTTTACCCCGAACCGCGTCGAGCGGTCTGCTGCGCATGCGCGACTTCCGCCTGCTGCTCGCCGGTGCCGCGGCCGGCCAGGTCGGTGCCCAGGTCACCCTGGTCGCGCTGCCGCTCGTGGCGGTCCTCGAACTCAAGGCGCCCGCGTTCCAGGTGGGGCTGCTCACGGCCGCGGAGACCGCCGCGTTCCTGCTGATCGGCCTGCCCGCGGGCGCGCTGGTGGACCGGATGCGCAAGCGGTCGCTGATGATCCGCGCCGACCTGGTGCGGGCGGTGTCGATGGCGAGCATCCCGCTGGCCGCCGTCGCCGACGTCCTGACAATGGCGCAGCTGTACGTCGTCGCCCTCGTCACCGGCGCGGCGACCGTCTTCTTCGACGTGGCCCACCAGAGCTACCTGCCCGAACTCCTGCCGCGCGAGCGGCTGATGGCGGGAAACGGGGCGCTGGAGACCATCCGCTCCTCGGCCCAGGTCACCGGCCCCGGCCTCGGCGGCGGGCTGGTGCAGCTCGTCGGGGCGCACCTGGCGATCGGGGCCGACGCGATCGGCTACGTCGTCTCGGCACTGTTCCTCGGGGGCATCGGCAAGCCGGAGAGCCGACCGGAACCGGTGCCCGGCGCGTCCCTGCGCAAGGAGATCGGCGAGGGACTGCGGTTCGTGCTCGGCCACCGGCTGCTGCGCGTCATCGCGACCAGCACCGGCCTGTCCAACTTCTTCACCGCGATGCTGATGGCGACGCAGACCGTCTTCCTGGTGCGGGTCATCGGCCTGCAGCCCGCCGCCATCGGCCTGATGCTCTCCGCGTCCGCCGCCGGCGGACTGGCCGGTGCGCTCTGCGCCGGCCGGCTGGCCGCCCGGCTCGGCCAGGCCCGCGTCATCTGGCTCTCCGCCCTGGCGACCGGCCCGTTCGCGCTGCTGTGGCCGCTGTCGGGGCACGGCGCCGCCGCCGTCCTGTTCGCCGTCGGCTCCGGCGTGGTCTCCTTCGGAGCCGTCGTCTACAACGTCGCCCAGGTGAGCTTCCGGCAGACCCTGTGCCCGCCGCGCCTCCTGGGCCGGATGAACGCCACCCTGCGCTTCCTCGTGTGGGGCACGCTGCCGCTCGGCGCCCTGGTCGGCGGCGCCGTCGCCGACGCCTTCGGGGCGCGCGCCGCCCTGTGGGTGTGCGCGGTCGGGTTCCTCGTCGTCCCGCTGCGCCTGCTGCTGTCCCCGCTGCGCCGGATGCGAGACCTGCCGCCTCCTCCGGAGGACGTCGAGGACGGCGCAGGGGGCGCTGCCGGGAACGGTCGTACCGGCGCCGCGTCCGACACAGGACCCGGCACCGAGTCCGACACCGCGTCCGCCGCCGTCCGCTGACCGGCGGGTCGCACCCGGAACCCTCCGTACGACGAACCCCCTCGGCTCCGCCCTGCCCTGCCACGTCAGAGAGGATCACGTGCCCCGCACCATCACGGACCAGTACCTGGCCCGCTTCCAGCGCATCGCCGCCGCTGACGGCGGTACCTCCCTCCTGCCCGTCACCGGCGCCCAGCGGCGCTTCGTCCTGGTGCGGGCCATGGACCCCGCGGGACGGCCCGACCTCGTCCCGATGTTCTTCGCCTTCCCCGGCGGCACCGTGGACCCGGCGCGGCTGCGCCGGGCCGCGAACCGGCTGGCCGCCCTGCATCCCGTGCTGCGGGCCCGCCCGGAGGTGGTGCGCGGCACCCCGGTACTCCGGCCGGCGGAACCGGACGTACCGGTGGAACGGGTCGTCCGCGCCCCCGGTGAGGACGCGGCCGGCGCGCTGCGCCGGGTCCTGGGCGGCTGGAGCGCGCAGGGCTCGCCGCTGCGGCTGTACCTGGTCGACCACGGGCCGGCCGCCGGCGAGGAGGTGCTCGCCGTCGTCCTGGACCACACCGCGTGCGACGGCCAGTCCCTCGCGCGCATCGTCGAGGAGCTGACCGCCGCGTACCGCGACGCGCCGCGGTCCGCGGGCCCCGAACCCGCCGAGGTGGCCGCGGAGCTGGCCGCCTACCGCGAGGCGGTGCAGCTGCAGCTCGACGCCGAACGCCGCGCGGGATCCGCCGCCGCGCTCGCGTACTGGGGCGACCGGCTGCGCGTGGCGCACGAACGGGCGCCGCAGCCGCGGCCGCGTACGACCGTGCCCGGCGCGCTGCCCACCGGCGCCGCCGAACTGCGGCTGCCCGCGGCCGCCTCCGGCGTGCCGTTCCCCGCGCTGCTCGACGCCTGCCGGGCCACCGCCCGGGTGCTGTACGGGCCGGGCCACGTGCCGCCGATCGGCTACCCGTGGGGCGGCCGCCCGGCCGGCGCGCCGCCGGTCCTCGGCTGCTTCCTCAACACCGTGGTCTTCCCGGCCGCGACGGTCGACGTCCCGCACGCCCCCGACGAGACGGCCACCCAGTGGTGGGACGACCTGGACCGGGCCGACACCCCCTTCGACGAGGTGGTGCACGCCGCCCGTTCGGCCGGCTCGCAGTGGTCCGGCCGGCTGGACGGACTGCTGACGGTGGACGACGCCCGGCGCCGTCCCGCGCTGCGGCTGGGCGGGGTGGAGGGCCGGGAGGTCCACGTCGACGGGCGCCAGGTGCGCGCCCCGTTCGCGGTCTCCGTCACCCACGGCCCCGAACTCCACGTCCGGATGGTGTGGGACCGCGCGGTGCTCGACGACGCCGCGGCCCGCGACGCCTTCGCCGCCTTCCGCGACGCGGTGCGCGTCCCGGACCCGGCACCCGCCGCCGTCCCGGCCGTCGCGCCCGTCGGCTGACCGGCGCGGCACCCCGAAAGCGCCCCGACGACCCCGCACACCAACAACCCCACCCTTCGACTTCCCGAACCACCGCAGCCGGCCCGCGAGATCCGCGGACCGGCCGGTGAGCCGCGGGCGGAGCACGACCGTGCCTCCGTCCGCACCCCAGGAACCCGACCCGACAACCCAGGGATCGCCGATGCTCCCCCTCTCTCCGTCGCAGGAGATCGTCTGGCTGCACGAACAAGTGCAGCCGGGCAGCCGCGCCTACAACTTCACCGCCTCCCTCGACCTGTGGGGCACGCTCGACACCGAGGCGCTGCGCCGCGGACTGGCCGCGGCCCTCGACCGCCACCCCGGGCTGCGCCTGGAACTCGTGGCCGTCCCGGGCGCGATGCCCGCGCAGCGGGAGGCCGACCTGTGCGAGCCCCGGCTGCGCACCGTCGACCTGACCGGGGAGGCGGACCCGGAGGCCGCGTTCGCGCGGCTGCTCCGCACGGAGGCGGAGACCCCGCTCGACACGTACGAGGCGCCGCTGCTGCGCTGGACGCTGGCGCGGCTCGCCGACGACCAGCACCGGCTCATCCACGTCGAGCACCACCTGATCCACGACGGGCACTCGTTCGCGATCCTGCTGAACGACGTCTTCACCGTCTACCGCGCCCACGTCCTGGGCGAGCCGGCCGAGCTGCCGGCCGCCACCTCCTACGTCGACCACGTGCGCGCGCTCGACGCGGACGACGACCGGGCGGCGGCGGAGCGGCGGTCGAGCCTGGAGTACTGGACGGCCGAACTGCGCGACGCCTCCTTCGACCTGCCGCTGCCCGGGCTGGCCCGGCCCGGCGCGCGGCGCCGGCACCACGGCGGGCAGTTGCGCCAGTCGATCGGCGCGGACCTGACCGAGCGGCTGCGCGCCCACACCGTGGAGCGCGGGCTGACCCCGTTCTCCACGCTGCTCGGGCTCTTCGCCGAACTCCTGCGCCGCCACAGCGGCCGCGAGCAGATGGTCGTCGGCACCGCCGTCGGCAACCGCCCGCGCGGCTTCGAGAACGCCGTGGGCATGTTCGTCAACACGATCCCGCTGCGGCTGCGCCTGGACCCGGCCGCCCCGGCCGAGGACACCATGGACGAAGTGACCGACACCCTCTTCCGCGCCCTGCCGCACCAGGAGGTGCCGGTCCAGGAGCTGACCCGCGCCCTGGGACTGCACACCTCGGGCGCGGACAACCCGCTGTTCAGCGTCATGTTCAGCGCCCACGACGCCCCGCTGCCCGAGATCGACGTGCCCGGCCTGGACATCACGCTCTTCGAGGGGTTCAACACCGGCACCACCCGCTTCGACCTCGACGTCGTACTGCTCCCGGACGACCGGCGCGGGGTCAGCCCGCGGCAGGGGGCCCGGGGCATGACCCTGGTCTGGGACTACGACGCCGACCTGTTCGGCGAGGACACCGCGAAGCTGCTGACCGAACGCTTCCTGGACCTGCTGCGCGGCTACCTGGACGCGCCCGGCACCGTGCTCGCCGACCTCGCGCTCCCGGCCCCCGCCGCCCGGCCCGGCGCGCCGGTCCCACCGGTCGCGTCGCAGGGGTCCGATCCGCTCGACCCGGCCGCCGCCCACGACCCGGCGCTGCCCGCGCTGCTGGTCGGCGCCCGCCGGCTGACCTACGGGGACCTCGACGAGCAGGTCGCCGCGGTCGCCCGCCGGATGCTGGCGGCGGGCGTGACGGCCGGTCAGCCGGTCGCCGTCGTCCTGCCGCGCGGCGCCGACTCGGTGGTGGCGCTGCTGGCGTGCCTGCGGACGGGCGCGGTGTACTGCCCGCTGTCGCCGTCCGATCCGCAGGCCCGGCTGGAGCTGCTGCTGCACCGGCTGGAGCCGGCGCTCGTGCTCACCTCCGCGGCCGCGGGCGTGACGCTGCCCGAGGGCCTGCCGGTGACCGCGCTCGACGCCGACTCCTATCCGGCCGCGCGCCCGGCCGCGGTGGTGCCCGGTGCGGCGTACGTCATCCACACCTCCGGCTCGACCGGCATCCCCAAGCCGGTGGCGGTGGGCCGGGCCGCGCTGCGGAACCATCTGACCGGGGTGGCCCAGCGGTTCGCGCTGGCGGCCGGTGACCGGGTACTGCTCTTCGCCCAGCCGTCGTTCGACGTGGCCCTCGAAGAGGTCCTGCCGTCGCTGTACGCCGGCGCCTGCCTGGTCGTCCCGGAGCGCGAGGTGCCCACCGGCGCCGAGCTGGCCGAACTGCTGGCCGCCGCCCGGATCACCGTCGCCAACCTGCCCACCAGCTACTTCCTCGCCACCCGCGCGGAGCTGCGGGACGTGCTGCGCGACCGCCGCTGGGCGCCGCGGCTGCTGGTGCTCGGCGGGGAGCGCATCCCGGCCGACGCGCTGCGCCCGTTCCTGGCCGACACCGACGCCACCGTGCTCAACGTCTACGGCGTGACCGAGGCGTCGATCAGCTCCACCGTGCACGAGATCACCCGCGACAGCCTGGCGGACGGCGTCGAGATCCCCCTGGGCACCGAGCTGCCCGGCGAGCGGATCCACGTCCTGGACGCGGCCCACCGTCCGCTGCCGCCCGGGGCGGTCGGTGAACTGGCCGTCGCCGGAGCCGGGCTGGCCGAGGGGTACCTCGGCAACCCGGAGGCGACCGCGGCCCGGTTCGTGACGGTCCCGGCGCTGGGCGGCGAGCGGGTCTACCTCACCGGCGACCTCGGCCACCGGGACCGCGACGGGCTCCTGCACTTCCTCGGACGGCGTGACAACCAGATCAAACTGCGCGGCTACCGGATCGAGTTGGAGGAGGTCGAGGCCGCCGCCTCGGCCGTGCTCGGCGGCCGCTCCTGCGCGGTCGTGCTGGACCGCGAGGCGGCCGGCGGCCCCCGGCTGGTCGGCTTCCTGGAGAGCGGTGCCGAACGGGACGGCACGCGTGACGGCGGACGGGACGGCGACAGCGAACCGTGGGACGAGCAGCGGATGCACGTCGAGCTGAGCGGGCGGCTGCCCGGCGCGCTCGTGCCCGGCCGCTGGGCCCGGCTGGAGCGCATGCCGACGCTGGCCGGCGGCAAGCCCGACCGGGTCGCGCTGGCCCGGCTGGCCGCCGCGCTGGAGCCGGCGGCCCCGGCGGACGAGCCTGCCGCCGACCTGGACCCGGCCGCGTTCACCGCCGATCCGGCGTTGGCGCTGCTCGCCGAGGGCTGGAGCGAGGTGCTGGGCCACCGCCGCTTCACCCCGTCCTCGCACTTCTTCCAGATCGGCGGGCACTCCGTGCTCGCCGCGCACCTGGCGGCCTGGCTGGAGCCGCGGCTCGGCGAACGGCCGCCGCTGCGGCTGCTCTTCCGCCATCCGGTCCTGGCCGACCAGGCTCAGGCCCTGGGCCTGCTCACCCCGCTGTCCGTCGCCGCTTCCGGCGCCGCGCCCACGCCGAAGGAGTCGTGATGACGAACACCCTGACCAGCGACAGCAAAACCCTGTCCAACGGCCCCGGCACCCTGCCCAGCGTCGCGTACGGCGCGGCCCTGCCCGCGACCGCCGCCCCGGCCGTGCTCGCCCGCTACGAGGAGTGGGTCCGCCGCTCCCCGCAGGCCCCCGCCGTGGTGGACGGCGACCACACGTGGAGCTACCGGCAGGTGGACGAGGCGGCCGACGCCCTGGTGCGCGCCCTGGACGGCCGGGTGCGCTCCGGTGACGTCGTCGGCGTCTGCCTCGACCGTTCGGCCGCCCTGGTCGCCACCGCGGTCGCCCTCGCCCGGCTCGGCGCGGTCTACCTGCCGCTGGGCCCCCGCCCCGGGGAGCGGCGCCTCGGCGCGGTCACCGAGGACGTCGCGGTGGTCTGCCTGATCGGCGATCCCGCCGTACTGCCCGCCGGCCACCGGGCTGCCGAGCAGGTCGAACTGCCGCTGCCCGGTGAGGGTGCCAACGCCGCCGCCACGGTCGTCGCCGCTTTCGCCCCGCCCGCCGCCGGTGCCCGCCCGGCACCGCCGGAGGCGTTCTACGCCGTGCTGACCTCGGGTTCCACCGGGCGCCCCAAGGCGCTCGCGGTCGCGGAGCCGGCGCTGGCCTCCCTGCTGGACTGGTACCGCGACGTGACGGGTCTTGCCCCCGGCGACCGGCAGTCCCTGCTGATCGGCGTCGCGTTCGACCCGCACGTCATGGAGTTGTGGGCCGGGCTGACCTCGGGCGCCGCGCTGGTGCCCGCGCCCGACGCGGTCCGCTGGGACCCGGCCGAGCTCACCGACTGGTGGCGCGCGGCGGCGGTGACGGTCTGCGTCTCGGCCACGCCCATGGCGGAGCCGGTGCTCGACCGCTCCTGGCCACAGGATTTGACGCTGCGTCATCTGATGGTCGGCGGCGACCGGCTGCGGCGCGGGCCCGGCCCCGACGTGACCGCCACCGTCCACAACGCCTACGGCCCGGCCGAGGCCACCGTCGTCACCACCACCCACGCCATGCCGCCCACCGGACGGGTGTCGGACGACGCGAGCGCACCGCCGATCGGCCTGCCGATCCCCGGCGTCACGGTGGTCGTCGCCGGTGCGGACGGCACGGTGGCCGCCCGCGGTGAGGCGGGGGAGCTGCTCATCGGCGGCGCCTGCCTGGCGATCGGCTACCTGGACCCGGAGCTGACGGCCCGGCGTTTCACCGCCGCGCCTGCCGGGTCGCACGCGCTCGGGCCGGACGTACCCGGGTCGGACGTACCCGGGTCGGACGCGCTCGGCGCGGACCGCTTCTACCGCACCGGGGACCGGGTGCGGATGCTCGCGGACGGGCGGCTGGAGTTCCTCGGCCGGCTCGACGACCAGGTGAAGATCAGCGGGGTGCGCATCGAACCGGCCGAGGTGGCGGCCGCGTTCGAGCAGGACCCGCGGGTGCGCGGTGCCGTGGTGACCGCGCCCCGCACGGCCGACGGCCGCACCCGGCTGGTGGCGTTCGTCCTGCCGGCCGCCGGCGCCGCCCCGACCGCGGACGAGCTGCTGGCGGCGGTGCGGGCCTGGCTGCCCGAGCAGGCGGTGCCGTCGACGGTGCGCGTCGTCGAGGCCTTCCCGCTCGACGCCAACGGGAAGGTGGACCGCGCGGCACTGCTCGCCATCGAGGCGTCCGCTCCCGCGACCCCGGCCCCCGCCGCGCCCGACGACGACGCGACCGGCAGCGAACAGCTCGTGCTGGCGGTGGTCCGCGACCTGCTCGACCGTCCGGACGCCGTCCTGGACGACAACTTCGCCGCGCTCGGCGGCACGTCGATCAGCGCGGCCCGGCTGCTGGCCGCCCTGGAGCGCGCGTCGGGCACCCGGCTGCGCGCCCCCGAGGTGCTGCGCCAGCCGGACCTGCGGGCGGTGGCCGCCGTGCTCGACCGTCGCCGCGCGGCCGCCGCACCGGCGGTGGTCTGAGATGACGACACCCACTGCTGCGGTGACGCCCTCAGCCGCGCCTGCCCCTGCGGTGACGACCTCACTCGCGCCCGTACCCACTCCCGGCGTGACGACCGCCTCCCCTCCCACCCGCGCCGACCGGAAGGAAGCCCCCGTGACCGCCCTGCCCGCCCTGGTGGCCCAGCACGCCGAACGGACCCCGCACGCCCTGGCGGTGGTCGACGGCGATACCACCCTCACCTACCGGCAGCTCGTGACCTCCGCCCGCTGCCTGGCCGCGCATCTGCGCGGCCACGGGGTCCGGCCCGGCGACCGGGTGGCGCTGCTGATGCCGCGCTCGGCCCGCACCGTGGTCGCGCAGCTCGCCCTGTGGTGGGTGGGCGCGGCCTGCGTCCCCCTCGACCCCGCGCACCCGCGTCCGCGGATCGAGGCGATGCTCGCCGACTCCGGCACGACGCTGACCGTCGGCGACGGCAAGCTGCTCGCGTCCGCGTCCGGCACCGGGGCGACGCTGGCGCTGCCCGAGGACCCGCTGTCCGGGTTCGGCGGGGACGATGTGTCCGCGTCCGTGCCCGCCGCCGACACCGGTCCGGACGCGACCGCGCTCGTGCTGTTCACGTCCGGCTCCACCGGCGTGCCCAAGGGGGTGACCGTCACCCACGGCGGCATCGCCGAACTGGTCACCGACCCGCGGTACGTGACCGTCACCGCGCGGGACCGGGTGCTGTTCCACTCGCCGACGACGTTCGACGCCTCCACCTTCGAGGTGTGGGTCGCCCTCGCCAACGGCGCCTCCGTCGTGGTGTGCACCACCGAGCGGCCCTCGTTCGAGGACCTCGCGCAGCACGTCGAGCGGCACGGCGTGACCGTCGCGTTCTTCACCACCGCGCTCTTCCACCAGCTCGCCGCCCGCCGCTCGCGGCTGTTCGCGGTGCTGCGCACCGTCGTCGCCGGCGGTGAGGCGATGGCCGCCCAGCAGGCCCGCGCGGTGCTGCGCGCCTTCCCGTGGCTGGAGCTGGTCAACGGCTACGGCCCGACCGAGACGACGACCTTCGCCACCGCCCACCGGGTCACCGACGCGGACTGCGACGGCCCGGTGCCGATCGGCCGCCCGATCGCGGGCGCCACCGCCCACGTGCTGGACGGGGCGGCCGTGCCCGTCGCGGACGGCGGGCGCGGCGAGCTGTGGATCGGCGGCAGCCGACTCGCGAACGGCTACGCGGGACGCCCGGAGCTGACCGCGGAGCGGTTCGTGGAGCACGCCTCGCTGGGGCGGCTCTACCGCACGGGCGATCTGGTCGTGCGCCGCCCGGACGGCGTGCTGGAGTTCCACGGCCGCGCCGACGACCAGGTCAAGGTGCGCGGCTTCCGGATCGAGCCGGGCGAGATCGAGCACCTGCTGCGCGAGCAGCCCGACGTGGACGAGGCGGCCGTCACCGTCCGGCGGCCCGCCGAGGGCGACGCGCGGCTGGCCGCGTTCGTCGTGGCGGCGCCCGGCCCGGTGCCGCGCGCCGAGGCCCTGCGCACCCGGCTCGCCGCCCACCTGCCCGCGCACCTGGTCCCGGACGAGCTGACGTTCGTGGAACGGCTCCCGCTGACGGTGTCCGGCAAGGTCGACCGCCGGGCGCTCGCCGAGCTGCGCGGTGTCACCGCCACCGAGGACCGGACCGAGCCGCTGACCCCGCTGCAGCAGGCCGTCGCCGACATCTGGGGCCGCGCCCTGGGCTGCGAGGTCGCGCGGGCCGACGCCGACTTCATCGCCTACGGCGGCCACTCCCTGCTCGCGCTGATCGTCACGGACGACCTGCGCGAGGAGCTGGGGGTGACGCTGGCGCTGCCCGACTTCTTCGCCGCTCCCACCGTGGCCGGGCACGCCGCGCTCGTCGAACGCGCCCTGCTGGCCAACCACAGCGATCTCCACCCCGACGTGTCGGAGGACACCGATGGCCACTGACACCGACCCCGCCTCCGCCGCCCTGCAGGAGGAGTTGCTGCGCCGCGCGCGGGCCCGCGCCCGCGACAGCGCCCGTCCGGCGCCCGTCGACCTCCCGGCCCAGGGGCGGGTGCCGCTGTCCCACGCCCAGCGCCGCATGTGGCTGATGGACCGGCTCGGCCAGGGCGGTGCGCTGTACAGCGTGCCGTTCGCCACCCGGCTGCGCGGGCCGCTCGACGTGGCCGCCCTGGGCGCCGCGCTGACCGCGCTCGTCGCCCGCCACGACATCCTGCGCACGCGCTACGGGCAGCACGGCGACGAGCCGTACCAGGAGACGCTGCCCGCCCCGGAGGCGATCGCCGTACCGGTGCTCGACGCCGTCGGCGACGGCGTCACCGCGTTGACCGAGCAGGCGCGGCGCCCGTTCGACCTGGCCGCCGGCCCCCTGCCGCGCGCCCTGGTGCTGCGCCACGGGCCGCAGGACCACACCGTGATGCTGACGTTCCATCACATCAGCATCGACGGGGCCTCGTTGCGGACGGTGGCCGCCGAGCTGGCCGCGCTGTACGCGGCAGCGGCGGGCGGGAGCCCGTACGAGGCGGCCCGGCCGCCGCAGTACGCGGACTTCGCGGTGCGCGAGCACGCGGCCGCCGGCCGGCTCGAGGAGGGGCTCGCGCACTGGGCGCGCCGGCTGTCCGGCGCGCTTCCCCCGCGCCTGCCGCGCTCCGCGCGCGCCGCCGACCTGGCCGCGCGGCCCGCCGCCGTGCACACCGTGCCGCTGGACGAGGCGGTGCTGCCCGCGCTGCGCGAGCTGGGGCTGCGCCGCCGGGCCACCTTCTTCACCGTGGCCCTCGCCGCCGCCTTCGCCGCCCTGCACCGCTTCACCGGCGAGGACGACCTGGTGATCGGCTGCGCCGGCACCCACCGCGAGGGCGCCGCCGTGCGCGACCTCGTCGGGCTGTGCGTCAACACCCTGCCCGTGCGGGTGGACCTGTCCGGCGACCCGGCGTTCGCGGTCGTGGTGGACCGGGTACGGGACGCGCTGCTGGAGGCGCAGCAGCGCCGTGACGTGCCGTTCGACCTGGTCCTGGAGCGGCTGGGCGCCGCGGCCCGGGACGCCGACGGCACCCCGCTGGTCCGCGTCACCGCCGACGTCCTGGGCGAGCCCACCACGCTGCGGCTGCCCGGCCTGGAGGCGGAGCCGGTCGACGTGGCGGTGGGGGAGGCCAAGTTCGACCTGTCGTTCGGCGTCCGCGACACCGGCCGTCCCGCCGGTCTGGTGCAGTACGGGCGGGCGGCGCTCGACGACGCGGCGGGGGAGCGGCTGGCCGACGGCTTCGCCGACCTGCTGGCGGCGGTCGCCGCGGACCCGGAGCTGCCGCTGTCGCGGCTGCCCGTCGCCCCGGCTCCCGCGGGTGCTGTCGGCGGCCATCCCGCGGAAGGGCTGCTGCGCGCGCACCCGTCGGTCGCCGACGCCGCGGTGCCCTCCCCGGCCGGCGGACCGCTGCTGGCGTACGCCGTCCTGCGCGGGACCGGCGGCCCCTCGCCCGCCGAACTCCGCTCGTATCTGCGGGCGGGCCTGGACCGTGACCTCGTCCCGGCCGCCGTGACGCTGCTGGACGCGATGCCGCGCACCGCCGACGGCGCCCTGGATCCGGCCCGGCTGCCCGGCGCGCCAACAGGGCCGGTGGCTCCCGCCGCCCCCGCGACCCCCGCGGCCTCTGCGCCGAATGGGGTCCGGGCCGAGGCGGTGACGGCGGCGTTCGCCGCGCTGCTGGGCCGCACCCCCGGCCCCGACGACGACTTCTTCGTCCTCGGCGGCCACTCGCTGGTCGCCGTCCAGCTCGCCGAGCGGCTGCGCACCGGACTCGCCCTGCCGCTGACCGGCCTCGACGTGATGGAGCACCGCACCCCGCGGGCGATCGCTGCGCTGCTCGACGCGCGGGAGGCGGAACGCGAACGGCTGGTCACCGGGGTGCCGGTGCCGGCGTCCCGTACGCGGCGCACGCGGGAGGGCACGGTCCTGGTGACCGGCGGCACGGGCGGCGTCGGCGCCTTCGTCCTGCGCGAACTGGCGGCCCGGGGGCGGCCGGTGCTGGCGCTGTCCCGGCCCGAGTCGGCGCACCTGGTCGCGGGGGAGGGCGTGGAGGTCGTCGAGGGCGACCTGACCGACCTGGACGGGCTGCGGGACGCCGTCGGGAGGGCGGACGCGGTGATCCACGCCGCCTGCACGTTCACCCGACCCGAGGTGGACGTGGCGGCGATGACCGCGATGGCGGAGGCCTGGAAGCGCGGGCCGTTCGTCTTCGTCAGCAGCGTCGACGCCTACGGCCGGCCCGCGGGTGCGCGAGTCGCCGAGGAAGCGGCGTCGGAACGGCCGCTGAGCGCGTACGGGCAGGCGAAGCTCGACTGCGAGCGGCTGCTGATGCGGGCGGCGGGCACCGGCGGTCGCGGCGGTGCGAGCGTGGTGCGCTCGCCGCTCGTGTGGGGCCCGCACGACCGGCTGCGCGACCAGCTGCGCTGGGGCGCGACGGGGCTGCTCTACCAGGCGGCCCTGGCCGGGGAGCCGATCGACCTGCCGCGTCCGGGCGCCGCCGGGCACGACTGGTACGGCGCGCCCTGGGTGCACGCGGCGGCGCTGGCGCGTGCGCTCGGCGACTGCCTGGACAGCCCGGTGCACGGCGTCGCCAACGCGGTGAGCGGGCACGTCGGCTGGCCGGAGCTGGCCGCCGAGCTGACCCGGCTCCTCGGCAGCGCCGGCGAGATCCGGACCGTCGAGCGGGTGCACCCCGACCTCGACCACCGCTGGCACTACGTGACGGGCCGGCTGGCCACCGCGCTGGACGAGCGGCCCGGCGAGGACTGGCGCTCGGTGCTCGCGGCGATGACGGGCTCCGCCGGGCGCTGAGGGTTACGGGTGGTTCGGGGGTTCGGGTCAGGGGAGTCGCGTTCGCCGACGCGGCTCCCCTGACCCGCGTCGCCGTCACGTCCGTCACTTCGCCACCGCGCGGCACCGTATACGGTGATCCCGTGCCGAAGAACGAGAACGTGTTCTCCTCCGCGGCGGCCTGGCGCCGCCGCACCGCGTCGCGTCTGGTCCACCGCGGGTGGCGGTGGGTGCAGAACGCGGGCGCGGTGACCGCGCAGCGCCCCGGCCCGTACCGTTTCCGCAGTTTCGGTGACGGCTCGCGGCTGGCATTCCCGCTGGGCACGGTCTTCGGCGAGCAGTGGATCGAGATCGGGGAGCACTGCGTGGTGGGGGAGCAGGTGACCCTCACCGCGGGCATGATGCCGGACCTGGACCTCGGCCCCGACCCGGTCCTGCGGCTCGGCAACGGCGTGGTGCTCGGCCGGGGCAGCCATGTGGTGGCGTCGGCGCCCGTCGTCTTCGGCGACAACATCTTCGCCGGGCCCTATGTGTACGTCACGAGCGACAACCACTCCTACGACGACCCCCACGAGCCGGTCGGCAAGCAGTGGCCGCGCTCGGAGCCGGTCGAGATCGGTTCCGGCAGCTGGCTGGGCACGGGAGCGGTGATCCTGCCCGGGGCGCGGCTGGGCCGCAACGTGGTGGTCGCGGCGGGCGCGGTGGTGCGGGGTGAGGTGCCCGACCACGCGGTGGTCGCGGGCGCTCCCGCCAGGATCGTGCGCCGCTGGGACCCCGAGGCCGGCTGGCAGCCCCCGCTGCGGACGCCGCCGCCGGTGCCGATACCCGAGGGGATCACCCCGGAGCAGCTGATGGCGCTCGCCGAGGTGGAGGTGGGGGAGGTGGAGGCGGACCGGGCGGCGGATCCCGCGCTGTAGGTCCGGTGTCGTCCCGTCGCTATCCCGCGGCGAGCAGGATCGTGCCGGCCATCGCCAGCCCCGCGCCCGCCGCCTGGATCGCGAGCAGCCGTTCCTTGAGGAAGCCCCGCGCGGCGAGCGCCGTCACCACCGGGTAGAGCGAGGCGAGCACCGCGGCGACGGTGACCGGGCCGTTCTGCGCGGCCAGCGAGTACGTGCCGTTCGCCGCGACGTCCGCGAGGCCGACCAGGGTCAGCGCGGGCATCACGGACCACACCGCGGCCATGCCGCCCTCCGGGGCGGCGTCCGGGTCCCGCCGCACGGCCACCGCGAGGGCGGCGCCGCCGACCAGCGAGTTGCACACCCGCTGGACGAAGAGCGCGAGGAACAGCCCGGTGATCGTCGAGGACGCCTCGGCGATGAGCGCGAACACCGCGCCGAAGCCGAAGGCGGCGACGAGGGTGAGCAGCACCGTCCGGCGCTGCACGGGCGCGCCGCGCAGCTGCGGCCCGCCGGCCAGGACGACGCCGACGACGGCCACGGCGATCCCGCCGTACTGCAGCAGCCCGGGGCGCTCACCGAGCGTCAGCCCGACGGCGAGCGGGATGACGACGCCGATGGTGGCCAGCGGCGAGACCACGCCCATCGGGCCCTGGGCGAGGGCCTTGTAGAAGCAGATCATCGCGATCGGCCCGACGACGCCCGCGGCGACGGCGTACCAGAGCTGCGGGCCGATCTCGCTCCAGGCGCCGGTGGCCACGACGATGACGCCGAGCACGAGGGCGGCGGCGATCTGCGAGGCGACGACCACGACCAGCGCGGGCAGCCGGCGGGTGAGCAGGCCACCGCCGAAGTCGGCGAGCCCCCAGAGCAGGCTGGTGGCCAGCGCGAGAACCGCTGTCATGGGACTTCCTTCGCAGTACAGTGTGATGAACGTCGTGGTGCACCACACGGTAGTGCAATGAAGTGAACTCTGTCATTCATAATATTGGATGGAAGCGTGCCGGACCTCGAAATCGTCGCCCAGTCGCTCGCCCGCAACGTCAAACGGCTGCGGCAGGAGCGCGGATACAGCCTGGACGCCCTCGCCGCCCGCGCGGGCGTCAGCCGGGGCATGATCATCCAGATCGAGCAGGCCAGGACGAACCCCAGCATCGGCACCGTGGTGCGGATCGCCGACGCCGTCGGCATCAGCATCGCCAACCTGCTGGACTACGCCGACAGCCCCCAGGTCCGGCTGGTCCCCGCCGACCGTGCCGTACCGCTGTGGAGCACCCCGGGCGGCAGTTTCGGCACGCTCCAGGCCGGCACCGAGGCGCCCGGCCCGCTCGAACTGTGGTCCTGGCGGCTCATGCCCGGCGAGGGCCACGACTCCGACCCCCACCCGCCCGGCAGCGCCGAACTGATCCGGGTCGACGCGGGCGAGCTGACGCTCGTCGTCGAGGGCCAGGAGTACCGCGTCCCCGCCGGGACCACCGCGAGCTTCGACGCCCACGTCCCGCACGGCTACCACAACGCGGGGCCCGTCCCGGCCGAGATGACGCTCGCGATCGCCGTCCCGCCGCCCAGGTAGCGCCTGTTACGTTTCGGGTATGCGCGCACCCATCGGCAATTTCGACGAAGCCCACCCCGCCACCGACCGCCTCGACCTGCTCCCGGCTCCGGTGGCCGCCGCGGTGACCGCCGACATGCTCTACGTGGACACGGACCCCGAGAAGGCCGACACCGCCGTCTTCGTCGAGACGTACGGTGCCGACCTCCTGGACGCCTCGGCGAACTGCGTGGTCGTCGCGGGCAAGCGCGGCCAGGACGTCACGCTCGCCGCGTGCCTCGTGCTCTCCACCACCCGCGTCGACGTCAACGGCGTCGTGCGGCGCCATCTCGGGGCGCGCAAGGCCTCGTTCGCGGCGATGGACGCCGCGACCGGCGCGACCGGCATGGAGTACGGCGGCATCACCCCCGTCGGCCTGCCCGCCGACTGGCCGCTGCTCATCGACGCGGCCGTGGTCGAGGTTCCGTACCTGGTGATCGGCAGCGGCGCCCGGCGCGGCAAGCTGATCGTGACGGGCAAGGCCCTCGCCGCCCTCCCGGGCGCGGTCGTCCTCGAGGGCCTGGGCACCTGACCCGCTACGGCCGGCGCAGCGCCCGCCGCACCCGCCGCCCGGCCACCACCACACCCACCCCGCCCGCGACCCCGGCCAGCCCGGCCACCACGGCCCCCCACCAGTGATCGGGCATCACCCCGAGCACCCCCGCGAACACCGCCACCCCCACCGCGACGCCGAGCACCGGCAGCGCGTAGAACCACAACTCCCCGTACGTCTTCTCATCCAGCCCGAACGGCGGCGGAGGCCTGCGATCCTTCTTCACCCACCCACCGTAGGCGCCGCCCCTCACCCCGGCGCGACGCCGCGCACGCGGGTCTCCGAGCCGGCGCCGAGAGGTCAGCAGCCGCAGTCGTCCGTGTTCACCGGGGAGGTGAGGGGGTCCGGGTCCTGCTGGGCGGGGCCTTCGTGGGTTTCGTACGGGAAGCCTTCGCGGATCCAGTACTCCATGCCGCCCAGCATCTCCTTGACCTGGTAGCCGAGGGTCGCCAGGGCGTGGGCGGCGCGGGTGGCGCCGTTGCAGCCGGGGCCCCAGCAGTAGACGACGACCGGGACCTCACGGTCCAGGAACTCGGCGGCGAGCTGCGGGATCTGGGCGGTCGGCAGGTGGACCGCTCCCGGTACGTGGCCCTGGTCCCAGGACTCGGTGCTGCGGGAGTCGACGACGACGAAGCCGGGTTCCGCCGCCCGCAGGCCGGCCGCGACGTCCGAGACGTCGGCGTGGAAGGCGAGGGAGGCGGCGAAGTAGGCGGCCGCCGCGGCGGGTGCGGCGGGCGGGACGCGGAGGACGGGGTTCTCGGAAACGATCAGCTGTGTCATGGGGGGAAATCTACGCAGGGTGCGCGGCCCCGTGAAGGAGGGATTCCCGGCGCTCTGCTTGTTCCGCCGGGGGTTCCACTGCTATTGATGGGCCATGACCGTTGAATCCACCGCCGAATCCCTGGACGCCACCGACTGGCGCATCCTGGAGGTCCTGCAGCGTGACGGCCGGGCCAGTTACGCCGAGTTGGCCCGTGCCGTCGCGATGTCGCCCAGCGCCGTGACCGAGCGGGTGCGGCGGCTGGAGGAGGCCGGGGTGATCACCGGGTACTCGGCGGTCATCGACCACGACCGGATCGGCCTGCCGATCCTCGCCCTGGTGCGGCTGCGGTATCCCACCGGCAACTACAAGCCGTTCCACGACCTGCTGGCGTCGACGCCGGAGATCCTGGAAGCGCACCACGTCACGGGCGACGACTGCTTCGTGATGAAGGTGGCCGCGCGTTCGATGCGGCACCTGGAGGAGACCGCCGGCCGGATCTCGGGCCTCGGCTCGGTCACCACCAGCATCGTCTACTCCTCGCCGCTGTCCCGGCGCCCGCTCACGTTGTGACCCGGGCGACGGTCGAGCCGGACTTGCCCTTGATCACGCGCAGCTGCGCGGGGATGCGGTGGCGCAGGTCGGCGACGTGGCTGACGATGCCGACGGCACGGTCGCGTTCCCGCAGCGCGTCCAGCACGTCCAGCACCTCGTCCAGGGTCTGCTCGTCGAGGCTGCCGAAGCCCTCGTCGATGAAGAGGGTGTCCAGCCGGGTGCCGCCCGCCTCGTCGGTGACCACGTCCGCGAGCCCCAGCGCCAGTGCGAGGGAGGCGGAGAAGGTCTCGCCGCCCGACAGGGTGGCGGTGTCGCGCTCGGTGCCCGTCCAGGCGTCGACGGCCATCAGCCCCAGGCCGGAGCGCGAGCGGCCGGTCCTGGCGTCGCTGTGGACCAGGGTGTAGCGGCCCGATGACATGCGCTGCAGCCGGACGCTGGCGGCCGCGGCGACCTGCTCCAGGCGGGCGGCCAGCACGTAGGTCTCCAGCTCCATCTTCAGCTGGTTCTCGGTGGAGGTGCCCGCCGACAGGTCCGCCAGCCGCCGGATGCGGGCGTACTCGGCGCGGGCCGGGGCGAGTTCCGCGGCCTTCGCGGCGGCCTGCGCCCCGAGCCGGTCGAGGTCGGCGCAGCGGGTCTGCGCGGCGGCGTGCACGGCGGCGGCCTCGCGCAGCCGGGCGGTCGTGGCGTCGACGGCGCTGCGGGCGCGCGCCGGATCGGCCGGCGGCAGCGCGGCGGCGGCCGCGAGCCCGGGGGCGGCCAGGTCGGCGGTGACGGCGGCCTCCTCGTCGCGCCACTGCGCCACCAGGTGCTCCAGCCGCAGCCGCCGCTCGGGCGGGTACAGGGCGCCGGCCGCGTCGGCGGGGGTGTCGAAGCCCGCGCGGAACGCCGCGTCCGCGAGCGCCGCGTCGGCCTCCTTCAGCCGCTGGGCCCCGTCGTGCTCCCGGTCGACGGCCTGCGCGGCCGCGGTCAGCAGTTCGACGCGGTGGGCCAGTTGCGACCTGCGCGCCGCCACGGTGGCGAAGCCGCCGCGCGCCCGCAGCAACTGCTCGGAGATCCGCTCGTGCTGCTCGTCCAGCTCCTCGCGCCGCGAGGTGCGCGCCGCGGCCCGGTTCAGTGCTTCGTTGCGCTGCGCGCTGCGACGGTCGCGCTCGCGCTCGGCCTCGCTCAGCGCCTCGCGCGCGGCATGGGTGTCGGCGGCGGCGCGTACCGTGAGCGCGTACGCGCTCTCCAGGGCGGTGTACGCGGCTTCCAGCTCGTCCACCGGGGTGTCGCCGGCCGCCACCAGCGCCGCGTCGCGGCCCGCGGCGGCCCGGCTCAGCTCGTCCTGGACGGCGCTCTGCGCGGCCGACGCGCTCTGGTAGGCGGCATGGGCGGCGTTCTCGTCCTCGCGGGTGACCTGCCGGGCGGAGGGGCGGGCGGGGTCGGGGTGTTCGGCCGAGCCGCACACCCGGCAGCTCTCGCCCGGCACCAGGGCGGCGGCCAGTTCGGCCGCGATGCCCGCGATCCGCGCCTCGCGGGCGTCCTGCCAGGCCTCGCGGGTGTCGGCGGCCCGGTCCCGGGCGGCGCGGTGCCGGTCCTCGGCCACGGTCACGGCGCGGGCGTAGCGGTCCCGCTCGCGGGCCGCGTCGAGGCGGTGGCGGGCCTGGTCGCGCTCGGCGTCCAGCGTTCCGGCGCGGGCCGCGGCGGCCTGGGCGTCGTCCACGCGCCGCTGCAGGCGCAGCCGCTCCGCCTCCCAGCCCTCCAGCCAGCCGTCGGCCTCCAGCACGGCCTCGTCGTCGCCGCGCGCCTCGGCCTCCAGCCGGTCGCGCCGGGAAGCCAGTTCGGCGGCGCGCTGCTCCAGCTCCCCGGCCTCGGCGAGTGACCCGAGCTCCTCGCGCAGCTGGTTGGCCGCCCGGGTGAGCTGCTCGGCGGCGGCCTCGGCGAGCTCGGGGGGCAGCTGTGCCCGCGCGGTGCGGCGGGCGGCGAGCGCCTGCTGGTGCTGGGCGGCGGCCTTCTCGCGCAGTTCCAGGGCCGATTCGACACCGGAGGCGCGGTGCGCCCGCTCCAGCCGGGCGCGCTGCTCGGCACGCTCCGCCCGGGCCCCGGCGATGTCGTCGGCGCGGCGGCGGGCGGCGGCGTGGCGCTGCTGGAGCCCGTACAGCTCCTGGACGGCGTCGGCCGCGTCGCGGGCCTGCTGGTGTGCGTGTTCCGCCAGTTCGAGCGCGCTGACGGCGATGGTGTGGCGCTCGCGCGCGGTGCAGCGCAGCACCGCCGCCCACTGCAGGACGGGTGCGGCCAGGTCGCCGTGGCCCGCCGGTGCGCGCGTCGCCGCGTCCTCGGGCAGAAAGCCGTCCAGCGGCTCGGCGCCCGGGCCCGCCGCCTGCGCGAGGCGCCCGGCGAGGTGGTCCAGCTCCTGGTCACCGCTGACGATCCGCTGCTCGGCGCCGCGGCGGCGCTCCTTGAGCCACTCCTCGACGGCCTTGAAGCGGCGGGTGTCGAAGAGCCGGCCCAGCAGGGCCCCGCGCTCGGTGGCGCTCGCCCGCAGGAAGTTGGCGAACTCGCCCTGCGGCAGCAGCACCACCTGGCAGAACTGCTCCCGGCTCATCCCGATCAGCTGCTTGAGTTCCTCGCCGATCTCCTGGTGCGACTTGGACAGCGCCCGCCACTCGCCGCCGGTGTGCTCCCGCAGCAGCGTGACGGCCTTCTCCGGCGTCATCCCCGTGCCGCGCTTCTTCGGGCGCTGCTGCTCGGGGCGCCGGGTGATCTCCAGGTGCCGGCCGCCGACGTGCAGTTCGAGGACGACCTCGGTGCGGAGGTGCGGGTCGGCGTGGTCGCTGCGCAGCCGGCTGGCCGGGCGGCTGCCGGGGACGTCGCCGTACAGCGCGAAGCAGACGCCGTCCAGGATGGAGGTCTTCCCGGCGCCGGTCGCGCCGTGCAGCAGGAACAGCCCGGCCGAGGAGAGGTCGTCGAAGTCGACGCTCTCGGTGCCCGCGAAGGGGCCGAAGGCGGTGAGGTCGAGCCGGTGCAGGCGCATCGCTTACGTTTCCGTCCTCGCGTGGTGCGCGCGTACCGCGTCCAGGGCCTCGCGCAGTACCGTCCGCTCCCGCCCGTCGGGGCCCGAGCCCCGGACGTGGGCCACGAAGTCCTCGGCGATCTGCTGGTCGGTCCTGCCGCGCAGGCGCTGGGCGTAGGAGACCGCCGGGTCGGTGCCGGTGTTCTCGGGGTCGAAGGCGAGGCTGAGCACGTGCGGGAAGCGCTTGGCGAGCGCCGCCATCGGTTCCGGCGGGCGCAGCGCGTCGGTGAGGGTGGCCTCGACCCAGGCGTCCTCGTGGGCCGCCAGCGCCGGATCGGCCAGCAGGTCGTCGAGCCGGCCGCGGATGCGGGCGATCGGGCGCGGCACCGGGCAGTCGACGCGCTCGGCGGTCACGGCGCCGTCCGGCCCGAGGTCGACCAGCCACATGGTCTTGCGGTGCCGCTCCTCGGAGAAGGAGTACGCCAGCGGCGAGCCGGAGTACCGGACCCGCTCGGTGATCGTCTGGCAGCCGTGCAGGTGGCCGAGGGCCACGTAGTCCACGCCCGCGAAGACCTCGGCGGGCACGGCCTCCACCCCGCCGGCGGTGATGTCGCGCTCGCTGTCGCTGGGCGCGCCGCCGGTGACGAAGGCGTGGGCCAGCACCACCGAGCGGGTGCCGGCCGGGCGGGTGGCCAGATCGGCGCGCACCCGGTCCATGGCCGCCCCCAGGACGGCGGTGTGGTCGGCCCGCTCGGCGTTGAACTCCGCGCGGACCAGAGCCGGTTCGAGGTACGGCAGCCCGTACAGCACGGTGTCGCCGGCCGGGCCCGGCAGGACGACGGGGGTCGCGCAGCCGGCCGGGTCGGTGCGCAGGTGGATGCCGGCGCGCCCCATGAGGCCGGCACCGACGCCCAGCCGGCGGGCCGAGTCGTGGTTGCCGGAGATCATCACCGTCGGGACGCCGAGGTCGGCGAGCCGGTGCAGGGCGTCGTCGAAGAGCTCGACGGCGGACAGCGGCGGCACCGCCCGGTCGTAGATGTCCCCGGCGACGAGCACCGCGTCGACGCCCTCGGCGCGGACCGTGGCGACGAGGTGGTCGAGGAAGGCGGACTGCGCGGCGAGCAGGCTCTCCCGGTGGAACGAGCGCCCCAGATGCCAGTCGGAGGTGTGCAGAAGTCTCACGACGGTGCTCCGACCTGCACGTTCAACGCTCCTCCACCCCAGAACCGGCACCGAGGCAGCGAAGGGTCCGGCTGTCGGCTTCGACCACGCTAGCGCCCGGCCGCACCTCATCCACCACGGACCTCAGTTTGTCATCCGTGCCGGACCGGACCGCGCGCGGTATTGCCGCCGTCCGGTCCGTTACGAAACGATCACGCCTGGGGCGGATCAGTACCGGACGGGCCGCCCCGCCGCCGACGCCCCGGGAGTGAGAAGTGCCGACATTCGAGATCACGGTCGCCAGTGCCGCCGACATCGGGCTGATGGCGGAGTGGGCCGCCGCGGAGGGGTGGAACCCGGGCCGCACCGACGGCGCCGCGTTCTTCGCGGCCGACCCGCAGGGGTTCCTGATCGGCCGCCTCGACGGGGAGCCGGCCGCCTGTGTGTCGGTCGTCCGGTACGGGACCGACTTCGGGTTCCTCGGCTTCTACATCACCCGGCCGGAGCTGCGCGGCCAGGGCTACGGCATCCAGCTCTGGCAGGCCGGCATGGAGCGGCTCGCCGGGCGCAACGTCGGGCTCGACGGGGTGGTGGCCCAGCAGGACAACTACCGCAAGTCCGGCTTCCGCTCCGCGTGGAACAACATCCGCTACGAGGGGATCCCGGTCGGCGGGGCGGCGGGGACGCCCGAGGGCGTCACCCTGATCGACGCCCGCACCCTGCCCTTCGACCGGCTCGCCGCCTACGACCGCCGGTTCTTCCCCGCGCCCCGCGACGGCTTCCTGGCCACCTGGATCGCGGCGCCGCAGCGCACCGCGCTGGCCGCGGTGCGCGACGGGGAGCTCCAGGGGTTCGCCGTGCTGCGCGAGTGCCGCGGCGCGTCGCGCATCGGGCCGGTCCACGCGGACACGCCGGAGGTGGCGAGCGCGCTGGTGGGGGCGCTGGCGGCGACCGTGCCCGGCGACCCGGTCTCCATCGACGTGCCCGACGTCAACAAGCCCGCGGTGCGCCTGATGGAGGAGCTCGGCCTGGCGCCGTCGTTCGAGACGGCCCGGATGTACACCGGGCCGACGCCGCGGACCGACCAGGCGGGGACGTTCGGCGTCACCAGCCTCGAACTGGGCTGAGCGAGTCGCCGGAGGTCTGTTCGCCGGAGGTCTACATGTCGACGAACTCGGTGCCGCCGGCCTCCACCGTGGCGGCCCCGGACGTGCTGTCGGCGACCCAGGAGCGGAACGCCGCCACCTCGGACTCCGGCAGCGCGACGTCGATCCGTACGTCGCCGGCGCCGTACCGTACGCCGCGCACCGTCCGCCCGGCCGACCGCAGCTCGTTCTCCAGCTTGCCCGCGCGCTGGTGGTCGGCCGCGACCGTCAGCAACGCCAGGCGGCGGCGCTCGACGGTGCCCAGCTCGTCGAGCGCGGCGGACACCGCGCCGCCGTAGGCGCGCACCAGCCCGCCCGCGCCGAGCTGGACCCCGCCGTAGTAGCGGGTGACGACGGCGACGACGTCGCGCACCTCGCGGCGCAGCAGCACCTGCAGCATGGGGGTGCCCGCGGTGCCGCCGGGCTCGCCGTCGTCACTGGCCTTGTGGACGCGGCCCTCGGCGCCGATGACGTACGCGAAGCAGTTGTGGGTGGCGCCCGGGTGCTCCTTGCGGATCCGCGCGACGAACGCCTGCGCGGCCGGCTCGCTGCTGACGGGCGCGAGCGCGCAGACGAAGCGCGAGCGCTTGATCTCGCTCTCGTGCACGCCTTCGCGCCCCACCGTCAGATACCGGTCCACCATCCGTCCACCCTATGCCGCCCGCCGGGAATGGCCGGTCGGCCCCACTCGTTGACCAGGCACGACGAGCAGGACACCCTCCGGGGCCCCTGCGGACACCTCTGGGAGGACGACGTGTACGGCGATGCGGCGACGGTACGGAAGATCCTGACCGGGCTGGGGGACACCTGGGCGGTGGTCGGGCTGTCGAACAACGAGGCGCGGGCGGCGTACGGGGTCGCCGAGGTGCTCCAGCGCTTCGGCAAGCGGGTCGTCCCGGTCCACCCCAAGGCCGAGACGGTGCACGGCGAGCGCGGGTACGCCTCGCTCGCCGAGATCCCCTTCCCGGTTGACGTGGTCGACGTCTTCGTCAACTCCGAGCTGGCGGGAGCGGTCGCGGACGAGGCGGTGGCGGTCGGGGCGAAGGCCGTGTGGTTCCAGCTCGGGGTGGTCGACGAGGCCGCGAGCGAGCGGACGCGGGCGGCCGGGCTGGAGATGGTCATGGACCGCTGCCCCGCGATCGAGATCCCCCGACTCGGCTGACCGCCGACCGGTCGGCAGACCGCGGACCCGGCTAGCCGGCGTCCGCCGGGGCGTCCAGTTCGAACGCCCGCAGTCCGCCGCGGTCCGCGACGCGGGTGAAGCCCGCACGCTCCAGGACCCGCTGGGAGGGGAGGTTGTCCGGCTCGGTGGTCGCCAGCAGTTGGCGGACGCCGGGCCGGCCGAACGCGGACCGCGCCAGCACCAGCAGCGCGTCGGTGGCCCAGCCGGCGCCGCGGGCGGAGACCGACAGGTCGTAGCCGACCTCGGCGACGCCGTCGGTGGGCGGACCGTGGAAGCCGATCCCGCCGACCGCCACGCCGTCCTCGGACCGCTGGATCGCGAACACGCCCCAGCCGGGCTGGAACACCCCGGCCGTGTCCGCCGCGACCGTCATCCCGGCGGCGACGACCGTGCCCTCGCCGGGCACCCCGTCGATCCAGACGAGATCGGCGGGCTTGCCCTCCGCCAGCAGCGCGCAGTCGGCGGGCAGTTGCTCGCGCAACGTCACCCGCCCGTCCTGGAGGACCTGGCGGCCGGCGTCGGTGGAGGTGCGCAGGGTCATGGAGCGGGACCGTCCTGTCGAAGAAGGCAGCGGAGGTGCAGGCTATCTCGCACCGCCCGCCGCCCGCAGATGATTTTTCGCGGCCCGATCCGGACGCCGGTGAGGGCCGACGCGCCCCCGTCGGCGGGGAGTTGGCGGCGGCTGTCCCCGTGTGGGCGTCCCCGTGCGGGCGGCGGCTGCGGTGCTGGGCCGCCGTCCGCACGGAAACGTTTGCGCGGGCGGGTTCCGCCGGGGTTACAGGGCCGACAACTCGGTGACCAGGTCGTCGAGGCCGAGGGAGCCCTGGGACAGGGCGGCCATGTGCCAGGCCTTGGCGTCGAACGCGTCGCCGTGGGCCTTGCGGGCGGCCTCGCGGCCGGTGAGCCAGGCGCGCTCGCCGAGCTTGTAGCCGATGGCCTGGCCGGGCATGCCGAGGTAGCGGATCAGCTCGCTGTCGACGAACTCGGCGGGGCGGCCGCTGTGCAGGCCGAAGAACTCGCGGCCCAGCTCCGGCGTCCAGCGCTCGCCGGGGTGGAACGGGGAGTCCGCGGGGATCTCCAGCCCCAGGTGCATGCCGATGTCGACGATGATCCGGTTCGACCGCATCATCTGCGCGTCGAGGTAGCCGAGCCGCCGTTCGGGGTCGGTGAGGAACCCCAGCTCGTCCATGAGGCGCTCGGCGTACAGCGCCCAGCCCTCGCAGTTCGCGCTGACCAGGCCCACGGTCGCCTGGTAGCGGGACAGGGAGCCGGCGACGTGGGTCCACTGGGCGAGCTGCAGGTGGTGGCCGGGCACGCCCTCGTGGTACCAGGTGGAGACCAGGTCGTAGACGGCGAAGGAGGTCTGGCCCATCGTCGGCAGCCACGTCGTGCCGGGGCGGGAGAAGTCCTCCGACGGCTGCAGGTAGTACGGGGCGGCGGCGCCGCCGGGCGGGGCGATCCGCGACTCGACGCGCTTGACGCGGTCGGCCAGCTCGAAGTGCGTGCCGTCCAGGGCCTCGATGGCCTCGTCCATCAGCGCCTGGAGCCAGGCCCTGACCTCCTCGACGCCCTCGATGCGCGTGCCGTGCTCCTCCAGGTGCGCCAGCGCCTCCCAGGGGGTGGCCGCGCCCGGCAGGATCTTGGCCGCCTCGGTCTTCATCTCCTCGTGGATGCGGTGGTACTCGGACCAGCCGTACGCGTAGGCCTCGTCGAGGTCCAGGTCGGTGCCGTTCCAGTACCGCGACCAGCGGGCGTAGCGCTCGCGGCCGACGGTCTCGGGCGCGCCCTCGACGCCGGGCGCGTACGTGTCGCGCAGCCAGTCGCGCAGCGCGACCAGGGCTTCGGTGGCGCCGGCGGAGGCGGCGTCCAGCTCGCCGCGCAGCGCGTCGGGGCCGGCCGCGGCGAAGCCGGCGAAGTAGCCGTCACCGGTGCCGATCCAGTCGGTCAGCTGGCCGATGACGGTCGTCACCTGGAGCGGGCCGGCCGGCAGCTTGCGGTCGAGGCCCTCGGCGAGCGAGGCGCGGTATCCCTCCAGGGCGGCCGGGACGGCGCGCAGCCGGGCGGCGACGACGCTCCAGTCCTCGGTGGTCTCGGCGGGGGTGACGCTGAAGACCTCGCGCAGCGAGTGCAGCGGCGAGTGGATGTTGCTGACCGCGCGCAGCCCCTCCTCGGCCTCGTGCATGGCGAGCTCCGCGGTCAGGCGCTCGCGCAGCAGCCGGGCGCAGCGCCGCTCCGCGTCGCTGTCCGCGCCCGGCCGGGCCTCGGCCTGCGTCAGCAGGTCCAGCGTGGTGCGCGCGAGGTCGGCGAAGGCACGCGTCCCGGCGGGGGAGAAGTCGGGCAGGAAGGAGTGGCTCTGTGCGACGCCGAGGTAGGTACCCATGATCGGGTCGAGTTCGATGAGGTGGTCGACGTAGGCGTCGGCCACCTGGCGGGGCAGCGGGCTGTCGGTATTCGTGGACATACGGACATCCTCGTACGGACGGGGCCGCCGCGTCATCATCCTTCGCGGCTACGTACCTGACGCCCCCGGTACGGGCGGCAGCAGCGGGCCGCAGTCCCACTGCTGGAAGATCAGCCGGGTCTCCACCCGGGCGACCTCGCGGCGCGAGGTGAACTCGTCGATCACCAGCCGCTGCAAGTCGGCGGTGCCGGTCACGGCGACGTGGACGAGGTAGTCCTCGGGGCCGGTGAGGTGGAACAGCGCCCGCGTCTCGGGCAGGGCGCGGATCCGGGTGACGAAGGGGGCGATCAGCTCCCTGCGGTGCGGCCGCACCTGCACCGACAGCAGCGCCTCCAGGCCGCGGCCGAGCTTGGCGGGGTCCAGCCGCAGTTCGTGCCCGAGGATCACCCCGGTGCGGCGCAGCCGCGCCACACGGTCCAGGCAGGTGGACGGGGCGACGCCGACCGCCGTCGCGAGGTCCCGGTTGGTGGTCCGGGAATCGTTCTGCAGGACCCGGAGAATCTCCAGATCGATCGGATCCAAAGGGACGGAATCGGTCATCGGCCGAACGTAGCACGGGAATCGGCCGGTTCGGGGCGTCGATTGTTCATGCTCGGGGCATGGAACAACACCCTGTGACCCGGCCGCGTTCACTCGCCACCGAGGCGGTGCACGCCGGCCGCGAGGACCTCGCCGCCCTGGGCGTGCACGCCGTCCCCCTGGACCTGTCGACGACGTACCCCTCGTACGACAGCCGCGGCGAGGCGGCCCGCCTCGACGCGTTCGCCGCCACCGGCGCCCGACTGGAGGGCCCGCCCGTCTACGGGCGCCTGGACAACCCGACCGTCAGCCGCTTCGAGACCGCCCTGGCCCGTCTGGAGGGCACCGACGACGCGGTCGCCTTCGCCAGCGGGATGGCGGCGCTGACCGCCTGCCTGCTGGCGCGCGGCTCCCTGGGCCTGCGGCACGTGGTCGCGGTGCGCCCGCTGTACGGGTGCAGCGACCACCTGCTGACCGGCGGGCTGCTGGGCACCGAGGTGACCTGGGTCGACCCGGCGGGCATCGCCGACGCGATCCGGCCCGACACCGGGCTGGTGCTGGTCGAGACCCCCGCCAACCCCACCCTGGCCGAGCTGGACCTGCGCGCGATCGCGCACGCCTGCGGGACGGTGCCGCTGCTCGCGGACAACACCTTCGCGACCCCGGTGCTGCAGCGCCCGGCCGAACTCGGCGCGAGCGTCGTGCTGCACAGCGCCACCAAGTACCTCGGCGGCCACGGCGACGTGCTCGGCGGCGTGGTGGCCTGCGACGAGGACTTCGCCCGGCGGCTGCGCCAGGTCCGCTTCGCCACCGGCGGCGTCCTGCACCCGCTGGCCGGCTACCTGCTGCTGCGCGGGCTGTCGACGCTGCCGGTGCGGATGCGCGCCGCCGCCCGCAGCGCCGAGGTGCTCGCCGGGCGGCTGGCGGCCGACCCGCGGGTGGCGGCGGTGCACTACCCGCGGATCGGCGGCGCCATGGTCGCGTTCGAGGTGCACGGCGACCCGCACGAGGTGATCGCCGGGGTGCGGCTGATCACCCCGGCGGTCAGCCTCGGCAGCGTCGACACCCTCATCCAGCACCCGGCCTCGATCAGCCACCGCGTCGTCGACGAGCGGGACCGCCGGGCGGCGGGCGTCAGCGACCGGCTGCTGCGGATGTCGGTCGGCCTGGAGGACGTCGAGGACCTGTGGGACGACCTCGACGGCGCGCTGCGGGCCGCGGCCCTGGCCGGGGCGGTCAGTTCCGGCTCGTGACCCTCGGCGGGGACGGCACGCGCGACGGCGCCAGCGTCGCGGTGATCACCAGCGTGCCGTCCTCGACCTGGTAGTCCAGCGGCAGGCCCAGGCCGCGCATGGTCGCCACCATGCCGGTGTTGTTCGCCCGGGTCACGGCGTAGACGCTGCTGCGGCCCGCCTCGACGGCGTGGCCGACGAGCGCGCTCAGCAGCTGGGCGCCGATGCCGCGCCGCTGCCAGTCGTCCTCGACCAGCAGGGCGACCTCGTTCTCGTCGCCGTCCCACAGCAGGTGCGCCAGGCCCACCAGCCGCCCGGACGCCGTCTCGACGGCCAGCGTCCGGCCGAAGCGCGGGCTGAGCAGGTGCCGCAGATAGCGGTCCGCGTCGGGGACCGGGCCGTGGTAGCGCTGGGCGAGGGTGTCCGGGGAGCAGCGGTCGTGCAGGGCGCGGGCGGCGGGCAGGTCCTCGGGCCCCGCCCGGCGGATGGTGATCTCGTTGCCCTCCGGCAGCGTCAGCACGTCCTTGCTCGCCGGGATCCGTACGCCGAGGCGGGCGTCGAGCTCCACCAGGGCGCGCGCCCGGGCGAACTCGGTCGGGGTGAACGGCAGGTAGGCCCGCTCCACGGTGATGGTGCCGCCCGACGGGTCGCGCAGCCGCATCACGGTCTCCTCCAGCGCGTCCTCCGGCGCCGCGGAGCCGTCCTTCGCGGCCGGGGCCGAGCGGATGGTGCACCGGCCGAAGAGCCGGCGCAGGGCGAGCGGCAGTTCGGCGGCGTCCAGGGCGGTGCGGGTGGCGAGGGTCAGCATCCGGGTGGGGATGTCCACCAGGTCGTGGGCGTCGGCCCGCTCCGTCCAGGTGTCACGTCCGCCGGCCACCCCGACCACCTGCGCCAGCGCGGCGGCCGGCAGCGCCGCGGGCGCCCGCAGCAGGAACTCGTCGACCGTGCCGTCGGCGAGCGGATGCGTCTGGAGGGTCAGGATGTCGACCTGGGCGTCGGCCAGTGCCATGCACACCGCGCCCAGGCTGCCGGGGGTGTCCCGCACCGTGGTGCGCAGCCGCCACAGCGTCGTCGGGCCCGGGTCGTCCGTGCCGTCCGCGGGAGCCGGTCCGGGGGGAGCATGGCTGTGGCGCCGCGCCCACCAGATGTGGAATCCGGCCGTGGCCAGCAGGGCGACCGCCGAGGCGGCCAGCAGGACGGGCCCCTCCGGGCCGTGCACCACCACATTGGCCACCAGGTCGGCCAGGGCCACCGCCGTGAAGACGGCGGACAGTTCCACCAGGTCGCGCCGCCAGTGGTGGCGGTGGGAGCGGGAGGGGTGGGACGGGCGTGGGTTCGGCGCAGTCAACTGAGGCATGAGAACACCCTGTCGAAGCTGTGTTGCGTGATCACGAACGTTCGATGACCGGTGGGTTAAGGGTGGTTCCTGGTGGTTGATTTGCCCTTTCAACGGTTTTGCCGCCTGCCGGCCGGGGCCCCGCCCGCGCCCCCGAGAGGGCCGGGGCAGGGCTCCGGCACGGTCCGGACGAGGCCCTACTGGCCGACGCGGCCGGGCTGCAGCACCTTGGTGAACAGCACCGTGCCGTCCTGCTCGCGCAGCCGCACCGTCAGCTCGCCCGAGTGCCCGTCGATGTCGACCTGCCCGAAGAACTGGTACCCCTCGGCGGGCGAGACGTTGGCCCGCTCGGGCGCCTTCACGAACACCCGCTCGGGGCCGAAGGTGCCGTCCAGCGCACTGGCCGGGAACGCGCCGGCGTTCAGCGGCCCGGAGACGAACTCCCAGAACGGCGCGAAGTCCGTGAACGCCGCACGGGACGGCTGGTAGTGCTGCGCGGAGGTGTGGTGCACGTCGGCCGTCAGCCACACCGTCCCGGTGATCCGGCGGTGCTTGACGAACCGCAGCAGCTCGGCGATCTGCAGCTCGCGCCCGAGCGGGGCGCCCGGGTCGCCCTGCGCGACCGCCTCGAAGTTCGGCCGGCCCTCCGTGGTGTCCGGCACCACCAGGCCCAGCGGCATGTCGGCGGCGATCACCTTCCACACCGCGCGGGAGCGCGACAGCTCCCGCTTGAGCCACTCCAGCTGCGCCCGGCCGAGGATGCCCTGCTCGTCCTGGGTCTGGGCGTCGGGGGAGTTGGCGTTGCGGTAGGTGCGCATGTCCAGCACGAAGACGTCCAGCAGCGGGCCGTGGTGCTGCACCCGCTGGACGCGGCCGTCGGTGTTCGGCCGCAGCGTCGAGATCGGGAAGTACTCGGAGAACGCCCGCCGGGAGCGGGCCGCCAGCACGTCCACGCTCTTCTCGGCGTACCGCGCGTCGTCCAGCAGCTCGCCCGGGTACCAGTTGTTGCGCACCTCGTGGTCGTCCCACTGGATGATCGAGGGCACCCGGGCGTTGAAGGCGCGCAGCTTGTCGTCCAGCAGGTTGTAGCGGAAGGCGCCGCGGAACTCCGCGAGGGTCTCGGCGACCTTGGACTTCTCCGGGGTGGTGAGGTTGCGGTAGGTCCGGCCGTCGGGCAGCGCCGCGGTGGGGGCGATCGGGCCGTCGGCGTAGATGTTGTCGCCGCTGCACAGGAAGAAGTCCGGGTCGAGCCGGCCCATCGCCTCGTAGATGCGGTAGCCGCCGATGTCGGGGTTGATGCCCCAGCCCTGCCCGGCGAGGTCGCCCGACCACAGGAAGCGCACGTCGTCGCGGCGCCGCGTGGAGGGGGTGCGGAAGCTGCCGGCCACCGGGGCGCCGGTGCGGCGGTGGTCGTCCGGGTCGGCCAGCAGCACCCGGTAGTGGATCTGCTCGCCGGACGGCAGGCCGCGTAGCGAGGTGGTCCCGGTGAAGTCGGTGTCCGGCCCCAGCAGCGGCCCCTGCCAGCGGCGCGCGTCGCGGAAGGAACCGCTGACCGACGTCTCGACCACCATCCGGGCCGGCCGGTCGGAGCGCACCCACACCAGGCCCGACGAGGCGGTGACGTCGCCGGTCTGCACCCCCCACGGCGCGGCCGGCCGGCCCGACAGCGCCAGCGCGGGCGCCGCCGTCACCGCGGGCAGCAGCAGCGCCCCGGCCGCGGCGAGGCCCCCGCCGAGGACGGCCCTGCGGTCCACCGCACCGGCCGCTGCCGGCGCCTGCTGCGTGTTCTGGGTTTCCTGCGACATCTGCCACTCCCGCTGCTCGAACGTCCCCGGTCGCCCCCGTTCCTACTGGCTCCGGGTGCCGTCCGGTCGAACGCACGGTGAACACGCCGCTCGGGCGGGTCTACACCGACGTGAGGCGGGCCGCCGCCGGCTCCTGGTACGAGGCCGGCAGCGGGGTGGAGGGCGGGAGGAGCGAGAGCTCCGGGGTGGGGGCCGGGCCGACCTCGATGTCGGTCACCACCAGCTCGGTGCCGCCCAGTTCGGGGACGGCCCCCGCCGGGGCGCCGGCCGCGCCCGCGACGGCCGCCGCGGCCGCGCCGCCGCGCCGGCGGATCGTGCCGGGCAGCAGGACGCGCCCGCCGCTGTGCAGCGCGACCGCGGTCAGCGGCACGGCGGTGGCCAGCAGCACGCACCCCAGCACGGCGCCCATGGCCGGGTAGCCGGCGTGGCCGGCGAGCAGCGTCCCGGCCAGCGGCCCGCAGGCGACGCCGAGGTTGGAGGCGGACCCCGCCAGGACGGCCCACCGGCCCTGCCCGTCGAGGGAGGCGGCCAGGCCGATCAGGTAGGAGAGCACCACGGGGTAGACGGTGTTCCACAGCACCTCGCCGGTCGCGAACGGCACGGCGCCGTGCGCCGAGGCGCTCACCGCGACACAGGTGGCGATGACCGCGGTGCCGGCGCCGATCGGGACGGCGCGCCCCAGCCGGGAGCCGAGCGCGCCCGCCGCGCCGACGCCGGCCAGCCCGCCGCCGAGGGCGACGGCGAAGACCAGGCCGAGGGCGGTCTCGGAGAGCCCGGCCCGGTCCAGGCCGATGCGTCCGCTCATCCCCCACAGGGCGTTCTGCGCCATCGACCAGCACAGCATGGCTCCGGCCAGCACCGCGCCGGAGCGGCGGTGCGGCAGCCGGGCCGCGGGGTGGGCGTCCGGGCGCGGGGTGCCGGCGCGGTCCGCGGCGGGCAGCCGCCCGGCCGCGGGCAGCGCCAGCGCGGCGGCGCAGGCGATCGCGGCGAACGGCAGCGCGTGGCCGCCGCCGAGCCGCGGCAGCACCAGGTACAGCGCGCCGGCGGTCGCCGAGGTGGTCAACAGCCCCAGCACCGAGGCGCGGTGCGGGTCGGGGCGGGCGGCGATCCCGACGGCGGCCACCGCCGTCGCCGTCCCGGAGCCGAAGCCGCCGACGACGCAGCCGGCGACCACCAGCGGGACGAGCGACGTGCCGGCGGCGAGCGCGAAGCCCGCCACCATCAGCAGCAGCCCGGCGCGGGCGAGGCGGACGGCCCCGACGCGGTGCACGCGGGAGGCGAGGGTCAGCCCCGCGGTGGCCGAGGAGAGCAGCAGCGCGCTGCCGACAGCGCCCGCACGGGCGCTGCTCAGGCCGAGGCCACCGGGAGAGGAACCGAGGTGCCCGACGAGGGTGGGCAGCAGATAGGCGGCAAGATACCCGGCGGCGAAGACCGCGACCAGGGGCAGGACCGCCGCGCGGGGGCGCGGAGGCATGGGCGTACCTCTCAACAGGACGAAGGGCGAAAGGGGGTGGAGCGCCCATCGACCGACAGGAACGCGCTGCGTCATATCTATCAAGCGGGACGACTGCGACAGAAGGGGGTGTCGAGAAGTTAAACCTGCTGTTGCCGATTTGAGATCAAAAGGCTGTGGCCAGCAGTTGGACCGACCGTTCGATGTCCGCCGGCGACAGGTGCGCGTACCCCAGGACCAGGTGCACCCGGCCGTCGTCCGCCGTGCCACCGAGCGCGGTGTACGACGACAGCGGCCGCACCGCGACGCCCGCCGCCGCGGCCGCCGCCAGGAAGCGCGGCTCGGGTCCGTAGCGGGCGGGCAGGGCCGCGATCACGTGCAGCCCGGCCGCGATCCCGCTGACCCGCGTGCCGGGGAAGCGCCGCTCCAGCGCCTCGACCAGGGTGTTGCGGCGGACGCGGTACAGCCGCTGGCAGCGCCGCAACTGCCGGTCGTAGTGGCCGCCGGTGACGAACTCCGCCAGGACGGCCTGCTCGGTGACGGGGTTGCCCAGGTCCATCGTCCGCTTGCGGGTCGCGACCTCGGCGGCGAGATCGGGCGGCGCGACCAGCCAGCCCAGCCGCAGCCCGGGGGCCAGCGACTTGCTGACGGATCCGGTGTAGGCGACCCGGTCGGGAGCCAGCCCCTGGAGGGCGCCGACGGGCGCCCGGTCGTAGCGGAAGTCCCCGTCGTAGTCGTCCTCGATCAGCAGCCCGCCGCTCTCCCGCGCCCAGTCGGTGAGTTCGCCGCGCCGCCGGGCGGTGTACGCCACCCCCGAAGGGAACTGGTGGGCCGGGGTGACCACGGTCGCCCGCACCCCGGTGGCGGCCAGGGCCGCCGGGTCCAGACCGTCGCGGTCCACCGGGACCGGCACGGCCTCCAGACCGGCCGCCGCGAACAGCGCCGTGTGCTCGGGGCTGCCCGGATCCTCCACCGCCACCCGGCGCTCGCCGCGGTCCCGCAGGACCAGCCCGATCAGGGTGTGCGCCTGCGCCACCCCGGAGCACACCACGATCCGGTCGGGCTCCACCGCGACCCCGCGGCGGCGGGCCAGCAGGTCGGCCAGCGCGGCCCGCAGCTCGGGCAGCCCCCGGGGGTCGGGGTAGCCGAACGCCCGGTGCGGCAGCCGCGTCAGCACCCGGCGGTGGGCGGCCGACCAGGCGGCGCGCGGGAAGAGCGAGAGGTCCGGCAGCCCCGGCCGGAAGTCCGTCGGGCCGCCGCGGTCGTCCGCCGCGAACAGCCCCGGCGCCGGCGCCGGGGGACCCGCGCACGCGCTCGTCACCCACGTCCCCGCCCCCTGCCGGCCGCTCAGGTACCCCTCCGCCGTCAGCTGCGCGTACGCGTCGGTCACCAGCCCGCGCGACACCCCCAGGTCGGCCGCCAGCTCCCGGCTCGACGGCAGTTGGGTGCCCGGCGCCAGCCGGCCCGAGCGCACCGCGTCGCGCAGCGCCGCCTGGAGCGCGCGGCCGCGGCTGCGCGCCGGGGCGGCGGCCGAGGGGAGCAGCAGCTCCCAGGCGGCGGTCCCGCCCGGAACGCGGTCGTCGTCGGAAGTGGTCCTCGAAGCAGCCATGGGATTGGACCTTAAACCGGACCGGTTCCCTTCATAGCGTCATGGCATGAACTCCTTCCAGCGCCGTGGCGCGCTCCTGGCCGCCCTCGCCTGTGTCCTGGTCGGCGGCTCCTTCACCGCCAACGGCGCCCTCGTGGGCTACCCGCACGCCGGAGGCCAGGCGCTGCGCTACGGCATCGCCTTCGGGCTGCTCGTCCTGCTCACGCTCCGCAGCACGCGGGACGCCTCCCAGCGGCTGCGCGCGCTCGCCGGACGGCACTGGCTGCGACTGGCGGTGCTCGCCGCGACCGGCATGGTCGGCTTCAACCTCGCGGTGCTCGCCGCCGAGCGCACCGCGCAACCGGCCGTGCCCGGCGTGCTGGTGGGCTGCGCGCCGATCGTGGTGGCGGTGCTCGTCCCGCTGCTGTCCGGCCGCCGCCCGGCCCGCGCGGTGCTGGCCGGGGCGCTGCTCGTCGCGGGCGGCGCCTTCGCCGTCCAGGGCTGGGGCGGCTCGGACACCGCCGGGCTGCTGTGGTCGATGGCGGCGCTGGCCGGCGAGGTCGCCTTCGCGGTGATCGCCGTCCCGCTGGTCGCCCCGCTCGGGCCGCTGCTGCTGTCGACGTGCGTCTGCGGCTTCGCCGCCGTCGAGGCCGGGCTGCTCGGCCTGCTGCTCGACGGGCGGGCCGCGCTGCGGCTGCCGGACACCGCCGAGACGCTGGCGCTGGGCTGGCAGGCCGTCGTGGCCACCGTCATCGGCTTCGTCTGCTGGTACGCCGGGATGCAGCGCATCGGCGCCGAGCGCGCCACGCTCTTCTCCGGGCTGATCCCCGTCTCCGCGGCGCTGACCGCGCCACTGGTCGGGGTGGGCTCGTTCGGGCCGGGCCGGCTGGCGGGCAGCCTGCTGGTGGCGGCGGGGGTCGCGGTGGGCTCCGGGCTGCTCGCCCGGCGGGCGCCGGGCGAGCGGGGCGCGGGCCCGGCGGGCCGGGCGGAGCGGGCCCGTCAGGCGGTCAGCGCGAGCCGTCGAGGATGACCCGGGCGACCAGGTCCGGGTCGTCGTTCATCGGCACGTGGCCGCAGCCGGGCAGCCGCACCAGCCGGGCGCCCGGGATGGTGCGCTTGGCGCGGATGCCCTGGCGGCGCAGCAGGACCCGGTCCTGGGTGCCCCAGGCGATGGTCACCGGGAGGTCGGGGATGTCGTCGGCGAAGACGACGCCGGCCCGGCCGGCCGCCAGCGTGGCGTCGAAGCCCGCGGCCTCGCGCAGGGCGCGGGTCTCGGCCACCACCGCCTCCGGCGAGCGCCGTCCCGGACGGGAGTAGATCGCGCTGGTGAGCGCGGCCCGGCCGGCCGAGCTGCGGGCCAGCCGCTGCACGGTGGCCGGCGGCAGCAGCAGGGCGCCGCGGCGCATCGCCCCCAGCACCGTGAAGGCGTAGCGCCGTTCGGACTCGGTCCAGAACCCGGCCGGGGACAGCGCCGTCACACTGCGCACCAGCCGCTCACGGCCCAGGTGCAGGGCCACGAGCCCGCCCAGGGAGTTGCCGGCCACGTGCGGGCGGTCGAGCCCGAGCGCGGTGAAGAACGCGTCGAGGGCGGCGACGGCGGTCGGCAGGTCGCTGGGGACCGACGCGTGCTGCGCGGGGGACTGGCCGAAGCCGGGCAGGTCCACCGCGATGACGTCCCGCTCGGCCGCCAGCCGGTCGATGACCGGGTCCCAGGCCTGCAGATGGTGGCCGATGCCGTGCAGGAGGACCAGCGGCTCTCCCGCGCCGCGCCGCTCGTAGGCGACGAGGACGGGCGGGAGGCCGGCGGGGGAGACCTCGGCGAGGGAGGCGGTTCGGGGCATGCGGTGCTCCTGACCGTTGGTAGACGTGACGTCAGGAAGGGTAGCGGGGAAGCCGGGGAACTCCTATGGGGCACCGTGAGTTCACTGCATACGGGCCGGTGTTGATCGCCGGCCCGGCCAGCAGCCCCGACCGGGCGCCCCCGTCTCGGTCGGGGCGCCTTTTCTCCGCACCGGCCGCGCCCTCCGCCCCCCTGCCGGTGCTGGCCCTGCGTGATCCGCCCGTTCCCCTGTGGCGTGGCAACAACATCGCGTGAACGTCGTGCGTCCAAGACATCCCAGGTCAGAGCCTCGCGTGATGATTGGTCTTGACCAAGGGGAGCGCCCGCCCTATGGTCGGCCCTAGTAGTGCAAGAACCTTTAATAAACAGGGGTTCCGAAACAAGGCTGAACAAGGCCCGCGCAGGGCCCGGCGATTGTGAGGACAGGGTGGGGACCACGCAGCTCGAGGCGACGCAGGAGGTTCAGGAGCCGAAGTACTGGCACCTGAAGACCGTGCTCAATGACGCGCTCGACTCGGAGTTCGCGGTGGGCGAGATCCTGCCCAACGAGCGCGACCTCGCCGCCCGCTTCGGTGTCGCCCGGGCCACCCTGCGCCAGGCCCTGGAGCAGCTCGAGCTGGAAGGCCGGCTGCAGCGCCGCCGCGGCGTCGGCACCACCGTCGCCCCGCCCCGTATGGGCGTCTCCGTCGGCCCGACCCGGAACACCTGGCCCGGCATCGGCAACGACGCGTGGCGCACGATCGGCTGCGCCGAGGCCCTCGCCCCGGCCGCCGTCGCCCGGCTCCTCGACGGCGACGCCGCCCAGCCGGTGCACACCATCCGGCGCGAGCGCGTCATGAACGGCCAGCCGGTCGCCACCGAACTGCTCTACGTGCCCGCCGCCTCGGTCCCCGCCCTGCCCGGCCTGCTCACCCCGGCCAGCCACGCCCCCGCCGTGCTGCGCGAGCTGCAGCGCCTGGACCTCGAGGGCGAGGACCGCGCCGTGGAACTGGGCTCGGCCCGCGCCGAGGACGCCAAGCAGCTCGACCGGCTGCCCGGCGCCCCGGTCCTCGTCGTCACCACGCGCTACTTCGCCGCCGGCCGGGTCGCCGCCGTCGCGATCTCCACCTACCGCGCGGACACCTGCCGGCTCACCTTCGGCGACTCCGGCGCCGTGGAGGTCACCCACCACGAGGAGCAGGAAAGCCGCCAGGCCTCCTGACCCGCAGCACCACCCGCCGTATCGGCCACCACGCGAGCACCGGGCCCCCAGGGGCACCGGTGCTCCGCGCCGTCCGAGCCGGGGCCGCTGTCCGGGCGTGATCCGGGACCCGGGCGCGCTCCGCGCCCCCGCCGTGCTCGCGGCCGGTCAGCGCCGGGGCAGCGACGTCTGCTCGACGGCGAACAACTGCTCCTCGACGTGGTCCAGGGCCAGCCGCAGCGCCCCGGTGGCGATGGCCTCCTGGCCCAGCGCCGACAGCGTCACCTCGGGCGGCCGCAGGCAGTACCGGGCCAGCTGGTCGCGCAACGGCTCCAGGACACCGTCCAGGCCCGCCGCCCAGCCGCCGATCACCACCAGCTCCGGATCCAGCGCCAGCACCAGCGCCGCCACGTCGTGCACCAACCGCCGCAGATACCGCTCCACGGCCTCCTGGGCCTGCACGTCGCCGCCCTTGGCGAGCGCGAAGACCCGGGCGACGGCCGACTCGTCCAGCGGGTGCAGCGGCGTCCCCGTCGTCGACAGCAGGTGCTCCGGCGTCACCTCCTGCCCCAGCAGGTGCAGCGCCCCGATCTCGCCCGCCGCACCGCCGAACCCGCGGTGCAACCGGCCGCCGATCAGCGAACCGGCTCCCGGGCTCAGCCCGGCCAGCACGAAGACCATGTCGTCGGTCCCCATGCCGACGCCCTTCCAGTGCTCGGCGACCGCCGCGACGTTCGCGTCGTTCTCCACCAGCACCGGACAGCGGAACGACCGCTGCAGCCGCTCGCCCAGCGGCAGACCCGTCCACCCCGGCAGCGCCGTGCTCAACCGCACCGCGCCGTCCGCCTCGACGATGCCGGGGCTGCCGACCCCGACCGCCCACAGCGTGCTGCGCGCCACCCCGCACTTGCGCAGCAGCTCGGCGACCGTGCCGCGCACCCGCTCCAGGCGGTCGTCCGCGGACGCCGCCTCCGCCACGTCATGGCCCAGCGACCCCAGCAGCTGCCCGCTGAGGTCGGACAGCACCGCCCGCACCTGGTGCGCACCGATCTCGATGCCCAGCAGATGGCCCGCCTCCGCGTGGAACCGGAAGCGCCGGGCCGGCCGGCCCTGCTTGCGGGCGTCACCGGGCTCGGCGGGAACCTCCACCACCAGGCGGGACTCCGTCAGCCCCTCGATGACGCCCTCGACGGTCGGCCGGGACAGGCCGGTGCTGTGCACCAGCTCGGTCAGGGTAGGGGTCTGCGACCCGCGCAGCGCATGGAGGACCACCGCGGAATTGATCCGTCGCAGCAGGGATGGATCCCCGCCGGTGAGCCGCCCCAACGTATGTCCTCCCAGCCGGCGCGTGTATGTGGGCGGATCGTACCTGGCCAGCGGCCGCCCGGCGAGTGCCGTTGCACCCCGCGCCACGCGCGCCGCCACCGGCCGGACACCTCGATGCCGCCAAGTGCCCTACCGGGCGGTCGCGTCCGGGGCCCCGGCGGCCACCCGCAGCCGTCCGAACTCCTCCGCCATGGCCGCGGCCGTCCAGTGCGCGTTCAGGCCGCTGGGATTCGGCAGCGCCCAGATCCGGGTCCGGCCGATGGTCCGCTCCTGCGGGCCGATCCGCGCGTCCTTCTCCCCGAACGCCACCCGGTACGCGGTGATCCCGGCCACCGCCAGCCACGCCGGCTCCAGCCGCAGCACCTTCTCCTCCAGGATCCGGCCGCCCTCCACCATCTCCTCGGCGCTCAGCTCGTCCGCCCGCGCCGAGGCCCGCGCCGCGACATTGGTGATGCCCAGCCCGTACGTGAGCAGCTCGCGCTGCTCCGCGGGCAGCAGCCGCCGCGGGGTGAAGCCCGAGGCGTGCAGCACCGGCCAGAACCGGTTGCCCGGCCGGGCGAAGTGGTGACCGGTCGCCGCCGACAGCAGCCCCGGATTGATCCCGCAGAACAGCACCCGCAGACCACCCGCGACCACGTCCTCGACGGTGCGGTCCCGGGCGGCCTCCAGCTCCTCCGGTGTCAGAGGATCGCCCCGGGCGCGTACGCGGCCGCCTTCGGGTGCCGCTCGGCCACCTCGGCGATCCGCTCCACGACCGCCGCGACCTGACCGGCCGCCGCGCCGGTGAACGACAGCCGGTCGGCCATCAGCGCGTCCAGCTGCGCCCGGTCCAGCGGCATCCGCTCGTCCTCGGCGAGCCGGTCCAGCAGCTCGTTGCGCTCGGCGCCCTTCTCCCGCATCGCCAGCGCGGAGGCCACCGCGTGCTCCTTGATGACCTCGTGCGCGATCTCCCGGCCCACACCGGCGCGCACCGCGCCCATCAGCACCTTCGTGGTGGCCAGGAACGGCAGGTAGCGGTCCAGCTCGCGGGCGATGACGGCCGGGAAGGCACCGAACTCGTCCAGCACCGTCAGGAACGTCTCCAGCAGGCCGTCGAAGGCGAAGAACGCGTCCGGCAGCGCGACCCGGCGCACCACCGAGCAGGACACGTCGCCCTCGTTCCACTGGTCGCCCGCCAGCTCGCCGACCATCGACGCGTAGCCGCGCAGGATGACCGCGAGACCGTTGACCCGCTCGCACGAGCGCGTGTTCATCTTGTGCGGCATCGCCGACGAGCCGACCTGGCCCGCCTTGAAGCCCTCGGTCACCAGCTCGTGCCCGGCCATCAGCCGGATCGTCTTGGCCAGCGACGACGGCGCCGCCGCCAGCTGCACCAGCGCGGTCACCGCGTCGTAGTCCAGCGAGCGCGGGTAGACCTGGCCCACGGAGGTGAAGGCCCGCGAGAAGCCCAGGTGACCGGCGATCCGGTCCTCCAGCTCGGCCAGCTTGGCGACATCGCCGCCCAGCAGGTCCAGCATGTCCTGCGAGGTGCCCACCGGGCCCTTGATGCCGCGCAGCGGGTAGCGGCCCAGCAGGTCCTCGAGCCGCTCGAACGCCACCAGCAGCTCGTCCGCCGTCGTCGCGAACCGCTTGCCCAGCGTGGTGGTCTGCGCCGCGACATTGTGCGACCGCCCGGCCATGACCAGCTCCGCGTACTCGGCGGACAGCTTGCCCAGCCGGGTCAGCACCGCCACCGTACGGTCGCGCACGAGCTCCAGCGACAGCCGGATCTGCAGCTGCTCGACGTTCTCGGTCAGGTCGCGCGACGTCATGCCCTTGTGGACCTGCTCGTGCCCGGCGAGAGCGTTGAACTCCTCGATGCGGGCCTTCACGTCGTGCCGCGTGACCTTCTCGCGCTCGGCGATGGAGGCGAGGTCGACCTGCTCGAGCACCCGCTCGTAATCGACGAGCGCCTGCTCCGGCACCTCGATGCCGAGGTCCTTCTGCGCCCGCAGGACAGCGAGCCACAGGCGGCGCTCCAGCACCACCTTCTGCTCGGGGGACCACAAGGTGGCAAGCTCCGCCGAGGCGTAGCGGCCGGCCAGGACGTTCGGGATACGAGGCTTAGCAGTCACGTGCAGAGAGCTTACCTGGCGTCCTTGGCGGTCCCGGACGGTGTGCGTCCCTCGGCGAGGTGGACGTCGTTGCTGCCCGGAAGCGCCTTACGGCTGGTCGATCGGGATCTCGTAGGCGACTTCCCAGCGCACGTCCGGGACCGTGATGTCGGCCGTCTCGACGGGGCGGCCCTCGGTGTCGTAGTACGTGCGCTCGATCTCGAGCAGCATGTCGCCGACAGAGATCCCGAGCAGGTTCGCCTGCTCCTGCGTGGCCCGTGCCGGGCGGGGTACCTCGACGGCGGTCTCGATGACGACGCCGATGGTCCGCATCCGTTCCACGACGCCGGCCCCGGCGAGCGGCCCCATCTCCGGCAGCACGATGGGCGTTCCGTCCGTGACGGCCATGGGCTCCCACGAGTGCGACAGCTGGACGGGCAGGCCATCGGCGAGGAACTCGTACCGGGTGTGGACGGTGAGGTCACCCGGCTGGATCGCCAAGCGCTGTGCGATGCCCTCCGGCGCGGGGACTCGGGCTTGCGAGTGTGACTCCCAACTCCCGGTGCGGCCCTGCTCCTCCATGTCGGCGCGGAAGGGCGAACCTCCGCGGCGTTCCCGGTGACGGGAGCGGACCATGCGCAGGCGTTCGCGGGGTTGGCGGACGTAGGTGCCGGATCCGGCACGGCCTTCCAGGACGCCCTCGATGATCAGGCGTTCCATGGCGCGCTGCAGGACGTTGCGGCCGGTGTCGTAGTGCTCGGCCAGCTGGGCGCGGGACGGCAGCTTCTCGCCGACGGCCCATTCGCCTGCCTTGATACGGCGGCGCAGGTCATCAGCGACGTGCAGGTAAGGCGCCTCTCGCGGCATACGGCTCTCCGTGCTGCCCCGGCGTATGGGGGCGGACTCTACGGCTGCTGATGACATTGACAAGCTACTCCATCAGGTTCAAGCTAATGAAGTAGAAATACTCATCGTGATGAAGCGTTCACGAAGGGGATACCCGTGCGCGCCAGGGTTTCGCACATCGCCGCCCGCTTGTCCGCCGCCACCGGCGGCAACGAGGTTGCGCGCACCGAGCTTCCCGGCGGCGCCGTCCGCCTGGACGTCGTCATCCCCGCAGACATCAGCTCAGCCGGCCGGTACGTGGTGCTGGCCGCGCTCGCCGATGCCGATGGCTACGGCCACGGCCGCACCGAGAGCGAAGAGCGCGTGTGGGCAACCATCGACCCCGGGACCAGCCATGACCCGTACCAGAGCAATCGATCACCCCGGCCTGACGATCGGCGTCTACCGCGTCAGCCCGACCGGTGAGCGTACGACCATCCAGCCGCAGCGCGTCGTACCCGCGGGCACCTTCCCGGACGACAGCCGCTGGCCGCTGTGCAGGTGCCGGCGCTGCCGCGGCGGGCAGGCCGTCCGATAACGACACACGGGGTGGGGATCTTCACCCGCTTCCGGTCCTCCGACGAGGACTGGCCGGCCGGAGGGGTCGGGCGGTCAGTCCTCGAAGGGGGACAGCTCGCCGCGCTTGGGGGGCAGGCCGTCGCCCGAGGAGCGGCCGGTCAGGCGCCTGCCGATCCACGGCACCAGGTGTTCCCGGGTGAAGCGGATGTCGGTTCGGCGCCGGGTCACCCAGCCCGGGGGCACGGCGGGCGCCAGCAGCTCGCGCCAGTCGGACTCCGCCTCGTGGCCGAGCGCCTGCCAGACCGCCTCCGCCACCCGGCGGTGGCCCTCGGCGTTCAGGTGCAGCCGGTCGTCCGCCCACATCTGCGGGTCCCCGAGCACCCCCGACCCGTACAGGTCCACCACGATCGCCCCGTGCCGCTCCGCGAGCGTGTCGAGGAACGCGAAGAGCTGCTCCATGCGCGGCAGGAAGCGGGCAGCGACCGGCCCCCGGCGGATCGGGCTGTGCATCAGGACCAGCTGGCCGCAGGTCGGCGCCAGCTTCTCGACGGACTCCTCCAGCAGCGCGCACACCGCGTCGACGTCGCACTTGGGCCGCAGGGTGTCGTTGAGGCCGCCGACCAGCGTGACGAGGTCGGCCCGCATCGAGGCGGCGGTGTCCACCTGCTCGTCCGCGATCTGCCGGATGAGCTTGCCGCGCACCGCGAGGTTGGCGTACCGGAAACCCGGGGTGCGCGCGGCGAGGCGGGCGGCGACCAGGTCGGCCCAGCCGCGGTAGGAGCCGTCCGGCAGCGCGTCCGACATGCCCTCGGTGAAGGAGTCGCCGAGCGCGACAAAACTGGTGTACGTGGCATTCATCTGCATGGCGCGGGCGATCCTACCCGCCCGGGACGGGCCCGTCACACACCGCTGGACAGGCTCCGCGGAGGGAGCCGACCGGCATACCCTGCGGGACGGCCGGCCCTCCGGCCCGTGCCTGTCCCGTGCGTATATGGGTCGCGGGATCCAGCGCCGCCGGTCACGCTGCATCAGACACCCAAGATCCGACCAGGAGCAGCCGTGACCGACCTCGACACCCTCGTCAAGCCCGCCGACCTCCGCGCGGCGATCGAGTCCGGCCACGTCTCGCGCAGGCAGCACCCGGAACTGCCGCTCTCCATCTACACCTACACGCGGGTGGCCCAGTACGAACGCGCCTGGAGCGACGTCACCATCCGCTGCCGCGGGCTGGTGGCCGACGACGTGACCGGGGCGGTCGTGGCGTGGCCGTTCGAGAAGTTCTTCAATGTCGGGGAGCACGGGCTGGGGCTGCCGTACGCCCCGCCGCTGCCCGTCGAGCCGTTCGAGGTCTATGACAAAGTCGACGGCTGCTTCCCGACGAGGACAGCGCTCAACCTGTGGGGAGGCGGCACGATCACCATCGGTGAGGTTGTTCGCCGTCGGCTGCCCGTCAATTTGGTCGGGATGGACGAGCGGGGCAACCTCGTCCCCGCGGTCGTCATCGACTGGCACCGGAATGGTCGCAAGGACCATTGGCTCGATATCACGGTCGACGCGCCGGTCTCCCGCGTCTCGGGCGCGGGTGGCCATCCCAACCGGTTGCGTGTCACTGTGAACCACGAAATTCATGTCAACGGGGGTTATCGACTGGCCTGCGAAGTACGGCCCGGCGACGAGGTAGTAACGCAAACGTGGGAGCCCAGCAACGAGGTTCTCCGGTTGATTCGGGCGTCCATGCTGGGCGACGGCTGTGTTGTTGCATCTGCCACTAAGGCAGCCGTTGCGAAGTACCAGGAGCCGCACACCGTCAAGCATTCCGCATACGTTGAGGCCATCCAAAGTGCGCTGGGCGATTGTGCGACTAACCGAGTGGCTTCGACTTCCGGCTACGGCAGTGCCCTGCTTTGGGCAGGAAGCCGTGAGTATGCCGCTCTCGGAGATCTACGGCGCGAGTGGTACCCGGACGGGATCAAGCGCGTTCCCGCCGATCTGAGCTGGCTCGATGACTTCGCTGTGGCTAAATGGATCATGGATGACGGATCGCTCTCAACCGGCTCCCACAATCAGCAGCCTCGATTGAACCTGGCCACCAACTCCTTCGCACAGGAGGACGTTCAACGTCTCGCTGATCGCCTGGCAGTGATGTACGGGGTCCGCTGCAAGGTCTATGAGGACAGGGGCTGGTGCCTACGCGTCAACGCCGGCCGCGATCGGTCGATCGATCGGCTGTGGGCTGCCGTGGCGCCTCATGTCCATCCGTCCATGCGTTACAAGATCCCCGAGCGCTGGCGCGACATCCCGTACACGCAGATGGCCCCTGGTAGGGAGGTAGTCGTACCGAAGACGGCACGCGTGCTCAGGGTTGAGCCCGTCGCCGCGACCAAGGCGAACTTCCCGCACGGCCGCATCGGGTATGACATCACCACCAGCACGTCCAATTACTTGGCTCGCGGCGTTCTGGTGCACAACAGCCTCGGCATCGTCTTCCACTACGACGCGCGCTGGCACGTCGCCTCCAAGGGGTCGTTCACCTCGGAGCAGGCCACCTGGGCGACGCGGCGGCTGCGGGCCGCCGACACCGGGGCGCTCGACCCGGGGAGCACCTACCTCGTCGAGATCCTGTACCCGGAGAACCGCATCGTCGTGAACTACGGCGAGCGCCGTGACCTCGTGCTGCTCGCGGCCTACGGGCCGGACGGCACCGAGCGCGCCCTCACCGAGGCCGCGGGGGAGTGGCGGGCGGTGGGGTCCGTGGTGCGCAGCTGGCCGGCGCCCGAGCTGGGCCGGCTGCTCGCGCTGACGGCGGACAACATCCGGCTGGACGGGCAGACGGTCACCGGGACGGATGCCGAGGGGTACGTCCTGCGGTTCGCGTCCGGGGTGCGGACGAAGGCCAAGACGGCCGACTACGTGCGGCTGCACCGGGTCATCACCGGCGTCACCGAGCGGGACATCTGGCGCAGCCTGGGCATTCAGCGGTTCGCCGACCGCGATCCCAAGCGGCTGACGCAGACCCTGGGCTGCTCGCCCGAGGAGCTGGCGGCCTACGCGGCGTCCGGCACCGGACCGCTGGACGCGCTGCTCGAACAGGTCCCGGACGAGTTCGACGCCTGGGTGCGCGGCATCGCGGACGGCCTGGTGGCGCAGGCCGACGCGCTGGCCGCCAGTGCCCGGGAGGAGTTCGCGGCGCTCGCGCCGTTCGCCGACGACCGGGCGGCGTTCGCGCGGGCCGCCCAGCGGATCGGCGACCGCCGGGTGCGCGGGACGATGTTCCAGCTGCTCGACGGGCAGAACGTCGATCTACAGTTCTGGCGGGCGATCAAGCCCGGCCCCTCCGACCCTTTCGCGAACGACGAAGAAGGCTGAACCCCGATGCCCACCGTGCATGTCATGACCGGTCTGCCCGCCTCCGGGAAGACCACCGCCGCCCGCAAACTGTGTGCCGACTCCGAGGGCCGCGTCCGCCGGGTCAACCTCGACGACCTGCGGATGATGCTGGGGGACGGCGGGAGCGGGGGCGGCCGGCAGTGGTCGCACGAGCACGAGCAGACCGTGCTGGCCATCCAGGACGCCGCCGTGCGGGAGATGGTGGCGGCCGGGTTCGACGTCGTCGTCGACAACACCCATCTGACCCCGCACATCCCGAAGCGGCTGAAGGCGGCCGTCGGGGGGCTCGCGGTCTTCGTCGTGCACGACTTCACCGACGTGCCGCTCGAGGAGTGCCTGCGCCGTGACGCGGCCCGCGACCGACCGGTGGGTGAGGAGATCATCCGCATCCTGGCCGACAAGCACACCAAGGCGACCCGGGGCGGCTGGCGGCTTACGGACGAGTGGATGAACGACACCCCGGTCGTGCTGCCCTACGTCCCGGACGGGCGGCTGCCGGACGCGGTGATGTGCGACATCGACGGCACGCTCGCGGTGAACCAGAACCGCAACCCGTACGACTTCACGCGCTGCGAGCAGGACGGCCTGAACTCCTCGGTGCGTGACGCGCTGGTCGCGTTCCGCGCGGCGCACGGGGACCGGATCGTGCTGCTGTCGGGCCGTGGTGAGGAGTTCCGCCCGCAGACCGAGGCCTGGCTGGCGGCCCATGACGTGCCCTGCGACGAGCTGTGGATGCGGCCGGTCGGGGACGGGCGCCGTGACGACGTGGTCAAGGCGGAGCTGTTCGACGCGCACGTCCGCCACCGCTTCAACGTCCGGGTGAGCCTGGACGACAGGGACCGTGTGGTGGCGATCTGGCGGCGGATGGGGCTGCCGACCTGGCAGGTGAACTACGGGGCCTTCTGAGGCGGGGCGGGGCCGGGGGCGCGGGCGCGGCCCCGGCCGGCCTCGGGGTGGTGTCAGGCGCCCGGTTCCGCGCGGGAGACCGCCGCGGCGGGCGGCGTCGGGCTCGGGCGGCGCGGTTCGCGGACGCCGGCGGGCGGCGGGCCGCCGCCGGGGCCGCCGCCGGGTCGGACCCGGCGGCGGAAGCGGCGCAGCAGGGCCAGCAGCGGGATGATCGGCAGGACCAGCAGCAGCCAGGGCGTCCTCTTCGTCGGCATGGTCCGACCCTCCGCCACCGACCCGGCTCCGCGCCATAGTCACTCCGCGCCATAGTCACTCCGGGCCAAGGGACGGCCCTCCCGCGCCGCGGACGGTCGTTGTGGCAGGGTGGGTGGGGCCGTGGACGAGCGGGAGTTGGACGACCGGAGGCCTGACGACTCGTGAGCGCGATCATCTGGATCACCGAGGGCGCGTGGCGGGCGACGGTGGACGCCGCCCGGTCGCACGTGCCCGACGGGACCGACGTCACCCTGCTGCTCGTGACGGGTGACGACACCGAGGCCGCCGCGCACGGCGCGTTCGCCGGTCTGCTCGGGCGGGGGCACCGCGAGCGCGATCCGGGTGACTATCTGGAGGCCCTGTCGGCGGAGGCGGGCGCCGAGCTCCTGGAGGCCGCGGCCGACCGGCTGGGCCGGTCCGCGGCCCGGGTGCAGGTCCACGGGCGGGTGGCGCGCGAGGTGGTCAGGGCGGCGGAGGGCGCCGAACTGCTGATCTGCGCGCGGGACGGGGACCTGCGGCGGTTGGGGCCGCGCAGCCTGGGGCGGGACGGCCGGTTCGTCGTCGACCACGCGCCCTGCCCGGTGCTGCTGGTGTGGCCGGAGGACGTCCCGGGTCTGGGTTCGATCCCGCCCCCGCCGCCGCACCACGGGCCCGAGCACCCCGAGCATCACGAGCACCATGGGCCCGGGAACCCCGAGCACCACGGGCCGGAGCGCCCCGGCGCGTAGCGCGTCAGGACGAGAGCACGCCGATGCCGTTCGGCACCGGGCGTTCGGGCGCTCCGGACGGGTGGTTGCGGACGGTGCTGTGCGCGGCGCCCGGGGGCCGGGTGACCAGGGTGGACGAGCCCCCGCCGTCGAGGTCGACGGCGCCGTCGGCTCCGAGGGTGCGCAGCAGGCGGGCCAGTTCGCCGAGGGTCAGTCCGCTGCCGCTGTCGGTCGCGCCGTCCAGGGACAGCAGGAACAGCCGGCGGCCCCGGTCGCCGAATCCGGCGGCGGTGCGGGTGGCGGCGACGGTGTCGTCGAGACCGTCGAGGGGGATGCCGTCGCGCAGCACGGGGTAGCCGCCGATGGCGAAGGCCGGCGGGACGCTTCCGGCGGTTTGCAGGCGGTGCCGGACGCGGACCGGGTCGCCGGGGCGCAGGCGGCGCAGGGCGTCGGCGCCCGCGCCGCGTCCGATCAGGGCGACCGTTCCGGTGGGGAGGGCGCCCTGCCCCGGGGTGGTGGAGACCTGGGTGACGCGGTCGTGGTCGACCGTCACCTCGTACGGGTCGGCGTCGCATCCGGCGGCGCGCACCTGGTCGGTGCCGCAGGCGGTGCGGGCGCGGGAGGCGGGGCCCCAGTCGGAGGTGTAGGCGCCGATGCCGCCCACGGGCAGCGCGTACTGGTTGAGGCCCGCCAGCTCCCAGGTGCCGGCGGTGGCGGCGACGGTGCCCACCAGGCGCAGGCGGTCCAGCCGGGCGGCGCCGTCGGTGCCGATGCTCAGCACGTCCTCGCCGGTGGCTCCCGGGACCAGGGTGGGGCCGAAGCGCTGGCCGTCCGGGACCGCGGCCTTGAGGGGCTGTCCGTCCGCGACGGCCGGGCCGACGGGGGAGCCGGTGGCGGGTACGCCCGGGTGCTCCTCCTCGACGATGTCGAAGAAGTCGCCGTTGACGGCGGCGACCGCGCCGCGCGCGTCGGCCAGCCGGGACACCGGCGTGCGGGTGTCGGCGCCGTCGGCGGCGGGCCGCAGCAGGTCGACCCGCACGTGGGGGTCGTCCAGGTCGACCGTCAGCAGGTGGCCGTGGACGGTGCCGTGGGAGGCGGGCGCCGAGAAGGTCTCGTACCGGACGCCGGGGGCCAGTCGCGTCGCGTCCGCGGACCGGGGGTCCGCGGCGGCGCTGTTCGCGGGCGCCGCCAGGGCGAGCAGGGCGGTCACGACCACCGCGGTCCGGGTCCGCGGGGCGTGCCGTGGGCGGCGGGGTGCGCGGGCGGGCGGGGGTCCGGGGGGCCGGAGCATGGGCCGGGCCTTTCGTGCCGGGTGCGGCGCGTCGGGTGCGGTCACTCGTCCGCGGCGGCGGTGGGGCCGCTGGGCCTTCCTTCCCGGTCGGGGCGGCCCGCTGCCGCGTCGGGCGCCCTGTTCGCGCGGGTGGCGTAGCGGGGCCGTCGGCGTGCTGCGCCCGTCCTCGGCGGGGCGCCGGAACGGCCGCAGGGGACGACCGGACGCACGGAAGGGGCCGGCGGGCAGGGGATCCGTCCCTGCCCGCCGGCCCCTCCACGGGATCCGGGCGCGCTAGTCGATGCTGATGGGGCCGTCGGACGGCTTGTCCTGGCCGGGGTTCTTACCGGTGCGCTGCGACGCGGCACTGCCCGCAGAGCCCGCGGCGCCCGCCGTCGGCTTGAGGGCGCCCCGCAGTTCGAGGGGGCCCTCGCCCTGGCCCGGGCGGGGGTACTCGGCGGAGCCGCTGAGGTTCTTGCGGACCGAGTCCAGGATGGTCAGGCCCTGGCCGACCAGGCCCGCCGCGATCTCGCTGAGGCCGTCGGCGCCGTTGAGGACGTTGACGTTGGCTCCCGCGAGGCCGCCCGCGGCCTCCTTGACGATGAGCGGCAGCTGGTCGATGAGCATCCGGTCCAGCGCCACCCGGTCGTACGAGGCGGCGGCCTCGGCCTGGATCTTCATCCGCTCGGCGTCGGCGATCGCCAGCACCTTGATGCGTTCGGCCTCGGCCTCGGCGGGCTTGACGATCTCGGCCCGCAGCTGCTGCTGGCGCAACTCGGCCTGGCGCTGGGCCAGTTCGGTCTGGGCGATGAGGACTTCCTGCTGCGCGTGGGCCATCGCGAGCGGGCCGGCCTGGGCGGCCTGGGCCTGGGCGCGGTCCACCTGGGCCGAGTACTCGGCCTTGACCACGGCGGTCTGCCGCGCGTACTCGGCCTGGTTGCGGGCGGCGACCTGCTCCGCCTCGACCGAGGCCTGGGTGGCCTGGGCCTGGGCGATCTGGGCCTGCCGCTGGATGGCGGCCTTGTGCGGGGCGGCCATCGCGGCGATGTACCCGGTGTTGCCGTCGTCGATCGACTGGATCTGCAGCGAGTCGACGGTCAGGCCGATCTTGGCCATCTCGGTCTTGGAGGTCTCCAGGACCTCGGTGGCGAGCTTCTGCCGCTCGGTGACGATCTCCTCGACCGTCATCGAGCCGATGATGGACCGCAGATGGCCGGCGAAGATCCGGCCGGTCAGCACCGACATCTGGTCCTGGTCGGAGAGGAAGCGCTGTCCGGCGTTGACGATGCTCTCGGTGTCGTTGCCCACCTTGAACGCGATCACCGCCCGGACCGTCAGCGCGATGCCCTGCCGGGTCACGCAGGTCTCGGCGACCTCCGCCTCGCACATCGCCAGGGTCAGGAAGCGGGTCTTGCGGAAGACGGGGAGCACGAACTTGCCGTGGCCGGTCACCACGCGGAACGGCGCACCGGCCAGTCCTCGCCTGCCTCCGGAGATCAGCATCGCCTCATCGGGGGCGGGAACGCGATAACCGAACATGTCGACTCCTTCAAGAGGTGGCGTCGCTGACGCCGCCCAACGCATCCAGGGGATCTGCCCACTCGATGACGCCGACCTGCCGCATTCCGCGGGACTCGATGACGAGCACGGTCGTTCCGCGCGGCAGGGGCTCTTCGGACCAGGCGAGGAAGGTCTCGGTTCCGCCTCGGACGCGCACCAGGATCTCGCCGGGTCCGGCGGATCCGCGGGTGGCGATCAGAAGTTCCCCCGTGCAGCCGATAACGGCCTCGTCCCGCGCCATCGCCGACTGCCCCTTCGTCGTAGCGGTTCTGGGAAGTCGACCATAGTCCTGTCGCCACCGGCGGCCTATCCGCGGGGCCCCGGTCAGGCGCGTCGGGGTCAGGCGCCGGGCAGGGCGAAGTCGTAGACCAGTTGCGCCGGGCCGGGCGGCAGTTGCAGGTCGGTGATCTCCAGGACGCGGCCGTGCTGGTCGGCGATGGTGCGGCGGATCGTGAGCTTCGCCTGGTCCGCGGCGGCGGGGCGGGGGCTGTGGAGCGGGGTGAGGTCGATGGTGTCGCGCCGGTGGGGGCGCAGATCGGCGTCGATCATCCACTGGTACAGGCCGCGCAGGTTGCCGCGGTGCGGCTCGGGGGAGGAGCGGCGGTGCTCGGCCAGCTGCGGTATCTCGGCGAGCGCGATGGGTGAGAAGTAGGACGTGGCGTCGGCCAACTGGTCCCCCGGCGCCTGCTCGACGCGCTGGTGGACGAGGGTGGGGGTGCCGGGGGTGAGGCCGAGCAGGCAGCAGATGTCGACGGGCGCGGGCGCGGTGCGCAGGACGCCGTCGGGGTGCGACAGCGACGCGGGCGTGCCGGCCGCGGTGTCGATCGCCTGCTGCGGCAGCGCCGCGGGCACGGTCGCCGCCCGGGTGCCGCGGTGCCCGGTGGTGACCAGGCCGCGGTCGCGCAGGAGTTGCAGGGCCTGGCGTACGGTCTGCCGGTTGACGCCGAAGCGGGCGGCGAGCAGGCGCTCGGCGGGCAGCCGGTCGCCCGGCGCGATGCGGCCCTTGTCGAGTTCGGCCTGGAGCTTGTCGGCGATCCGCTGGTAGAGCGGAAGGGCGGGCGGGGCGGAACGGGAGGAACGGGGCACAGCGGGTGATCCCTTCCCATCGGAGGTGACGCATGGTGATCGCACAGGTGAGATCCGTTCCCCATATTTATCATTGGTCTATACCTCTAGCGAGCATTACTCGCGAGTACGGACGCGATTGGCGCGAACTCGCAGTCACCGGCCGCGATCCCGGGCGCCCCGCCCCCGGGAATGGTTGAGACCGTCAACAAGGCAACCCCCGCAATGTGACCAGCACATTGCGGGGGTCGTAAGGCGTGGTGGCCACCGGGCCGGGCGCTCGGGCGTGCGCACGTTCCGTGACGTCCGCCGCAGCGCTTGAGAGCGTTTACGGTCCGGGCCCGGTCCGGACCACCGCGGGGTGGTTCCGGGCCGGCCGGTGCGCTCAGCGCCGGGAGCGGTCCCGGCCGTCGTCGCGGCCGCGGAGGAAGTCGGACGGGTCGAGGTCCCCGTCCAGGAACTTGCCCGCCACGAAGCCGATGGCGCCCAGCGCCGCCACGAGCAGGAACGCGCCGAACCCGCCGAAGTACCCGGCGAACGCCAGGGCCATGCCCGCGGCCAGTCCGACCAGTGCCATGCTCATCGTGCGCCCACCGTCTGCCGCGCCGCCTCGCGGCTCACTGGACCCGCTGCTGCTGGTCGTCCTCGTCGTCGTCCTCTTCGTCCGGCAGCTTGACGTCACCGATCGCGATGTTGACCTCGACGACCTCGAGCCCGGTCATCCGCTCGACCGCCGCGACGACGTTGCGGCGCACCGCGTTGGCGACGTCCACGATGGACACGCCGTACTCGACGACGAGGTCGAGGTCGAGGGCGGCCTGCTTCTCACCGACCTCCGCCTTCACGCCGCGGGTGACGGACTTGCCGCCGCCCGGCACCCGGTCGCGCACGGCGCCGAAGGTCCGGGCGAAGCCGGTGCCCATCGCGTGCACGCCCTCGACGTCCCGGGCGGCCATGCCGGCGATCTTCTCCACCACGCCGTCGGCGATGGTGGTCCGGCCGCGCGATCCCGCGTCGCCGCGCGGTCCCTGCTTGCCTCCGGGGTCGGAACGGTCGGGCTCGGGCCGGTTGCGCGGTGTGGTGTCACTCATGGTGCGTCGTCCCTTCGTGTGGGCTGCTGCACGACCACGCTATGCACGCCTCACCGTTGCCGCGCGTCGAGAACGGCCGGACCGGCGGCGTCGCGCGGGCGGGAGCGCGGTCAGCGGGCGGCGAAGTCCTGCGTCCACCATGGGCCGTTCGAGCGCAGGCTCACGCCCACGCCTATCTCCTTGAACGTGCAGTTCAGGATGTTGGAACGGTGGGCTCCGCTGCGCATCCAGGCGTCCATGACCGCTCGGGGGTCCTTGGCGCCCTTGCCGATGTTCTCGCCCCACCGCTTCCACCGGTAGCCGGCGGCCGTCAGCCGGGCCCCGGGGTCCTTGCCGTCGGGTGTCGCGTGCTCGTAGTAGCCGCGCGCGGCCATGTCGTCGGAGTGCCCCTGGGCGGCGGCCGTGAGCTTCGCGTTCACCGTGACCCGCCGGCAGCCGTGCTTCACGCGCTGCGCGTTGACGGCGCTCACCACCTGCTGGGCCCGCGCGCCGGCCGCCGCCGGGGCCAGGGCCGGGTACGCCCGCGGCGCCGCGACGGCGCCGTGGCTCCCGCCGGCTCCGACGGCGGCGCCGGCGAGCAGGCCCGCGGCCACCGCCCAGAGGGTGCTGCGCGACCGGCGCCGCCGGCGCGGTCCGACGTGCTGGGGGGCGGGTACGGGAACGTGACGCACAGGAGGCACCTTCCGGGGGCCGGCGGCCGCTCGCCGTACGGGGGACCGCACCTCGGTGGTTCGGAGGGACGTAACGACGAGGGCCGGACGTGGGGCGAACGGAGGCCCGGCGGAGCGATCACGATGTTCCGCCGGGCCGAACTCCAGGGGGTGGGCGCTACGCGCCGGCCGGGCCGCGCGGGCCGGCTACCGGCCTGCCTCGTCGGTGGGCGGAGGAGTGCCACCCAGCTGCTCGTTCAGCTTCTGCTGGGCCGTGTCGACCTGGCCGCTGTACTTGCCCTGGGTCTTCTGGTCGATGAAGTCGCCGCCCTTCTCGATCCCCTGCCGCGCCTGGTCCTCGTGGCCCTTGAGCATGCCTTTGATCTTGTCCAACATGGACATGTGGGTCCTCCTCGCGTGATGGACAGCACCTCCAGGATCTCCGCAGCGGACAAGGTTCGCATTACGGGCGATCTTCCGGACCGTCCAGCCGGGCCGCCCGGGCACACGAGCGGTGCGGCACACCCATCAGAGCGCTCCTCCGGAGGCGGCCCGGGGTGAACACCGCTCCTTTAGCCCGGAAGGATGAACGGGTGCGGTCTCCCCCGGCCCGGCGGCCGGGCCGTGACCGGGGCCGTGACCGGGGCCGTGCTCGGGGCCGGGGCGGGCCTGCGCGGGGCTGCGCGGTGCCCGTCCCGGCCCCGGGCGGGTCAGGAAGCCGAGCCCGGCAGTGTGCTCCGCACCTCACGCGCGGCGGCGACGAGGTTCTCCAGCGAGGTCCTGGCCTCCGGCCAGCCGCGCGTCTTCAGGCCGCAGTCCGGGTTGACCCACAGCCGCTCGGCGGGGATCGCCTCCAGGCCCTTGCGCAGCAGGGCTGCCGCCTCCGCCGCACCGGGGATGCGGGGGGAGTGGATGTCGTAGACCCCGGGACCGACCTCGCGCGGGTAGCCGGCGGTGGCCAGCTCGCCCGCGACCTGCATGTGGGAGCGGGCGGCCTCCAGGCTGATGACGTCGGCGTCGAGGTCGTCGATGGCCTGGAAGATGTCGCCGAACTCGGCGTAGCACATGTGGGTGTGGATCTGGGTGGCGGGACGGACCCCGGAGACGGTGAGGCGGAAGGCCTCCGTCGCCCAGTCCAGGTACGCGGCGCGGCCGTCGGCCCGCAGCGGCAGCGTCTCGCGCAGCGCCGGCTCGTCCACCTGGATCACCGAACTGCCGGCCGCCTCCAGGTCGTCCACCTCGTCGCGCAGGGCGAGCGCGACCTGGCGGGCGGTGTCGCCCAGCGGCTGGTCGTCCCGGACGAAGGACCAGGCCAGCATGGTCACCGGACCGGTGAGCATGCCCTTGACCGGGCGGTCGGTGAGGGACTGCGCGAAGCGCGTCCAGCGGACGGTCATCGGCTCGGGACGGGAGATGTCCCCGGCCAGGATCGGCGGCCGCACGTAGCGGGTCCCGTAGGACTGGACCCAGCCGTGCCGGGTGGCGAGGTAGCCGGTCAGCTGCTCGGCGAAGTACTGCACCATGTCGTTGCGTTCGGGCTCGCCGTGCACCAGGACGTCGATGCCGGCCTTCTCCTGGAAGGAGAGGACCTCGCGGATCTCGGTCTCGATGCGGGCGTCGTAGGCGGCGGTGTCGATGCGCCCGGCCCGCAGATCGGCCCGCGCGGTGCGCAGTTCGGTGGTCTGCGGGAACGAGCCGATGGTGGTCGTCGGCAGCAACGGCAGGGCGAGCAGGGCGCGCTGGGCGGCGGCGCGCTCCGCGTAGGGCTGGGAGCGGCGGGCGTCGCCGTCGGTGACGGCGGCGGCGCGGGCCCGGACGGCCGGGTCGTTGGTGAGGGCGGAGCCCGCCCGCGAGGCCAGGTCGGCGCGGTTGGCGGCGAGTTCGGCCGCGATGGTGTCGGTGCCCCGGGTGAGCCCGCGGGCCAGCGTGACGATCTCGGCGGTCTTCTGCCGGGCGAAGGCCAGCCAGCGGGCGATCTGCGGGTCGATGTCGCGCTCGGCGGTGGCGTCCAGCGGCACGTGCAGCAGGGAGCAGGAGGACGCCACGTCGACGTGTCCGGCCAGCCCGAGGAGGGTGCCCAGGACGGACAGCGACTTCTCGTAGTCGTTGATCCAGACGTTGCGGCCGTTGACGACGCCCGCCAGCAGGCGCTTGCCGGGCAGTCCCCCGACGGCCGCGAGGTCGTCGAGGTTGGCGGCGGCGGGGCCGGTGAAGTCCAGCGCGAGGCCCTCGACGGGCGCCTTGGCCAGGATCGGCAGGGCCTCGCCCAGCCGGTCGAAGTACGACGCGACCAGCAGCTTGGGCCGGTCGGTGAGAGCGCCCAGCACGCGGTAGGCGCGCGCGGCGGCGTTGAGTTCGGCCGGGGTGCGGTCCTGGACCAGGGCCGGCTCGTCGAGCTGCACCCACTCCGCTCCCGCGGCGAGCAGGTCGGCCAGTACCTCGGCGTACACCGGCAGCAGCCGGTCGAGGAGCGTCAGCGGTTCGAAGTCCGCCGCGACGCCCGGGGCGGGCTTGGCGAGCAGCAGGTAGGTGATCGGGCCGACGAGCACCGGGCGCGCGGCGAGGCCGAGCGCGAGCGCCTCCCGCAACGCGCCGACCTGCTGGGCGGAGTCGGCGCTGAACACGGTGTCCGGGCCCAGCTCGGGCACCAGGTAGTGGTAGTTGGTGTCGAACCACTTCGTCATCTCCAGCGGCGCGACGTCCTGCGTGCCGCGAGCCATCGCGAAGTAGCCGTCCAGCGCGTCGGCGGCGACCGCGGCGCGGTGCCGCGCGGGGATCGCGCCGACCATGACGCTGGTGTCCAGCACGTGGTCGTAGTACGAGAAGTCGCCGGTCGGGACCTCCTGGATGCCGGCGTCGGCGAGCTGCCGCCAGTGGGTGCGGCGCAGCTCGGCGGCCGCGTCCCGCAGGGCGTCGGCGCCCACGGCGCCCTTCCAGTAGCCCTCGATCGCCTTCTTCAGCTCGCGGTTGCGGCCCTGCCGGGGGTAGCCGTGCACGGTGGGGCGGGCGGTGCCGGGCGAGCCGGTCGTGGAACGGGTCGTGGAACTGGACGTGGAACTGGACGGGGAACGGGTCGAACCGGTCATGGAACTCTCCTTCGCGAGTGTCTCCCATACGACTCCGGGGAGCCGACGGCGCGAAGGGACCACAGACCGGACGGGACGCCCGTCGCCGAGCGCCGGAACGACGCACGCGGCACGAGCCCGCCTGATGTGTACTCCGACCCGCCCTCGAGGTCTCCGGAATCACCGTGCGCCGACGAGGCGCGCGGGCAGTGGCAGGTCTTCGGACTCGCGGGCACGTCTCGTACGGACACGAGACACCTACTGGCCGTCGCTTCCCAGGTCCCGTCTCGGGTCCCAGTGCGTATGACGGCGGTCGTTCCCACTCACCGCTGCGGGGCAGTCCCGGAATTCCACCGGGTTCCCTCTTGCGACGCGCCTGCCTGGCGGACAGGGCGAACCAGCTGCACCGCCCAGCCTAGGCCAAGAGCGTGCCGGGGTCAGCGGTGTTCAGCTGCCGGACGGTGAGATGGGACACCGCCGCGTCCACGGCCGCGGGGCATGGTGCAGACTCGACGCCGTGAGGAAGATCTTTGTCATCGGTATCGGTGCGGGCGACCCGGACCATCTGACGCTGCAGGCGGTCAAGGCGCTCAACCGGGCCGATGTGTTCTTCGTCCTGGACAAGGGCGAGGAGAAGTCGGACCTGGTGCAGTTGCGCCACGACATCATCGAGCAGCACGTGACGCGGCCGCACCGCCTGGTGTCCGCTCCCGACCCCGACCGGGACCGCACGGCGCCGTCGCCGGTCTACGCGTCGGCGGTCGGTGACTGGCGCCACCGGCGGGCCGACATCTACGAGCGGTTCATCGCCACGGAGCTGGCGGACGACCAGTGCGGCGCCTTCCTGGTGTGGGGCGACCCCGCCCTGTACGACAGCACGCTGGGCATCCTGGAGGACGTCCTCGGGCGGGGGACGGTCGCGTTCGACTACGAGGTCGTCCCCGGCATCAGCAGTGTCGCGGCGCTGGCCGCCAAGCACCGCACCGGGCTGAACAGGCCCGCGAAGCCCGTGCAGATCACCACCGGCCGGCAGTTGGCCGCGGGCTTCCCCGCGGGCGCCGACGACGTCGTCGTCATGCTCGACGCGCACCAGGCCTTCGCGCACCTCCCCGACGACGGCGCCGACGTGACGATCTACTGGGGCGCGTACCTGGGCACCCCGGACGAGATCCTGGTCTCGGGGCGGCTGCCCGACGTCGCGGAGCGCATCCAGGAGGTGCGCGCCGAGGCCCGCGCCCGCAAGGGCTGGATCATGGACACCTATCTGCTGCGCCGCACCCCCGCCGGCGACCGCGACGACGGCTGATCCGGCTTATCCGGTCAAGGGTCGAGCCGGGCCGGCGCGGCGCGCAGCCATGCGGCCGCCTCGTCGGGGGTCGCGACCACCGGCACCCCGCCGGGCACCGGCGGGCGGCGTACGACGACGACCGGCACGCCCGCCTCGCGGGCGGCGGTGAGCTTGGCCGCCGTGGCCGGTCCGCCGCTGTCCTTGGTGACGAGGACGTCGACGCGGTGCCGGCGCAGCAGTTCCGCCTCCCCCTCGACGGTGAAGGGCCCCCTGGCGAGCAGCACGTGCGACGGCTCGGGCAGGGGCGGTCGCGGGGCGTCGACCGAGCGGATCAGGAACCACAGGCCGGTCGTCGCGGCGAAGGCCTCCAGCCCCGTCCGGCCCGTGGTCAGGAAGATCCGCCGGCCGAGGCCCGGGAGCAGCGCGGCGGCCCCGGCCAGGGAGTCGGCCGGGTGCCAGCGGTCGCCCGGGGCCGCCACCCAGCCGGGCCGCCGCACCGCGAGCAGCGGGACGCCGGCGGCGGCCGCCGCCCGCGCGGCGTGCGCGCTGATGGTGGCGGCGAACGGATGGGTGGCGTCGACCAGCGCGTCCACCGCGTGGTCGGCCAGCCAGCACCGCAGCGCGTCCGGGCCCCCGAACCCGCCGATCCGCACCTCGCCCGCGGGCAGCCGCGGCTCGGCGACCCGTCCCGCCAGTGAACTGGTCACCCGCAGCGCCCGATCGGCGGCCAGGGTCGCGGCCAGGGCGCGCGCCTCGGTGGTGCCGCCCAGGATGAGCACATGGCGCGTCACGTTCGCCGTTCCCCTTCCCTCGCCGCGGACAGCGTCGCAGTGTATCGAGCCGCTGCCGCGCGCCCGGCCGCTCACAGGGTGACGAGGGTGACCTCGGTGGCCTTGACGCTGGTCCACACGGGCGTGCCGTCGGTGAGGCCGAGTTCGGCGGCGGCCTGCGGGGTGATCTCGGCGACGAGGTCGGGTGCCTGCTCGGAGGTGACGAGCAGCCGCAGGCGGCTGCCGACGGAGGTGATCTCGCGGATCGTGCCGGGCCAGACGTTGCGGGGGCTGCCCGCGGGTTTCTCGCGGTGCACGGAGACCGCCTCCGGCGCGATGATCGCCAGGGCGCGCGCCCCGTCGGCGAGGGCGTCGGCGACGACGAGCCGGCCGCCGCCGGCCAGCGCGAGGCCGCCGGCGGTCGCCGTGCCGGGCCACGCGTTGCGGCCGAGCATCCGGGCGACCCAGGGGGAGCGGGGATGGCGGGTGACGTCGGCGGGCGACGCGTCCTGCAGCGCCTGCCCGTCCTCGAGGACGAGCACCCGGTCGGCGAGGGCGACCGCCTCGACGGGGTCGTGGGTGACGATCAGGCAGACCCCGCCGAAGCCGTCGAGGTGGGTGCGCAGCGTGTGCCGGACGTGCGCGCGGGTGGTCTGGTCGAGGGCGGCCAGCGGTTCGTCGAGCAGCAGCAGCCGGGGGCGGGCGGCGAGGGCGCGGGCGAGGGCCACCCGCTGGGCCTGGCCGCCGGAGAGCTGCGCGGGCCTGCGGTGGGCGAGGTGGCCGACGCCGAGCCGGTCGAGCCACTGCTGGGCGGTGCGGCGCGCCCGGGCGCGCGGTACGCGCTGGGCGCGCAGGCCGTAGGCGGTGTTGGACAGCGCGCTCAGGTGCGGGAACAGCGCGCCGTCCTGCGGGACCCAGGCCACGCCGCGCCGGTGCGGCGGCAGGTCCGTCACGTCGGTGCCGCCGAGGCGCAGTTCGGCGTGGGCCCGGGGGGTGAGGCCGAGCAGGGCGCGCAGGAGGGTCGTCTTGCCGGCGCCGTTGGGGCCGACGACGGCGATGGTGGTGCCGGGCTCGGCGTCCAGGGTCAGCCGGGTGGAGCCGGTGACGTCGGTGTGCAGCGACCAGCGGTCGTCCGCGGCCGGTGCGGGGGCGCTGTCGGTGACTGCGGGGGCGGGCAGCGGGGCGGGGTCCGCCGGGGCGTCGTCCGCCGTCCGCCGGGCGCCGCGCTCCCGGCCGGCTCCGCCGCCCGCTCCGCCGCCGGTCCAGCGGCCGCGCAGCGCGATCAGGACCGCCATCGCGATGGCGAGCAGCAGCAGGGACACGGACGTGGCCGCTTCGGGCGAGTCCTGCAGGAGCAGGTAGACCTCCAGCGGCAGGGTCTGGGTGGTGCCGGGGAGGTTGCCCGCGAAGGTGATGGTCGCCCCGAACTCGCCCAGCGCCCGCGCCCAGGTCAGTGCCGAGCCCGCCACCAGCCCCGGGGCGACTAGGGGCAGGGTGACGGTGAGGAAGACCCGCACCGGGGACGCTCCCAGCGAGGCGGCGGTCTCCTCGTAGCCGGGGCGCAGCCCCGTCAGGGTCCCTTCCAAGCTGATGACCAGGAACGGCATCGCCACGAAGGTCGCCGCGACCACCGCGCCCGAGGTGTGGAACGGCAGCACGATGCCGAACGTGTTCTCCAGCCACGGCCCGAGCAGCCCGCGCCGTCCGAAGCCGAGCAGCAGCGCGACGCCGCCCACCGTGGGCGGCAGCACCATCGGCAGCAGCACCAGGGAGCGCACCAGCGACTTGCCGGGGAAGTCGACCCGGGCCAGCAGCCACGCCAGCGGCACCCCGAGCACCAGGGAGAGCCCCAGCGCCCAGAACGAGACCAGCAGCGACAGCCGCAGCGCCGTGGTGACGTCGGGTTCCGTCAGGTGGGTGCCGATGTCGCCCCAGGCGGTGCGGGAGAGGATGCCGACCAGCGGCATCAGCAGGAACGCGATCGCGAGCAGGGCGGGCAGGGCCAGCGCGAGCGGGGTGCGCGCACCGCGGGTGCGGTGGCGGGTGCGTCTCATCGGCGGTTCCTGGGTTCGGGGCGGGGCGGTCCGGAGGGGGCTGTCCGCTCCCCGATCCGGACCGCCTCCACCGGCAGGGACGGCTGCCGGCTCCCGTTTCCGTACGGGGACTACGGCTGCTGGAAGCCCGCCGCCCGGAGGATCTGCTGCGCCTCGGGGGTGCTCAGCCAGGCCACGAACGCGGCGGCGGCCTCGCTGTTCTTCGTGGTCTTCAAGGTAGCGGCAGGGTAGGAGGCGACGGCGTTCTGCGCGTCCGGGATCTCGATGGCGTCGACCTTGCTCGTGGCGGTCGCGGCGTCGGTGGCGTAGACGATGCCGGCGTCGGCCTCGCCGAGCTCGACCTTGCTCAGGACGGCGCGCACGTTCGGCTCCTGCGAGACCGGCTTGACGACGATCTTCTGGGCGTCCAGCACCTGCTTGCTGTAGCGGCCGACGGGCACGGCGGGCGCGGCCAGCACGACCTTGAACTTGGTGTCGGCCAGGTCCTTGAGCGCGGTGATCCTCAGCGGGTTGCCCTCGCCGGTGGCGATCACCAGACGGTTCCTGGCGATGATCGTCGGGGTACCGGTGTCGGACTTCAGGCCGTCCATCGTCCTGGTGTCCGCCGTGACCAGCGCGTCGGCGGGCGCGCCCTGCTTGACCTGGGCGGCCAGCTCCTGCGAGCCGGCGAAGGAGAACTTCACCGTCGTGCCCGGGTGGCTCTTCTCGTACGCGGCGCCCGCGGTCCTGAACACGTTCGTCAGCGAGGAGGCGGCGAGCACCGTCAGAGCCGCCTTGGGAGCACCCGAGGCGGTGGTGGCCGGGGCCGTCGAGGCTCCGGTGTCCTTCGTGTCGTCACTGCCGCAGGCCGCGACGAGCGGGACGAACAGGACGGCGGTGACGGCCGCGGCGGCGGCGCGGCGCCTGGCGAATGCGCAGGACACGTAGGACATGGGGGTGGGCCTCCCTGGTGAGTGCACGCGGGCAGTCTTCGCACGGGCGCGGGCCCAGGGAGGCTGCATGTGCGCCACCGTAGGGCGGATTCCATGGCATTTGCAATTCATCATGCGAATATCCATGGCACCTGCCCGGAGCTTCGGCGGAAGGTCCAATGGCCTGGTCAGGGCGTGATCAGGATGTGATGAGGGTGTGATCGGCCACGGTCCGGCCCGGGTCGGACCGTGGCCGTGCGCTGCCGGTGGCGCTCCCGTCCCGGGGTCAGTCGCGCGGCAGGTGGGTGGCGATGTCGAGGAAGAAGGCGTCGATGCCGCGCACGGACTGCAGGAACTCGTCGAGGTTGACCGGCTTGGTGACGTACGCGTTGGCGTGGTGCTGGTAGGCGTCCGCGATGTCGTCCGGCGTGGACGAGGTGGTGAGGACGACCACGGGGATGGTGGTCAGGGCCGGGTCGTCCTTGAGGACGGCCAGCAGCTCGCGGCCGTTCATCCGGGGCATGTTCAGGTCCAGCACGATGAGGTCCGGGCGCTCGGTGGCCGGGTCCCGCAGGTGCTCCAGGGCGGCGACGCCGTCGTCGACACGGACGATCTCGCGGGTCAGCCCCTTCTCCGAGAGGGCCTCCTCGATGAGCATCGCATCGGCCGCGTCGTCCTCGACGAGCAGGATGCTGTAGGAGCGGGGAGAGACGGGGGCGTTCACGAAAGCGCTCCTGGAGAGGTCTGCGGGGTCGGGGGGCCAGTGGTCCGGACCCACCCTAAGGTCGGTCCGACGGGGCGACAATCTTGGTTGTCGGACTGGGTACGATGGCCCGTCTGTACCTGGGGGGCAGAACGGCACCCGTCGCGGCCGCGGCGGGGCGAGGGGATCGAGGAGTCGCAGTGACAGGCCTTGCAGAGGTGCGCAGCCACGGGGGTCCGCCCGGGGGGCGGCGCTCCGAAGCGGCGGAGGCAGGCCGGTTCCGCGGCCGCGTGGCGGGCTGGACGACGCGCCGCTGGCTGACCGTGGGAGTCAGCGCGGCCCTCGCCGTCCTGACCCTGCTCGCGGTGGCCGGTGTGTGGGTCCTGGCCCGCTCGACCACGATCTCGGACCGGCTGGTGGACGGCAGCACCCCCGCGCTGGTGACCTCGGTACGGCTGGAGAGCGCCCTGATCAACCAGGAGACCGGCGCGCGCGGCTACGGCCTCACCGGGGAGCCGGGCTTCCTCGAGCCCTACCGCTCGGGCCTGCGGCAGCAGAAGGACAGCGTCGCGCTGCTGCGCACCCTGCTGGCCGACGACTCGAAGGCCGCCGCCGACCTGGACGAGATGCTCGTGCGGGCCGAGACCTGGCAGTCGCGGTTCGGCCGGCCGGTGGCCTCCGCCCCGGCCGGCGCCCCGGTGGCCCTGGCCGCCGAGCGGGCCGACGAGGGCCGCCAGCACTTCAACGCCATCCGCGCGAGCTCCGCCCGCCTGGAGCAGGACCTGGAGGCGGACCGGAGCCGGGCGCACGCCGAACTGCACGACGTGCGGACCCAGCGCAACTACATCTTCTCGCTCATCGCCGCGGTCATCCTCGCCCTGACGGCGCTGGTCTTCGCGGGGCTGCGGCGCGGGGTGACGCTGCCCCTCGACCGGCTGTCCGAGGGCGTCCGGCGCGTCGCCAAGGGCAACTTCGACCAGCCGATCACCCCCAGCGGCCCGGCCGACCTGCGCCGGCTGACGGTGGACATCGAAGCGATGCGCGGACGGCTCGCGGACGAACTGGCCTTCACGGACTCGGCCCGCGAGCGGCTGGACGAGCAGGCCGCCGACCTGCGCCGCTCCAACGCGGAGCTGGAGCAGTTCGCCTACGTCGCCTCCCACGACCTGCAGGAGCCGCTGCGCAAGGTCGCCAGCTTCTGCCAGCTGCTGCAGCGCCGCTACTCCGACCAGCTCGACGAGCGGGCCGTGCAGTACATCGACTTCGCCGTCGACGGCGCCAACCGGATGCAGACCCTCATCCACGACCTGCTGGCCTTCTCCCGGGTGGGGCGGCTGCACGCCGACAACGAGACGGTCGACCTGGAGGAGCTGTTCTCGCGCACCACCGACGCGCTGAGCATCGCCGTCGAGGAGGCCGACGCGAAGATCACCCACGATCCGCTGCCCGTGGTGTCCGGTGACGCGACCCAGCTGGGCATGCTGCTGCAGAACCTCGTATCCAACGCGCTGAAGTTCCGCTCCGCCGAGCGGGCTCCGCGGGTCGAGGTGAGCGCCCGGTTCGAGGACGGGCTGTGGCACTTCGCGGTCGCCGACAACGGCATCGGGATCGGGGCCGAGTACGCCGACCGCGTCTTCGTGATCTTCCAGCGGCTGCACACCCGGGACGCCTATCCGGGCAACGGCATCGGCCTGGCGCTGTGCAAGAAGATCGTGGAATTCCACGGCGGTACGATCGCCATCGACCCCGCGCACAGCCCCGGCGCCCGCATCACCTTCACGCTGCCCGGACCGCCCCTGCCCCAGGCCGAGCCGGCCCCGGACACCGAGGAAGTCCCGTCATGAACGCGCCGGCGATGCCGCCCGCCGTCCCCGCCCAGCGCTCGCCCGGCCGCTACGCCGTCCTGCTCATCGAGGACGACGCCGGCGACGCCATGCTGGTCGAGGAGTACCTCGCTGACACCGGTCTGAGCGTCGACCTGGAGTGGGCCCAGACGCTCGCCGACGGGCTGGCCCGGCTCAAGGGGCGCACGCCCGACTGCATCCTGCTCGACCTGCACCTGCCCGACGCCTCGGGCATCGGCGCCGTGCACCAGGTGCTGACCGCGGGCCCGGCGGCGGCCGTCATCGTCCTGACCGGCATGGCCGAGAGCAGCGCGGGCGCGGAAGCCGTCGCCGCGGGGGCCCAGGACTACCTCGTCAAGGGTGCCGTCACCGGTGAGCTCCTCGATCGTGCGCTGCGCTACGCCGTGCACCGCAAGCACGCCGAGCGCACCGCGACCGAACTGCGCGAGAACCATCTGCGGGCGCAGGAGAACACCCGGCTGGAGCGGGGCCTGCTGCCCACCCCGATGCTCACCACCCGGGCCGTGGTCCCCACCAGCTGCTACCTGCCGGGCCGCGAGGGCGCCCTGCTGGCCGGCGACTTCCTCGACGTGGTGGAGACCTCGGACGGGGTCGTGCACGCCGTCATCGGCGACGTCAGCGGCCACGGGCCCGACGAGGCCGCGATCGGGGTGTGCCTGCGCATCGCGTGGCGCTCGCTCGTGCTGGGCGGGCACCGCGAGTCCGGGCTGCTGGCCCTGATGGAGCAGGTACTCGTCGCGGAACGCCCCTACTCCGCCATGTTCGCCACCGTCGCGACCATCTCGCTGCACCCGGACACCTGCCGGATCGACGTCACGCTGGCCGGCCACGACGAACCGCTGCTGCTGCGGGACGGCAGCGCCCGCCCGCTGCCGTCCCGGCCGGGCATCGCCCTGGGCATCGGCCCCGGCGGCATCAGCCGGCACACCACGCGCACCGAACTGCCGCCCGCCGCCTCGCTGTTGCTGCACACCGACGGCCTGGTGGAGGGGCACTCCGGGCCCGGGCGGGACCGCCTGGGGACCGAGGGACTGCTGTCGATCATCGACAGCGCGCCGCGCACGACCGGGCAGGCGCTGGTGGACCATCTGACCACCGTCACCCGCAAGATGGACGCGGGACGTCATCTGGACGACCTCGCCATCCTGCTGCTCAGCTGGGACTTCACCGACCCGAAGGGTGCCGGCGGCGGCGTCTGAACTCCGCACGGCCCGGTTGTCCACAGGGTCGCGGACGCTGCCGGGGGCATTGTCCGAGGGGCCCCCTAGAGTCGCACCATCGTGATCGCGGCGGTGCTGCGACCGGGGGAGTTCCTCTGCTGTGCCATGCGCTGCGCCATGCCCCGGACCAGGCCGTCTGACCAAGGAGACAGCTCATGGGGTGGGTTCCGGCCGGCGACTACCAAGTCGCTCTCGACGACGGGAAAGTGGTCTGCCGCAACGCGGCGGGGCGCCGGTTGAAGACGGTGCCGCCGAAGCTGGCCGACGATCCGGCGGTGGTGGGGCTGCGCCAGCTGGTGGAGTGGCTGGACCGGCACGAACGGCAGTGCGTCGCCGACGTGGAGCGGTGGATGGTGCGCTCGCTGCCCGTCCCGGCCGCGGTCCTCGCCCAGGTCTGGCAGGACACCGCCTGGCAGTCGGCCCTGCGCGACGTCGTCGTCACGGGCGAGAACGGCGACGTCGCCGGATTCCTGCGGGACGCCGACCCCGTCCGGGGCCTGGGCCTGGTGGACCTGGACGGCGACACCGTGCGCATCACTCCCGAACTGGTCCGCATACCGCACCCCGTGCTGCTGGAGGACCTGGCGGACCTGCGGGAGTTCGCGGTCGAACTCGGCGTCGACCAGAAGGTGCAGCAGCTCTTCCGCGAGGTGTGGCACCGCCCGGCGGGCCTGAACGGGCAGACCGCCTCGGTGGACGACTACGCGGGCGGCACCTTCAAGGAACTGCGGTTCCTGCACGGCCGCGCCACCCAGCTCGGCTACCGGGCGCGCGGCGGCCAGGCGGTCTGCCCGGTGGTCGAGGACGGCAGGACGGTCGAGGCCCGCATCTGGATCGGCGACTACGAGGGGTACGAGCAGGCCGAGACCGGCTCGCTCACCTGGACCGACGGCGGGGGACGGGCGCTGACGGCCGGCCAGGTCGGGCCGGTGGCCTGGTCGGAGGGCATGCGGATGGCCGCGGCCCTGTACGCGGGACGCGACATCGAGGACGAGGAGCAGACGGCATGAAGACCGACGACACCACCCGGGCCGCGGCCCTGCTCGACGCCGGCGCGATCCTGCGCCCCGGCACCGTCACCCGTGACGACGCCGACGTACTCACCGCCCGCACCTACACGCACCCGGTCCTGGACGACCGGCGCGTGGTGCGCCTGGTGGCCGGGACCCTCGGCGAGGCCGAGGACCTGGCGCTGGACTTCCTCGGGCTGGTCCGCGAACCCGACGCCCCCGAGGTGGGGCAGGTCCGCCGCGAGACGCTGGGCTTCCCCGCCTGGGCCCTGGTCAACGACCCGGCCAACGGCCACCACGCGCTGGCCCTCGTCAAGGACATGGAGCGGCTCGCCCGGCAGGCCAAGTCCCGCGCGGGCGCCGCGAAGGACGGCTTCGAAGCGCTGGCCACCCGGCTCGGCCGGGCCGTACCGCACTTCCTGCCGACGTTCTACGAGCAGGCCGCGCGGGTCTTCCTGCAGCACGACAACACCACCTACGCCGCGACGCTCTTCGGCAAGGCGCGGGCCGCCGAGCGCGTGCACGGCCTCGCGGTCGACGAGGACCGCCAGCGGGCGGTCTTCCTGGAGTTCGCCTTCGCCGGCGCGCTGACCGTCAAGGCGCTCAAGGACCACGCGCAGGACCTCTCCCGCCGGCTCGACCCGGCCGAGGCGTGGGCGCAGTTCCGGCAGCTGGCCGTCGAGCGGTGCGCCGCGGGGATGCCGCCGTACGCGGCCCTGCCGCAGGACGCCCGCGGGCTGATCAAGGCCGCGGGCCTCGACCGGGCCGCCGCCGAGTCCGCCTTCGTCGCCGACCTGCTCGCCTCACCCAGCATCGTGCGCGCCCCCGCCTCGTTCTGGACCGCCTACCGTGCCACCCTCGTCGCGCTCGGCGGCAGCGAACCGGCCGTCCGCGCCCGGCTGCTGGAGATCATGCCGACCGGCCTCGGGAGCGGCCGCTCCGCCGACGAGTCCTGGCTCGCCCTGCTCGCCGAGACCGGCGCCGACACCCTGCTGACCGAGGAGACCGGGACCGCGGACGTCGATCCGGCGGACTGGCTCAGCCGCTGGGCCCTGCACCGCAAGCACGGCTCGTCCAGCTCGCAGCGGTGCGCGGTGACGCTCGCCCTGGTGGAGCGGATGGCCCCCCGGCTGCGCTCCGACGGGCGCCCGGTCGACCTCTTCCAGGGGCGCTGGCACGCGGGCGCCGACCTGGACCTGCTCGACGCCTGCCTGGCCTGGGGCGTCCCGCTCACCGAACCGGCCCCCGGCGCGTCGGTCCACCTCCCGGTGGAGAACTGGCTCTCCGACGACGTCCCCGGCCGCCGCGATCTGACGGCCGTCGCGGGCCGGCCGCGCTTCCGCGGCCTGCTGTACGACGCGCTGAGCGGCCTCAACAACCACCGCGCCGGCGACTCCACGCTCGACGCGATCGCCGCCCACCCGGTCCTGGGCGAGGTGCTGCACGACTGGCTGCGCGACCGCGCCGAGGAGTTCACCGGCGCGAGCGGCCTGCCCGGCTCGCGCGCTGCGCTCAGCCGCATCGTCCCGTTCCGCCCGGTGGCCGCGCGGGTCAACGCCGCGGCCGTCGCCCGGGTCGGCGCCCACGACCTGGCCCCGATCCTGGCCGCCACCCTGCGCGCGGGCATCGTGGACGAACTGGGCTGGCCCGCCCTGGACGAGGTCTACCAGCGGCTCGACGTGGCCGACCGCCCGGACCGCAACCACTGGATCATGGTCGCCGAGGCATGGCCCGCGCTGATCGTCGCGACCCGCGACAAGGCCGTCGTCGTCGGCCCCGAAGGGGTGCTGCTCGAGCACGACCTGCGCCTGCCGGTCGAGTTCGACCAGTGGCGGCGCCCGCACTTCCGCTACACGGACGGCGAACTGCTCGTCGTCTGGCACGAGGACAGCAAGCAGCGCGCCTACTGGTCGAGCCGCCCCTCGGAGGTGTTCACGCTCGGCGGCGAGCAACTGCCGTACTGGTGGAGCGCGCAGACGGCCGGCTCCCCGTCGCTGCCGCTGCCCGGCGGCGGCCGCGCCACCGGCGGCCGGACGCTGCACGCCGGTGACACGGCACTGCCGTCCTCCCGGCCCGTGCTCGGCGACGGCACCGGGTACTGGCGGCAGGGCAAGCAGGGCCGCGAGCTCGTCTGGGTCGAGTACGACCCGGCCGGCGGCACGCACGGCCGCGCCTCGCTGCCCGCGTTCCTGCAGTCCGGGATCCGCGAGGACGCCCGGCTCGCGCAGCAGGACTGCGAGGTGCTGCCGCTGCTCCCCGGCCTGGAGGGCACCCCGTTCGGCACCGACGGCAGCGTCCTGGGCCGCTGGGTGCGGACCGAGGGCCGCGACCACGAGCTGCGGGTCACCGCCGGCACGCCTGACGGGCGCACCGTCACCCTCCCGGTGGCCCCGGGCTCCGGCCGCCACCCGGTACCGCTGGGCGCCCTGCGGCTGCCCGGGGGAGCGGGCCCGGTCGCCGCCCTGGTCGGCAACACCGTTCAGCTCCACCCGGCGCACAGCTCGTCCGGCACCGCCGGCGTCCTGGGCTCGGTCACCGTCGGCGAGCGGGGCGGCGAGTACGCCGCGGGCACCGCCCACGTCCTGCCGCCGGCGTTCTGGCACGCCCTGCGCCCGCGCGACGAGCAGGGCTCGGCCGCCCTGCGGGCGGTCACCGACACGGCCGTCGCGGCCCTGCTCGGCGCGGCGATCACCGCCCTGCAGCAGCGGCGCGCCGCGGTCGCCGCGCAGGAGACGTACACCGGGCCGTCCGCGGACGCGGTGGTCCGCGAGGCCGTCGCCGCGGCGCTTCCCGCGCTGTCCGACGCGCGGCTGCTCACGGGGGTGACCGCCCTGGTGCGGGTGGCTGTCGACCACGTGCTCGCCACCGCCGCGTTCGTCGCCCCGGTGCAGCCCAAGCCGGAGAGGACCCCGCAGACCGAGGGCATGTACGCCCAGCACCGGCCGGCGCACGGCGACGACACGACGCTGCGGTCCGCCGGCGCCGGCATCGCCGCGCCGGGCGGCTACGTGCGCTGGGGCGCGGGCCCGGAGTGGACGGCGCTGCAGCAGATCCTGTCGGTCAACCACGTCCTGTCGGGCAAGCCCGCCGACGGCAAGCCGCTGCCCGAGCCGGTCCCGCTGCCCGCCCTCGGCGACGGCTGGAGCGGCGAGCCCCGCACGGTCCCCGGCATCGGGATGATCTGGCTGCCCTTCCTGAACGTGCTGCGCCCCCTGGCGTACCGCGCCGCCTCGCCCAGCACCTCCGCCGTGGACCGGGAGGCCCTGCTGGCGCTCCTCGAAGCGGTCTCCGCCGGCCCGCTGGCGGACCCGCCGGGCGCCCTGCGCGACGTCGTGCTGTGCGAGGAGAACACGAAGCGCGAACGGGTCGGGCAGGTGCTGCGCCGCGCCGGCCGCACCGTGGTGATCCTCGGCCGGCAGAGCGTCAACCGGGACAACAACCGGGTGCACTGGCTCGCCCTGGACCACGACCCCGAGGGCACGTTCGACAAGATCGCCGACTTCACCCTGCACGAGGAGCGGCGGCACGACCCGGCGTTCCCGCACGAGCGCCTGCTGCCGCTGATCCGCCTCGCCCGTGAGCAGGGCGCCGCCGCGTGGCGGCCCGAGGCGGCCGTCGCGTTCGACGCCGCCACCGGCATCGGGCCCGCCCAGGCCGCGATGCTGCTCGCGGCGGCCACCGGCGAGACGGACGCGGCCGCGCTGGCCCCCCTCGGCCTCAAGACCCGCCAGGCGGAGCGGGCCGACCAGCGGCTGAACTCGCTCGGCCGCGACAACCGGCTGGCCCTGCTCGACGCCCTGCTGCCGGCCGACCCGGCCGACCTGTGGGCGACGGGACCGGACGTCGACGCGGCGGCCCGCGTGTGGGCCGAGCGCCTGGGGACGCTGGTCCGGCTGCCGGAGGAGCTGGCGGACGTCCTGCCCGGCGTCCGCACGGACGCCGCGGAGGCCGTCCTGAACCCGTCGCGCACCGCGTGGCTGGGCCGCACCACCTGGCGGCGCGACAAGGACGGCGACCTCGTCCCCGACGACCCCTCCGCCGTCCCCGGCCGCGGCGACCTCACCAACGCCGTCGCCGCACTCAGCGGACTGGCCTACGGCCTGCCGTACGGACACCCGCTGCGGGCTCATCTGCCCGCGGGACTGGCCGCCGTGCGCGAGCGCCTGGCCGACCCCGAACTCATCCTGGACCTGGACGTGGAGTGGACGGAGAAGGGCACCTCGACCGCCATCGCGCTGCGCACCGCGTACGGCCTGCCCGCCGGCGGCGGGGCGGGGCCCGACGGGCTGACCCGGGTCGGTGACAGCCTCGTGCTGCGCCCCTGGTACGCCGACATCGAGACGACCCTGGTCCGCACGGCGGGCCTCACCGGCGCCGACGACCCGGTCTTCGGACTGCTCGAAGGGCTGCTCGGCCCCTCGCGGGCCGGCACCCTCGCCTCGATCCGCTCGCTGTTCAGCAGCGACCTGGAGCAGGCCGTCAACGCCGGCACGGGCCCCGACGACCTCACCGGGTACGCCCAGGACCCCACCCGTTCGGTGCCGGAGCTGGTCACCGAGGTGGCCGCCGCCCACGCGCTGAGCGAGGACGCGGCGGCGGTCTACCTGCAACTGCTGGCCCTGCCCGACCCGACGGACCGGGACTGCGCCCGCTGGACCGGGTGGAAGCCCGCCCGGCTGAAGAAGGCGCGGGCCGAACTGGCCGCCACCGACCTGGTCCTTCAGGCCAAGCGGTCCCGTGCGGGCCGGAGCCTGTTCCTGCCCTGCGGCTGGCACGACTTCAAGTCGCCCGCCCTGCCGGTGGAGACCTGGAAGGAAGGGCTCTACCCGCTGGGCGACTACGTCCGGGCCCTGCCGCGGCTGCCGGTCCCCGCCCTGTTCGCCCTCGCCTGGGAGCGCGTGAAGAACGGCGACGCCCCCGCCTTCGAAGAACTCACCACCCGTGCCACCCGGAAGGGCCGCCGCCGATGACCACCGACCTCCGTACCGAGACCGCCTCCCCCGCGGCCGACCGCCAGGTCCTGCCGCCCGAGGACCGCCACGCCACCGAACTGGCCTTCCTCGCCGCCTACGACAGCGGCCCCCGCCCGCCCTCGTGGCGGCTGACCCCGCGCGCCGTCGTCACCTTCGTGATGGGCAGCGGCGGCGAGACCCTGCACCTGCCCGACGGCGCCGCCGTGCCCGAGGGGGTGCCGCGCCGGCTGCCGGTCGAGCAGAAGTTCGTCGGCGACCGCGCGCTGGTGGAGCGCTGCGTCGTCACCCTGGCCGGGGAGCGCGGGCTGCTGCTCGTCGGCGAGCCCGGCACCGCCAAGTCGATGCTCTCCGAGCTGCTGTCGGCCGCCGTGTGCGGCACCAGCGGCCTGGTGGTGCAGGGCACCGCGGGCACCACCGAGGACCAGCTCAAGTACGGCTGGAACTACGCCCTGCTGCTGGCCCAGGGCCCCACCCGCCAGGCCCTGGTGCCGTCCCCGGTCCTCACCGCCATGACGCGCGGCGCGGTGGCCCGGGTCGAGGAGATCACCCGCTGCCTGCCGGAGGTCCAGGACGCCCTGGTCTCACTGCTGTCGGAACGGCGCATCGCGGTCCCGGAGCTGGCCGGCGGGGAGGACGCCCTCGCGCACGCCGCCCCCGGCTTCACCCTCATCGCGACCGCCAACCTCCGCGACAAGGGCGTCTCCGAGATGTCCGCCGCCCTCAAGCGGCGCTTCAACTTCGAGACGGTCGGCCCCATCGGCGACCTGGACGCCGAGACCGCCCTGGTGCGCCGCCAGGCCCACGCGGCCGTCACCCGGGCGGGCGCCCCCTTCCAGGTCGACGACGCGATCCTCGAAGCCCTCGTGACGGCCTTCCGCGACCTGCGGGACGGGCGGTCGGCCGAGGGCTGGGAGGTCGAACGGCCCTCGACGGTGATGAGCACCGCGGAGGCCGTGTCGGTGGCCGGCTCACTGGCGCTGGCCGCCGCGTACTTCCCCGGCGACCGCGACGTGCTCTCGCTGCTCCCCGGCCACCTGCTCGGCGTCGTCCGCAAGGACGACCCGGCGGACGCCGCCCGGCTGCTGGGGTACTGGGACGGCGCGGTACGCCGCCGGGCCGAGCAGGGCTCCGCGACCTGGCGCACCCTGTGGGACCTGCGCTCGGTGCTGGAGAGCTGACGCCATGACCGTTCCGCCCACGGCCGACGCCGTGACCCCGCCCGCGCGGCCGACGACCCCGGACGAGGCGGTGGCGGCCCTGACGGGCCCCACCGTCCCGTACCTCATCGGGGTCCGGCACCACGCGCCGTCGCTGGCCGCCGTCATGCCCGCCCTGCTCGACGCCGCCGCACCGGAGGTGCTGCTCGTCGAGCTGCCCGCGGAGATGCAGGAGTGGCTGCCCTGGCTGTCGCACGCCGACACCCGCGCCCCGGTCGCCCTGGCCGCCGTCCCCGCCGCCGGCGGGGACGGGCGCGGGCCCGCCTTCTACCCGTTCGCCGACTTCTCGCCCGAACTCGCCGCCCTGCGCTGGGCCGCCGCACGCGGCGTCCCGGTCGTCGCGTGCGACCTGCCGCTGTCCGACCGGGCCTGGCACGAGGACCGCGCGCCGTCCGGCAACGGCGGCTCCGGGGCCGAGGGCCCCGGTCTGCGCGACGCGCTCAACGCCCGGCTGACCGGGCGCCCGGGCGAGGACCTGTGGGACCGCCTGGTCGAGGCGGCCGCCCCCGGCTCCACGCCCGAGGCGCTGCGCCGCGCCGCCCTGCTCACCGGCTGGGCGCTGCGGCACGACGCCGAACGCGGCGCGGGGGTGGCGGCGTCGGACCTGGCCCGGGAGCGGTGGATGCGCGCCCGGATCGACGACGCGCGGGCCGCCGGCCGCCGGGCTGCGGTCGTCGTCGGCGCCTTCCACACCCCGGCGCTGCTGGGCCCGGAGGCCGGTCCGCCACCGCCCCCGGCCGTGGCCGCGGACGCCGGCCCGGCGTGGACGGTCTCCCTCATCCCGTACACCTACCCGCTGCTGGACGAGCGGTCCGGGTACCCGGCCGGCATCCGCGACCCCGAGTGGCAGGACCTGGTCCTGCGGGCGGCGGGCAGCGCCGCCGCCATCGACGAGGCACTGCTGGGGACCGCCGTCAGGATCTGCGCCGCCCTGCGCGCGCAGGACCACCCGTCGGGTCCCGCGGACGCCCGCGAGATCGTCCGGCTGGCGGGCGACCTCGCCCGCCTGCGCGGCCTGCCCGCGCCCGGCCGCGGGGAGCTCATCGAGGCCGTGCAGACGGTCCTGACCCAGGGCGAGCCCCTGGGGCGGGGGCGCGCCGTCGCCCGCGCGCTGGAGCGGGTGCTGGTCGGCACCCGCTCCGGCCGGCCCGCGCCGGACGCGCCGCGCAGCGGCCTGGCCCCGGCCGTGGAGGACGAGGTCGACCGGCTGGGCCTGCCCGGTCCCGCCGACGCGGGCCGCGCCGCCGCGCGCGACCTGCGGCTGGACCCGCTGCGTTCGGACCTCGACCGCCGCCGGGAGCTGCTGCTGCGCCGGCTGACGGTGTGCGGCATCCCCTACGCCGAGGCGACGGCCGTGACGGGCGCGGGCGGCAGCGACGCGGTCACCACCCGCTGGGAGGTGCGCTGGACCCCGGCCACCGCCGCCATGCTGGCCGCCGCCGGGGTCCGGGGCGTCACCCCCGCCCAGGCCGCCGAAGGCCTGCTGCGCGAACGCCACCGCGCCGAGCGGGACGCGGGCGGCCCCACGGCCGCCCAGACCATCGACGGGTTGGACGCGGCGGCCTCGTGCGGCCTGCCCGCGCTGGCCGACGAGCGGCTCGAGGAGCTGGGGCAGGGCGTGCCCGCCACCGGCACCCTGCCGCAACTGCTCGCCGCCCTCGCGCTGCTGGACCGCATCAGGGCCGGGCACGTCGCCGGCCTGCGCGAGGAGGCGGCCCGCGGGGAGCGGGCCGCGGCGGTCAACGAACTGCTGACCGCCGCGGCCGTCCGCCAGGTCGACGGGCTGACCGGCTCCGACGACCCGGCGGACGCCCGGGCCCTGCTCGAACTCGCCCACCGCGCGGACGCGCTGGGCGGCATCCGGCTGACCGACGCGCTCGCCCGGCTGGCCGCCGACGGCTCACCGCTGATGTCGGCCGCGGCGGGCGCCGTGCGGGTGCTGCTCGGGCACGAGGACCCGCACGCCTTCGGCACCCGCACCGCGTCCTGGGTCGACGCGGCCGCCGACCCCGCCTCCCGGGCGGCCCTGACCGGCCGGCTCACCGGCCTGCTCACCGCGGCGGGCCCGCTGCTGGAGACCATGGCCCCCGTCCTCGATCCGCTGCTGGAGCGGATCACGGAACTGGGCGACAGCGCCTTCCTGGACCGGCTGCCCGCGCTGCGCGGCGGCTTCGACACCCTCAGCCCGGCCGCCCGCGACCGCTTGCTGACGACGGTGGAGTCCCGGCTCGGCGACGACGCCGGCCACATCACCGACACGGACGGCATCGACCCGGCCGCGCTGGCACGGTGGACCCGCGCCGACCTGACCGCCCGCGAGACGCTGGCCCGGCTGGGCCTGCTGCCCGCCGTCACCCCCACCGCACCAGCCCCGGCCGAATCCACCGCCCCGTCCGCATCCCCCACCGAATCCACCACCCCGACCGAGCCCGCGGACCGCGCCGCCGCGGACCGCGTGCTCGCCCCCGCCGACCGGTGGCGGCTCGTGCTCGGCCGCCGTACCGACCAACTGCCGCCGTCGGCGGCGCCGTTGGCCACCGCCCTGGACGAGCTGTACGGCAGCGGCCGCGGCGAGGGCTCACGCGGGGACCTCACCGGCAGCGCCGGGGGCAACCGCGGCGGCCGCCAGGCCCCGTACCCCGGGGTCCGGGAGTGGTCCGAGGAACTGGCCGCGCTCTTCGGCCCCGGCATCCGCGAGGAGGTGCTCGCCGCCGCGGCCGCCTCCGGGCGCCGCGACGTCCTGACCGAGCTCGACGCGGGCAGCGTCCGGCCCTCCGTGGACCTGCTCAAGATGGTCCTGCAGCACGCGGGCGGCCTGCCCGAGGCCCGCCTGGGCGCGCTGCGCCCGCTGGTGCGCCGCCTCGTCGAGGAGCTCACCCGCCAACTGGCGACCCGCCTGCGGCCCGCCATGACGGGCATGACGCTGCCCCGCCCCAGCCGCCGCCCCGGCGGACGGCTCGACCTGGCGCGCACCCTGCACGCCAACCTCGCCACCGCGCGCCGGACTGCGGACGGCAGCGTCCAGGTCATCCCCGAGCGGCCGGTCTTCCGCTCCCGCGCCCGTCGCGCCGCCGACTGGCGGCTGGTGCTGGTCACCGACGTCTCCGGCTCGATGGAGTCGTCCACCATCTGGTCGGCCCTCACCGCCGCCGTGCTGGCCGGCGTCCCCACCCTGTCCACCCACTTCCTGGCCTTCTCCACCGAGGTCATCGACCTCACCGACCAGGTGCACGACCCCCTGTCGCTGCTCCTGGAGGTCCGCGTCGGCGGCGGCACCCACATCGCCGCGGGACTGCGCCACGCGCGCACGCTGGTGACCGTGCCGTCCCGCACCCTCGTCGTCGTGATCAGCGACTTCGAGGAGGGCTATCCGCTGGGCGGACTGCTCTCCGAGGTCCGCTCCCTCGTCGGGGCCGGCTGCCACGTGCTCGGCTGCGCGAGCCTGGACGACGCCGGACGTCCCCGGTACTCGACCGGCGTCGCCGGTCAGCTCGTCGCCGCCGGCATGCCGGTGGCCGCCCTCAGCCCGCTCGAACTCGCCCGCTGGGTAGGGGAGAAGATCGCATGAGCCAGGACCAGCTGCCCGCTGTCGCACCCGTCGTGACCGCCGGGATCGTCGGCGCCCTCTCGCCCCGGCTGCGCAAACGCCTGGACGCCGCCGCGACCAAGATCGCCGCCAGGCCCGCCGTCCGCGACGGCGACACCGTCCGGATCGCGGTCGACGACGAGGTCAGCCTGGAACTCCACGCCCCGGGCGGCGTGGTGAGCACGGCGGACGCGATCCGCTGCGGCTGCCTGCTCGCCCCGGACTGCCTGCACCGCGCGGCCGTCGCGTCCGCCGCCCCCGTGGCCGACGAGGAACCGGCGCCCGCGCCCCCGGACGCCGGCGGCGGGGCCCTGGCACCCGCGCCGGCCGCCGAGGAGGTCGCGGGCGCCGCGGAGGAGACCGCGGCCGCCGAGCAGCGGGCCGCGGCGGGAGCCCTGTGGGCCGCCGGAGCCGCCGTGCTCGACGCGGGCATCGAGGGCGCCGGGGCCGTGCTGCAGGCCGAGTTGCTGCGGGCGGCGCACGCGGCGCGGCTCGGCGGACTGCCCCGCCCGGCCGCGGCGGCCGTCTCGGTCGTCAACGGACTGCGCGCCGCGCGGTCCGCCGACCCGGCCCACCGGCTGGCGGACCTGGCCGTGGCCGTACGGGACCTGCTGGCCACCGCCCACCGGCTGCCCGACGCCGCCGGCTCCGAACTGGCCGCGCTGCGCGGCACCGCCCGCCAGGCCTACGTGCCGGACGGATCGCTGCGGCTGTACGGGCTGTTCACCGAACCGCTGATCACCGCGGGCGGCTATGCCGGCGCCGTCACCTGGACCGCGGCGGCCGACGGCCGCCTCTACACGGTCTCGGACGTCGCGCCGGGCGGCCCCGGCCGGGCCACCGCCGCGGCCGGGCGCACGGTGCGGCTCGGCGACACCGCCCTCTCCCACCGGGAGCTGTCCCATGCCGGGCTCGCCCTGTCCGGGGCGACGGTCTCGCCGACGGGCCGGCTCGGCGCGGGCGCCGGGGTCAAGGCGGTGCGCGCGGCGGGAGCCGCGTGGACGGAGGAGCCCCTCGGGGCGCTGTGGGCGGTCCCGGCGGCGGAGCAGGTCGCGCGCGCCCTGCGTGCCCGTGCCCCCGGCGCGGACACCCCGCCCGCGGGCGCCGATCTGCTCTTCCTGGACGTCACGCTCCTCGGCGCCGCCCGCGAGACCGGCGGGGACTGCCTGCTCGCCGGCTGCGGCGAGCTGGTGGTGCGCCTGGCCGCCGCCCACGACCACCCGGCGCTGGCCCACCGGGACAACCTCCGGATGCTGGCGGCACTGCCCAGCGCGCGGCTGCGGATCATCGGCCGGCTCGTCCCCGCACCCCAGCCCCGGCTGCACCTGCTGGCGATCGAGCACCCCACGGAGCCGGGACGCCGGGTGGATCTGGGCCTGGACCGCCTGCAGCGCGCCGACCTGCCCGCCGAGGCCACCGGAGTGCCGGCGGGCGGCCCCGCGCCCGGCGGCGGACCGTCGGAGCAGGCCCCGCTCCATCTGCTGCACCGGCGGCTCGGACAGGCCGTCGCGGCCGGGCGCCGCTTCCTCGCCGTCCCGGGATCGCTGGTGGCCGACGCCCAGCACCTGCGCCGGTCCGCCCTGCCCACCGCCGCCGACCTGCTGGCCGCACTGCAGCAGGCGGCGACCGAACGCGCCCGCGACCCGTTCGGGCGGCTGCTGCCGGCCGACACGACGCACTTCGCCCGCGCCTGGCTGGGTGCCGCGCTGTACGCCGAAGCGGCGGAGAACTCCCTGTGCGCCGCGGCCTGGCAGGCGCCCGGTCCGGCGGGGGGACCTTCCGCAGCGGAGGACTCCGCGGCGGCGAGCGCGGCGGCGGGCAGTGTCCGTACGGGGGTGTGACGCGGTGGGGGCTTACGCGACCGTGGGGCGGGTGAGGTCGAAGTGGGCGCGGATGCGCTTGCCCACCGGGACGAGTTCCATCGTCAGGCCGTCGCACAGGCGCAGCACGATCTCCATGCCGTGCCCGCCGATCCGCAGCGGGTCGGGGGCGTAGACGCGCGGCAGGGTGCTGCCGCTGTCCCAGACGGTGACGTGGACGGATTCGGCGTCACCGTCGAGCTCCACCAGGTAGGGGCCGCCCGAGTGCCGCTCCGCGTTGGTGGCCAGCTCGCTGACCACCACCAGGACGTCCTGCATCCGCTCCGCGCTGACCGGGGCGTACCACTCGGCGGCGAGCTGGTGCAGGAAGTCGGCCGCCAGCCGGCGGGCGGCGCCGATACTGCCGACGGCGCCGTCGTAGTGCTCCGCGCGGTGGTGGACGGTGGCCTGGATCGGCGGCGGCATGGCCGTCGCCCGGCGCTTGATCCCGATCATGTCGCTCCCGCCCCCGTGGTGGCCCCCGCGGGCCCGAACACTGAGGCGTCTTTTACCCCCGGCGGGCCGACCTATACCTGTGAGTAGGAAAAGTGGTCGGCCCGTCGCGGCCGCTGGTCAGCCGATCCCGATCACCGGGTGCTGCGCCGGGTCCACCCACCGCACCACATCGGTGAGGACGTTCTGCGGGAGGGCGACGCAGCCCGCGGTGGGTCCGGCCTTGGGGCCGAGCGCGTGCAGGAAGATCCCGGCGCCCCGGCCGGGGACCGCGGGGGCCATGTTGAAGTTGATCACCAGCACGTTGCGGTACTGCACCGGGTAGTTGACCAGGTGCTCGCTGCCGTGGTCGCCGGCCTCCGTCAGCGGGAAGCCGCCCTGCGCGGCCGTGCGCATGCGGTTGTAGTAGCGGGAGGACGGGTCCTCCACCCACCAGTCCGCGGCGGTGACCCGGTGGTACGGCATCCGGGTGCCGGGGTTGGCGGCGACGCCGAAGCCCTGGGTGAGGGTGTAGGTGCCGGTGGGTGTCGTGTACGTGCCCTGCTTGCGGGTGGCGCCATTGGTGACGCCGCGCGAGCCCACCCGCGCGGCGGTCGTCACGTACTTCTTGATCCAGATGCTGCCGGTCTTCTGCCAGGCGATGACGGTCGCGTACGTACCGCGGGCCTGCACACTGATCACCTGCTGCGCCGAGCCGACCGTGACGGGCACCGGGAAGCGGGGCGGGGGAGCGGCGGCGGCGCCGGCGGGCACGGAGCCGGCCAGCGTGCCGGCGACGCCCGAGACCGCGATCGCGAGGGCCGCGGCGGCTCGCCCCGACCGGAACCCGCGGAATATGACGCGCCGTCCGGCACGGGTCCTGCCGAGGTGTGTGAGTCCCATCGGGCCACTGTAGAGCGGCCCCCGGCGGACGGCGCCGTGAATGCGGCCGGCCGTGGCGGCGGGGCGCCGCCCGGCGGGCCTCCGGCTCAGCAGGTGCCGGCGAGCATCCCCCGGCGCAGCCGGGCCAGCACGGAGCTGAGCAGCCGCGAGACGTGCATCTGCGAGACGCCGAGCACCTCGCCGATCTGGGCCTGGGTCAGCTCCTCGCCGAAGCGCATCTGCAGGATGCTGCGGTCGCGCTCGTTGAGCTGCGCCAGCAGCGGCTTGAGCGTCTGCAGGTTCTCGACGCCCGCCATGGCGGGGTCCAGGTCGCCGATCCGGTCGGCGAGGCCGCCGCCGCCCCGCTCGTCGTCCTCGGAGCCGGGCATGTCCAGCGAACCGGCCGTGTAGCCGTTGCTGGCCATCAGGCCGTCGACGACCTCTTCGGGCGTCAGGTCCAGGTGGGCGGCCAGCTCGGCGGTGGTGGGGGAGCGGTCCAGCTGCGCGGAGAGGTCGTCGATCGCCTTCGCCAGCGCCAGCCGCAGCTCCTGCAGCCGTCGCGGCACGTGCACGGCCCAGCTGGTGTCACGGAAGAAGCGCTTGATCTCGCCCACGATGTACGGCACGGCGAAGGTGGGGAACTCCACCTCGCGCGACAGGTCGAACCGGTCGATGGCCTTGATCAGCCCGATGGTCCCGACCTGGACGATGTCCTCGAAGGGCTCGGAGCGGTTGCGGAAGCGCCGCGCGGCGAACTTCACGAGAGCCATGTTCAGCTCGATCAGGGTGTTGCGCGCGTACTGGTAGTCGGGCGTGCCCTCCTCGAGGGACTGCAGCTGGTCGAAGAATATCTTCGACAGCGCCCGCGCGTCCTGGGGGGCGACCTTGCCCGCGTTCTCCACCCAGGGCAGCTCGGCTCCGGCCTCCGCCACCGTTCCCGGTGCCGTGTCCGGCGCTACGGCGGTGCGCGTAAGGGCCTGTGCCTTGGCTGCTGCGCCCATGAGGTCGCTTCTCCCTGTGGTTGGCGTTCGCGTTGGCGGTCCCCGCGACACCCCGTCTGCCCACGATCACGCACTCCATGCCTGCCTCAACCGTAGTTTCCCGTATTTGTTTTTCGGCCGGTCCGCAGGCCGGTCCGCAGGCCGGTCCGCAGGCCGGTCCGCAGGCCGGCCCGCACCCGGGTGTCCGGGTGTCCGGGCCGTTGGCGGCACACGCCGTGCCCGGTCCGGTACCGGGCGTGTCCGGGAACGGCCAAAGTCCTCTCCCCGCAGGGCTCTTCGTGGCACGATGCTGTCTCCGCGATCACGCGCCGCGAGGGGGACGGGCATGGTGCACGCGCCGCCTCCCGGGCTGGGCGAGATCGACGCCCTGGTGCACGAGTGCTGGTCACGGCCGGTCCGCGCGCAGGACAGGGCGCTCCCGCTGATCGCGCTGCTGGGGCGGCCCGGCAGCGGCAAGACGTTCGCGCTCGACCACTTCGAGACCGTGACGCGCGGGGCCCCCGCCGCCCGGATCGACTTCGCGGCGGCGGACACCCAGCGGCCGTACGAGGTCGCCGTCCACCTGGCGTTCCTGCTGGCGCGCAAGCACACCGGGATCAAGCCGCTGCGCTTCCCGCGGCTGCTGCTCGGGCTGCTCGCCGTGCAGCCCGAGCTGTCGCTGACCGACCGCGAGCAGGCCACCCGGGAGCTGCGCAAGGCGCTGCGCCAGGCCCGCACCCGCGGTGCGGCGGTCGACGCGGGCGAGGGCATCACCACGATCGTCGACTCGCTGGGCCTGTCGCCGATCCCCGGCACCGACCTGATCATCGGCGTGCTGCTGCGCGGCTTCGAGTACATGCCGACCCGCACCTTCCTCAACCAGACGTACCACTGGTACGGCTCGCTCGGCCCGCCCACGGCGATGGACGAGCTGGTCGAGCTGAACCTGCGCAGCCGCAGCACCGCGGAGGAGCACCGGGAGGCGGTGGACCGCCGGCTGTGCGAGGCGTTCCTGGCCGATCTGCGCGCCGCGTACGCGCACGGGCGGCGGGACCACAACTGCCTGGTGCTGCTGGACAACATCGACCACAGCCACGGCACCCGCTTCCTGGACCTGCTGGTCCGGCTGCGCGCCGAGCACGCGGTGTCCCAGCCGGGCCGCTACGACCCGCTGCTGATCGTGGCGACGAGCGCCACCACCCGCGCGGTGCCGGGGCCCGCGGACGGCCGCCCCGGCGACCCGTACATCCACCCGGCCGACCGCGCCTCGTACGCCGACTGGCGGCCGCGCACCGACGCCCCGCCCGCCGACTGGTGGTACCCGGTGCGGCTGCGCGACCTGTACGAGGTGGAGGTGTCGCTCGAGGCCGGACGCCACCTCGAGCACGCCACGCGGCTGGCCCGCGCCACCCCGCTGGTGCACCGGCTCACCTACGGCCACCCCTGGAGCGTCCAGCAGGTCCACATCGCCATCGGCGGGCTGCTCGCGGCGGGCGTCTCCGACCGTGATCTGTACGGCCTGCTGGACACCCCGGTGCCGGGGGACGGCGCCGTCGCGGGGCGCCGGCCGCCGCTCGGCGCCGTCGCGCGCGACTACCTGCTGGAGGGGCTGACCACCGACCAGCGGGCGGCGACCGTACCGGTCGCCGCGGCCAGGACCCCGGCGGCGGCCGTCAACTCCGGGCTGCTCAACGACCTGTCGGAGCACGCGCGGGACACCGTGATGCTCGAACTGCGCAACCAGCTGTGGCTGTTCGCGCCCGTCCCGGAGGACGCCAACACCCGTGGCGGGCGCGGCCCGTCCGGTTATCTGGCGGCGGCCGGCGACGCCGAGCAGCGGCCGGTCCTGCACCCGTGGCTGCGCCTGCTGCTGCTGGAGGAGCTCGCCGGACAGCCGGGGCCGCCCGGCGGCCCGACCGCCTGGCAGCAGGCGCACCGCACCCTCGGCGGCTGGCACGAGCGCCTCGGGCGCCCGCTGGACGCGCTCTACCACCGACTCGCGCTCGACGAACTCGACGCGGTCGTCGCGTACTTCGCGCACGGCTTCGGCGCCCCGGACGCGGTGCCGTGGCTGCGCGAGCTCTACCACGTCACCGCGGCCCCGATGCGCCGAACGCAGCTCACGGACGCGCAGCCGTCGCACAACGCGGGCCAGTTGGCCCGCGAGCACGCGCCGGCCGCGTACGCGGACCCGGTCACGGGCCGGCCGCTGGCCGAGCTGGCGGCGGCGCTGTGGCTGGCCGGCGACCCCCGCAACCGGCTGCCGCCGGGCCGGCCCGAACTCAACTACAAGATCAGTGCCATGTTCCGGCAGCTGGCGCTGGCGGCGGACGCCGACACCGACACGCTGCTGGACGAGGCCGCCCGCTTCACCGACTGAGGGCCGCGGGCCGCCGCCGGCCCGGTCCGTTCCCCTTCCGAAAGGAGCGCGCGATGTCGACCCGGGGCCATTGGGTGACCAGCCGCCATCTGTGGATGCGGTGGCCGTGGAACGTGGTGCTGGGCGTGCTGGTGCTCGCGCTCGTCGGCTCCGCGCTCACCTGGGTGCTGTGGCCGGAGGACACTTCGTGCGCCGACGGCGTCCGGCGCGTCGGGGCCGACGGCAGCTGCGTCGGCGTGACCGACGGCTCGTTCCACTTCTCCGACAACCTGGCGGCGGTCTCCGACCTGATCCACACCCAGAACGCGGCGGTCGACCACGACAGCCGCTCCTTCGTGAGCATCGTCTACCTCATGCCCCTGGTCCCGGGACCCGGGGACACCAACACTCCGGACTCGGTACGGCACGAGATCGAGGGCGCGTACGCGGCACAGTACGAGAAGAACAACACGCTCGGCGCGGGCGACGTGCCCCGCGTCCGGCTGCTCCTGGCCAACTGCGGCAGCACCGACGAGCAGCGGGACGCCACGCTGGAGGAGATCCGCGACCGTGTGGGCCCGCAGCACATCGTGGCCGTCGCGGGGCTGGGCACCAGCACGGACGCGACCGCGCGGATGATAGGGAGGGTCACGGGCAGCACGGAGTCCGGCGGGCTGCACCTGGCGGCGGTCGGATCCGTCCTGACCGCCGACACGCTCGCCGCGATCCCCGGGCTGGTGCGCACCGCCCCGACCAACACCGACGAGGCCGTCGCCGCCGCCGCGTTCCTCAAGCAGCCGCCGTACGCCGCTCTGAAGGTGACGGTGATACAGGACGCCCGGCCCGACGACCAGTACAGCCGCACGCTCGGCAAGGCGTTCCTGTCGGCCTTCCCGAAGGAACGGCTGACCGGGCAGGTCGAGCAGTACGACTCCTCCCAGGAGGGTGTCGCCACCGCGTTCGCGACCCGGATGGCGAACCTGTGCGCCGTCCACCCCGACGTCATCTACTTCGCGGGGCGCGGGGTGGACCTGCCCAGCTTCCTGGCGCCGCTCAAGAACCGGCCGTGCTCCGCCCGCAAGCTCATCGTGCTGTCCGGTGACGACGCCTCGCAGGTCGCGCAGGCCGCCGGTTTCGACGAGATCAAGGAGACCCTGCGCAGCGGGACCGTCCGGCTGCTGTACACCGGCCTCGCCCACCCCGAGGCCTGGCAGAAGCGGCCCGAAGCGTATCCGGCCGGGGTGACGACGGACGCCGGCATCCTCGGCAGGCGCGGCTACTTCCGGGCGACGTTCCCCATGGAGGCGCTCGACGACGGCCAGGCGATCATGGGGCACGACGCGGTCGGCGCGGCGGTCGACGGCGCGCGCATGGTCGGTGCCTTCCCCGAGTCCAACGGCCGGGTGACCGGCTCCCAGATGATCCAGATCTGGCAGACGCTGCACGGGGTCGACGCGGTGAAGGGGGCGAGCGGGTACATCTCGTTCGCCAACGACGGGTCCGCCGAGAACAAGGCGGTGCCCGTCATCGAGATCGGTCCCGACGGCAAGGTCCACACCCTCGCCGTCTCCTCGCGCACCGGCACCCCGTTCGTCCCGCAGAAGGACTGAGCTCCGTCCCGGCGGGCGGCTACCAGGTGCGTCCCGCCCGCAGCAGCCGGTCGCGGACCAGGGCGACGTGCGGGAGCTCCGCGGCGCCGGGCCGCTGGGCGAGGTAGGCGGTGTTGATGGGCGGGTCCTCGGGGTCGAGCAGGGCGACGAGGGCCCCGGAGGCGAGCTCGTCCGCGCAGAGGTAGCGCGGCAGGACGCTCACCCCGGCGCCGGCGACGACCGCGGCCAGCACGCCCCGCAGGTCCGGGACGGTGATCGCGGCCTGGGCGGACAGCCGGGTGCCGAAGACGTGGCGCCAGTAGCGGCGCGCGATCGGCAGGTCCTCGGCGTAGGTGACCAGCGGTGCGGTGCGCAGCGCGGCGGGCCCCTCGGCGGCGACCCGGCCGGGGCCGATCCGCGCGGCCCAGGCCGGTGCGGCGACGAGGACGAACTCCTCGTCCATGAGCGGGACGGCGTCGACGCTGCGGCCGCGCGGCCGGACCGTCGAGATCACGAGGTCGTAGCGGCCGGCGCGCAGCCCGTCGAGCAGGTCGTCCGTGAGGCCGGCGGTGACCCGCAGCCGCACCCCTTCCCCGGTCAGCGCGGCCAGGGCGGGCAGCGCCCGCAGGCACAGCAGCTCGGCGGGGCCGGCCAGGTGCACCGGTTCGGCGGGTATCCGCAGGTCCGCGCGGTCCCGGCCGGTGACCGCCGCGAGGGCGTCCAGCGGCCCCGCGACGTCGGCCGCCAGCTGGTCGGCGACCGCGGTGGGCGCGACTCCGCGCGGCAGCCGGTCGAAGAGCGGACGGCCCAGCCGGTCCTCCAGGGTGCGCACCTGGGCGGTCACCGTCGGCTGCGACAGGCCGAGCAGGCGCGCGCCGGCGGTGAACGAGCCGGCGCGGTGCACGGCCAGGAACGTCCGCAGCAGGGTGAGGTCCATGGGCGCGGGGCCCGGCCCCGGCACGGCCGGCTCCGAGCCATCGGGATTCCTATGGGTCATGGTGGCGATTCTATTGGATTTCGATGGGTAGGCGGCTTACGTTCAAGGTCCGCAAAGGTCCGCGACGGTCCGCCGCCCTCGCACGACGGCACGCCGCACGGCGGCCCCCCGTACGCCGGGACGCCGGACCGACACCCCCACCGAAAGACGTGACATGGCAGAGATCCTTTTCGTGATGACCGGCGCCGACCACTGGACCCTGGCCGACGGCACCCAGCACCCCACCGGTTTCTGGGCGGAGGAGGCCGTGGCCCCCTACCGCGTGCTCACCGGCGCCGGCCACACGGTCGTGGTCGCCACCCCCGGCGGGGTCGTCCCCACGGTCGACCGCGGGAGCCTCGCGCCGGAGGTGAACGGCGGCAAGGAGGCCGCCGACGCGATCGCCGCCGCCCTGTCCGCGATGAGCGAGCTGAAGAAGCCCCTCAAGCTCGAGGAGGTCGAGCTGGCCGACTACGAGGCGGTCTTCTACCCCGGCGGCCACGGCCCGATGGAGGACCTGGCCGTCAACGCCGACTCCGGCCGGCTGCTGACCGCGGCCCTCGACTCCGGCAAGCCGCTCGGCGTGGTCTGCCACGCCCCCGCGGCGCTGCTCGCCACCACGCGCCCCGACGGCACCTCCCCGTTCGCCGGCTACCGGCTGACCGGGTTCACCAACGCCGAGGAGGCCCAGGCGGGCTTCGCCGACAAGGCGAAGTGGCTGCTGCAGGACCGGCTCGTGGAACTCGGCGCGGACTTCCAGGAGGGCGAGCCCTGGGCGCCGCACGTCGTCGTGGACCGCAACCTGATCACCGGGCAGAACCCGGCCTCGTCCGCACCGCTGGCCGCCGAGCTCCTCAAGGCGCTGGGCTGACCGAGGGCGCGGGGCCGGCCGGCGCCGGCCCCCGGGTCACTCCCGCAACCCCTCCGGGAGCCGGCCGGTGTGCACCACGGCGAGCGAGCGGGTGGCCCGGGTCAGGGCGACGTAGAGATCGCTGGCGCCGCGTGCCGAGCCGGAGACGATGAGCGCCGGCTCGACGACGATCACCGAGTCGAACTCGAGCCCCTTGGCCTGCCGGGGGTCGAGCAGCACCGGTGACCGGGTCAGGTCGGGCTCCTCGCCCGCCGTCACCCCCGGCAGCTTCCCGGCCAGTTCCTCGTGCAGCGCCCGCGGCGCGATCACCGCGAGCCGGCCGTCGTCCGGGGTCTCGCGGGCCGCGGCCTCCGAGACCGTCCGGACGAGGTCGTCGGTGACGCACACCTCGGGCCGTACGCCCGTCGAGCGCACCGAGCGCGGCGCCTCGTAGGACGGATCGGCGGCCCGCGCCACCCCGGCCGCCAGTTCCATGATCTCGGCCGGGGTGCGGTAGTTGACGCCGAGCCGCACGTGGCTCCAGCGGTCGCCGACGTACGGGTCCAGGATCTGCTGCCACGAGTCGCAGCCCGCCGGGTCGCCGGTCTGGGCGGGGTCGCCGACCAGGGTCAGCGAGCGGGTGGGGCAGCGGCGCATCAGCAGCCGCCACGCCATCGCGGACAGCTCCTGCGCCTCGTCCACGATGATGTGGCCGAAGGCCCAGGTGCGGTCGGCCGCGGCGCGCTCCGCGGCGCTGCGGTGGTCGGCCTCCTCGTGCCGGTCGGCGAAGCGCTCGGCGTCGATGAGGTCGTGGGCGGTCAGCACCTCGGACTCCTCGCCCTCGAACTCGAAGGTCCGCGAGCCGTAGGACAGCTCCAGCACCCCCTGCGCGTAGGCGACCTGCTCGCCGCGCTCGCGGGCCGCCGCGGCCCGCGCCGCGCGGTCGTCCTCGCCGAGCAGCTCGGCGGCCTCGTCCAGCAGCGGGATGTCGCCGACGGTCCACTCCCCGCCGGTGCGGCGGACCAGTGCGGCCTCCGCCTCCGGCAGCTGCACGGGGTCGGCGAGGAAGTCGCCGACCAGCTGCTGCGGGGTCAGATAGGGCCAGTACGCGTCGATGGCGGCGTGCACCGCGGGGTTGTCGTTGAGTTCGCGCCCCAGCTGCTCGATCTCCTCCGCGTCGAGGAAGTTCTCCCCGTCGTACGGGTCGGTGCCCAGCCGGTCGGCGAGCTGCGCGGTGAGCGCGTCGAGGACGAAGCGGCCGAAGTGCGCGCGGGCCAGGTTGTGCGGCAGCCGGGTCTGGCGGGCGCAGTGCCGCGCGTCCTCGGCGGTGGCCCGCTCCAGCAGCAGCGTCTCGCGCTCGTGCTGGATGGGCAGGGCCGGGTCGGGGACGGTCTGGCGGTCGCGCAGCACGCGGGCCAGGACGTCGGCCATCGCGGCCCGCCCCTTGACCGCGGCGGCGCCGGGGCTGTCCGTGCCGGTCGCGGTGGCGCCGGGGAAGAGCTCGCCCACGGTCGACAGCAGCACCCCGGTCTCGCCGAGCGAGGGCAGCACCTCGCCGATGTAGCCGAGGAAGGCCGGGTTGGGCCCGACGATCAGCACCGCGCGGCGGGCGAGCTGCTCGCGGTAGGCGTAGAGCAGGTAGGCCGCGCGGTGCAGCGCGACGGCGGTCTTACCGGTGCCGGGGCCGCCCTCGACGACGAGCACGCCCCGGTGCGGGGCGCGGATGATCTCGTCCTGCTCGGCCTGGATGGTCTGCACGATGTCGGCCATCCGGCCGGTGCGGGCGGCGCCGAGCGCGGCGAGGAGCACGGCGTCCCCGCGCGGGTCCTCGTGCCCGGTGCGGACCGTGTCGGTGAGGTCCAGGACCTCGTCGTGCAGCGCGGTGACGGTGCGGCCGAGGGTGGTGAGGTGCCGGCGGCGGCGCAGTCCCATCGGGGAATGCCCGGTGGCGAGATAGAAAGGACGTGCGACGGGGGCGCGCCAGTCGACCAGGAGCGGCGTCAGGTCCTCGTCGTCCTGACGGATTCCGATGCGGCCGATGTGATGGCGTATGCCGTCGGCGAAGTCGATTCGCCCGAAACAGAGTCCGGACTCCACGGAATTGAGCGCGGAGAGCCGGTCGGTCCGCTCGTGGACCACCACATCCCGTTCGAGGCGGGCCTGCAATCCTTTGCCCACCTGGGCGAAGGACGCTTGCACCGCGGTCTCGGCCTGGTCCCGGAGCGCGTCGAGGCGCTCGTAGAGGCGCGAGATGAATTGCTGTTCGTCCTGCAATTCCTCGGTTGACAATTCAGCTCCTGTCGCGGTACAGTGTCCACATAAGATTTCTTCGCGCTGTTGTCCGCGCGAAACGTGAAACACTTAATATACGCAGAGAAATGCCCCGGACGTCAATGCGTCCGGGGCATTTCTTTATGCGGAATCCGCGCCCGCGTCCCGTCCGGTGGCGGCCGGGCCGACCAGTTCCTTGAGGACGTCGGCCATGGTGACGAAGCCGATGCTGCGGCCCTGCTCGTCCACGACCGAGGCCAGGTGCGCCCGGCCGGCGCGCATCGCGGTGAGGACGTCGTCCAGCGGGGAGCCGGCGCCGACCGTGGTGATCGGGCGCAGCGCCGATCGCGGGAAGGGCCGGTCCTGCGCCTCGGCGAACAGGGCGTCCTTCACGTGCAGGTACCCCAGCACCCGGCCGTCGGGGTCCGCGACGGGGAAGCGGGAGAAGCCGGAGCGCGCGGAGAGCTGCTCCAGCGCCTCGGGGGTGATGCCGAGCGGCGCGCGGACGACGCGGTCGGTGGGCAGCGCCACCTCGCCGACGGGCCGGCGGCCCAGCTCCAGGGCGTCCTGCAGCCGTTCGGTGGCGCGGGAGTCCAGCAGCCCGGCCTGGCCGGCGTCGGTCACCATGCGGGAGAGCTGGGCGTCGGAGAAGACGGCCGCGACCTCGTCCTTGGTCTCCACCCGCAGCAGCCGCAGCAGGGCGTTGGCGAAGGCGTTGACGGCGAAGATCACCGGCCGCAGCGCCCGGGTGAAGGCGACCAGCGGCGGGCCGAGCGCCAGCGCGCTGCGCACGGGTGCCGCCAGCGCGATGTTCTTGGGGACCATCTCGCCGATGAGCATGTGCAGGTAGGTGGCGACCGCCAGGGCGATCACGAAGGCGATCGGGTGGATGAGCGCCTCGGGGACGCTGACGGCGTGGAAGACCGGTTCGAGCAGGTGCGCGATGGCCGGCTCCGCGACGATGCCGAGCACCAGGGTGCAGACGGTGATGCCGAGCTGTGCCGCGGCCAGCAGCGGCGACAGGTGCTCCAGGCCCCAGATGACGCCGCCGGCCCGCCGGTCGCCCTCCTCGGCGCGCGCTTCGATCTGGCTGCGGCGTACGGAGATCATGGCGAACTCGGCGCCGACGAAGAAGGCGTTGACGACGAGGGTCAGGGCGCCGATGAGCAGTTGCAGGACGGTCATCGGGCGCTCTCCCCGGTCGGTGCGGAGTGCAGGTGGGAGGCGGGCGGTGCGGTGATCCGCACGCGCGAGGCCCGGCGGCCGGCCGCCTCGGTGACCTCCAGCCGCCAGCCGTCCAGTTCGACGGTGTCCCCGACGGCCGGGATCCGGCCCAGGCGCTGGGCGACGAGTCCGGCGAGCGTCTCGTAGGGGCCCTCGGGGGCGTGCAGGCCGATCTCCTCCAGCTGGTCGTCGGTGCGGGTCGCGCCGTCCGCGTCGTAGGTGCGCCGGCCGTCGGCGTCCTCACCGACGAGGGTCAGGTCCGACAGCTCGTGCGGGTCGTGCTCGTCGCGGACCTCGCCGACGACCTCCTCGACGATGTCCTCCAGGGTGACCACGCCGGCCGTGCCGCCGTACTCGTCGATGACCACCGCCATGGACTGCTTGCCGCCCAGCCGGTCCAGCAGCCGGTCGACGGTCAGCGACTCGGGCACCAGCAGCGGCTCGCGCAGCAGCGAGGCGATCGGGAAGCGCGGGCGCTGCGCGGCGGGGACGGCCAGCACGTCCTTGATGTGCGCGGTGCCGATGACGGAGTCGAGGGTGCCGCGGTAGACGGGGAAGCGGGACAGGCCGGTGGCGCGGGTCGCCTCGGCGACGTCCTCGGCGGTGGCGCGCGCGTCGAGCGCGGTGACCTGCACGCGCGGCGTCATCACGTTCTCCGCGGTCAGCTCCGCCAGGTTCAGGGTGCGGACGAACAGCTCGGCGGTGTCCGCCTCCAGCGTGCCGGCCCTGGCCGAGTGCCGGGCCAGCGCCACCAGCTCCTGCGGACCGCGCGCGGAGGCCAGCTCCTCCGCGGGCTCCAGGCCCATGCGGTGCAGGATCCGGTTGGCGGTGTTGTTCAGGTGCCGGATCAGCGGGCCGAACGCGGCGGTGAAGGCGCGCTGGGGGGCGGCGACGGCCTTGGCCACCGGCAGCGGCCGGGAGATCGCCCAGTTCTTCGGGACGAGCTCGCCGATGACCATCAGCATCACGGTCGACAGCGCGGTGCCCAGCACCAGCGCGGCGGAGGAGGCCGCGGACTCCGGCAGCCCCGCGGCCCGCATCGGGCCGGCGAGCAGCTTGCTGATCGAGCTCTTGGCGAGCATGCCGATCACCAGGCCGGTCACCGTGATCCCCAGCTGCGCGCCGGACAGCTGGAGCGTCAGGGTGCGGACGGCCTGCAGTGCCGCGGACGCGCCGCGCTCGCCGTCCCGCTCCGCGCGCTCCAGCTCGCCGCGTTCGATCGTCGTCAGGGAGAACTCGGCCGCGACGAAGACGCCGCAGGCGAGAGTGAGCAGCAGGGCGACCACCAGCAGGAGCACTTCGGTCATCGGTTCACCTCCGTCCCATGATCGGACAGGGGCGGTCGGTCCGCACGGCACCGGCTACTGGGAGGTTCGTCCATGGAGGGACGCTCACGCCTTTCGGGGATTTCGGGGGATGGTCCGTTCGGGGAAAACGATCTCGCCCATAGTAAAGGAAAGGCAAAGGAGCGGCGTGGCGCGGGGCCTCCGCCGCGCCCGGCGGGTCGCCGGCGGCGCCACGCGCGGGCCACCCGGCGGTGTCGCGCGAACTCGCTCCGTGATCGCCCCAGGTCACTGTTCGGCCCCGTTTTCGATCATGGCGGAAGGGCTGTGGAGAGGCTTCCGGAGGGGGTGCCGAGGGATAGGGTGGAGGCTTCCCGCGACCCGCCCCGGAGGTGCCTGCCCGGTGTCCGACAGCTTTGTCCACCTGCACAATCACACCCAGTTCTCGCTCCTCGACGGCGCGCAGAAGCTGCCCATCCTCTTCAAGAAGATCGAGGAGGAGGGGATGCCGGCCGTGGCCATGTCGGACCACGGCAACATGTTCGGCGCGTACGAGTTCTTCCAGGTGGCGAAGAAGGGCCCGGTCAAGCCGATCATCGGCATCGAGGCCTACGTGGCGCCGTCCTCGCGGCGCAACCGGAAGCCGGAGTTCTGGGGCCCCGGCGGGCAGCGGGCCGTCTCGGACGACGGCGAGGGCAGCAAGGACGTCAGCGGCGGCGGCCGCTTCACCCACATGACGATGTGGGCCGAGCACGCGCAGGGGCTGCGGAACCTCTTCCGGCTCTCCTCGCTCGCGAGCTTCGAGGGCTTCTACGGCAAGCCCCGCATGGACCGCGAACTGATCTCCCAGCACGCCGCGGGGATCATCGCGACCACGGGCTGCCCCTCGGGCGAGATCCAGACCCGTATCCGGCTCGGCCAGTTCGACGCCGCCCTGCAGGCGGCCTCCGACTTCCAGGACATGTTCGGACGGGAGAACTACTTCCTGGAGCTGATGGACCACGGGCTCGACCTCGAGCGCAACGTCCGCGAGGACCTGCTCAAGATCGCCAAGCAGCTGAACATCCCGCTGCTGGCGACGAACGACTCGCACTACGTGCACGAGAGCGAGGCCGACTCGCACGACACGCTGCTGTGCGTCGGCGTCGGCAAGAACAAGGACGACCCGGGCCGCTTCCGGTTCAACGGGACCGGCTACTACATCAAGACCGCGGCCGAGATGCGGGAGCTGTTCTCCGAGCTCCCCGAGGCGTGCGACAACACGCTGCTGATCGCCGAGCGCATCCAGGACTACGACGAGGTCTTCGCCGAGGTCAACCAGATGCCGCAGTTCTCCGTCCCCGAGGGCGAGGACCAGGAGTCGTGGCTGCGCAAGGAGTGCATGCGCGGGCTGGCGATGCGGTACGGCGACCCCATCCCGGACGCGGTCATGGAGCGCTTCGAGACCGAGATGAAGATCATCGGTCCGATGGGGTTCTCCAGCTACTTCCTCGTCGTCGCCGACATCTGCAAGTACGCCCGGGACAACGACGTGCCCGTCGGCCCCGGCCGTGGCTCCGCGACCGGCTCCATCGTCGCCTACGCCACCCGCATCACCGAGCTGTGCCCGCTGGAGCACGGCCTGCTGTTCGAGCGGTTCCTCAACCCCGAGCGCATCAACCCGCCCGACGTCGACCTCGACTTCGACGACCGCCAGCGCGACCGCATGGTGCGCTACGTCACCGAGAAGTACGGGGAGGAGTACACCGCCCAGGTCAACACGTTCGGCACCATCAAGGCCAAGGCCGCGGTCAAGGACTCCTCCCGGGTCCTGGGCTACCCCTTCGCGATGGGCGACCGCATCACCAAGGCGATGCCCGCCGACGTGATGGGCAAGGGCGTCCCGCTCTCCGGCATGTTCGACCCCTCGCACCCCCGCTACGGCGAGGCGGGCGAGATCCGGCAGATGTACGAGAACGAGCCGGACGTCAAGCGCGTCATCGACACCGCGAAGGGCATCGAGGGCCTGGTCCGCGGCACCGGTGTGCACGCGGCGGCGGTCATCCTCTCCAAGACGCCCCTGCTGGACCTGATCCCGATGCACCGCCGGGACAAGGACGGCGTGATCATCACCGGCTTCGACTACCCCAGTTGCGAGAACATGGGGCTGGTCAAGATGGACTTCCTGGGGCTTCGCAACCTGGGCATCATCCATCACGCCCTGAAGATCGTGAAGGAGAACCGGGGGGTGGACATCAAGTCCGAGACCATCCCCCTGGACGACAAGACCACCTACGAACTGCTGGCGCGCGGCGACACCCTGGGCGTCTTCCAGCTCGACGGCGGCGCCATGCGCGCCCTGCTGAAACTGATGGAGCCCACCCGGTTCGAGGACATCGCCGCCGTCCTCGCCCTGTACCGGCCGGGCCCGATGGCCGCCAACGCGCACACCAACTACGCGCACCGCAAGAACGGCCGCCAGGAGATCGAGCCGATCCACCCCGAGCTGCGCGAGGCGCTCGAACCGATCCTGGGCACCACGTTCCACCTGCTCGTGTACCAGGAGCAGATCATGGCCATCGCCCGGGAGCTGGCCGGCTACAGCCTCGGCGGCGCCGACCTGCTGCGCCGCGCGATGGGCAAGAAGAAGCCCGAGGTGCTGGCGGCCGAGTGGGAGAAGTTCCACGGCGGCATGCAGGCCAACGGCTACAGCGAGGAGTCCATCAAGGCGCTGTGGGACGTCATGCTCCCGTTCTCCGGCTACGCCTTCAACAAGTCGCACACCGCCGGCTACGGACTCGTCTCGTACTGGACCGCCTACCTCAAGGCGAACTATCCCGCCGAGTACATGGCGGCGCTGCTCACCTCGGTGGACGACGACAAGGACAAGGCCGCCATCTACCTGGCCGACGCCCGCAAGATGGGCGTGCGGGTGCTGCCCCCGGACGTGAACGAGTCGACCGCCGACTTCACCGCCGTCGGCGACGACGTCCGGTTCGGGCTGAAGTCCGTGCGCAACGTGGGCACGAACGTCATCGAGTCACTGGTCGCCTCCCGCAAGTCCAAGGGCAAGTACACGGCGTTCAGCGACTTCCTGGACAAGGCGGAGATCGCCACGCTCAACAAGCGGGCCGTGGAGTCGCTGATCAAGGCCGGCGCCTTCGACTCGCTCGGACACACCCGCAAGGGCCTGTCCGCGGTCCACGAGGACGCCATCGACGCGATCATCCCGGTCAAGAAGGCCGAGGCGTACGGGCAGGACGACCTCTTCGGCGCCCTCGACAGCGGGGACGAGGCGGGCGGCGGCTTCGGCCTGGACTTCAAGATCGGCGACGACGAGTGGCCGCGCAAGCAGCTGCTGTCCACCGAGCGCGAGATGCTGGGGCTGTACGTCTCGGCGCACCCGCTGGACGGGGCGGAGCACATCCTCGCCCGCAACCGCGACACCTCCATCGCCGACCTGGTCGCCTCCGGGCAGACCCAGGGCGTGGTGAAGCTCGCGGGGCTGATCACCACCGTCGAGCGGCGGATGACCAAGCAGGGCAACGCGTGGGCGATCGTGCACCTCGCCGACCGTGACGCGAACATGGAGGTCTGCTTCTTCCCCGCCTCCTACCAGCTCGTGCAGCACGCGCTGATCCCGGACACGGTCGTCGCGGTGACCGGGCGGATCAACGACCGGGACGGCACGATCAACATCGCCGGCCAGGAGCTGATGGAGCTGGACATCTCGTCCGCCGAGTACGGCGGCAAGCCTCCCGTCCAGCTGTTCATGCGGGCGCACAAGCTCAACGAGCCGGTGATCAACGAGCTCAAGCGGATCCTGCGCGCCCACCCGGGCGACAGCCCGGTGCGCATGCGGGTCCGGGGGCCGGAGAAGACCACCGTCTTCGAGCTGGGGTTCCTGGTGAACCACGAGACCATCGCCTCGGACATCAAGGGCTCCTTCGGGGCCGAGAGCTGGCTGGGCGTGGCGTGAGCGATCTCCACATCCGTGCGGCCGTCCCCGCGGACATCCCGGCCGTACTGGGGTTCTGGCAGGTGGCGGCCGAGGGCGCCAGCATCAGTGACGACGAGCAGGGCGTGGCCCGGCTCATCGCCCGCGACCCGGAGGCACTGCTGCTGGCGGAGCGCGACGGGGTGCTCGTCGGATCGGTGATCGCCGGGTTCGACGGGTGGCGGTGCCACGTCTACCGGCTGGCCGTGCACCCCGCTGCCCGGCGGCAGGGGATCGGCGCCGCGCTGCTGGCCGCGACCGAGGAGCGGTTCGCGGCGCTGGGCGGGCGGCGGTCGGACGCGATGGTCCTGCAGCGCAACGAGTCGGCGCACCACGCCTGGAAGGCGGCCGGCTACGGCCCCGAGGAGCACTGGCGGCGCTGGACCAAGCCGCTGCGGTAGCCGGCGGGCCGGCGGGCTCCGCCCGTCGGCCCACTTGCCGCTACTAGCGGATCGGCGCTAGCTTGTAGGTATGGCCAAGACCCAGTTGAACGTGCGGGTGGAAGAGTCCACCGCCGAGACGGCCCGGGACCGGGCTTCGCGCCGGGGCATCAGCGTGAACCGGTACATCGAAGAGCTGGTCCAGCAGGACGCCGGCGAAAGGGGCCGGACCTTCGTCGAAGCCGCCGCCGACTTCATGAAGAGTTACGAGTCGGTGTTCGCGGAGGAGTTCGGCACGGAGCGCGAAGGCAGCCGTTGAGCCTGCGCATCGACCTGGCCTGGCTGCTCATGGTCGCCGAGCACAACACCCCCGGCGACCCCCAGGTCACCGACTGGGGCGCGCTGCTCGCGGCGGTGAGCCGGCACCAGGCGGAGATCTTCGGCACCCCCGTCTACCCGGACCCGCACGACCGCGCCGCCGCACTGCTGCAGATCCTCGTGCACGTCCCCGCCCTGGAGCGGTCCAACGCGATGTTCGCCTCGGCGGTCGCGTACGCCTACCTCGTCGCCAGCGGGCTCAAGATCACCACGTCGCCGGAACAGGTCCGCGACCTGGCCCGGCTGGTGAAGGACGGCTCCGCGGGCGTCGGCCGGATAGCGCAGGAGCTGCGCGGCTGGGACGTCGGCGGCCCCGCGGACGAGACGCTCTAGCCCCGTCCGCGGCCCTGGCCCCGGCCGCGGATCCCGCCCCGGCCGCGGGGGTCAGATGCTGCCCACGGTCCGGGTGAACTCCTCGGCGTCCCAGACGCCGCCGAGCTGCGGGGCGACCCAGCCGGGTGCCGCGCCGCGGAAGTGTTCGGGGCTCAGCGCGCCCGCGCCGGCCGGGAGCGCGCCGAGCAGCGGCACGCCCGCCGACTGCGGCAGGTCGGCGAGGTTGCAGCGGGCCGCCAGGTCCGGCTCCGCCGGCCAGCTGCCGATGATCATGCCGGCGCACCGCAGGTCGCGCGCGGCCAGCGCCTCCGTCGTCAGCGTGGCCGTGTTGAGCGTGCCGAGGCCCGCCGGCACCACCACCAGGACGGCCGCGCCGAGCAGCTTCACCGCGTCGGCCAGCGTGGAGCCCTCCTCGTCGAACCGCACCAGCAGCCCGCCCGCGCCCTCGATCAGCACCACGTCGTGCACGGCCGACAGCTTCGCGGCCGCCTCGGCGATCTCCGCCGGGCGCACCGGGGGCAGGCCCGCCCGCCGGGCCGCGGTCGCGGGGGCCAACGGCTCGGGGTAGCGGGCGAGTTCGACCGCGGTGACCCCGCCGGCGAGCCGCGCCACCTCGGCCGCGTCACCGGGCTCGCCGTCCGCCACGCCCGTCTGGGCCGGCTTGAGCACCGCGACGCTCAGGCCCTGCGCCAGTGCCGCCGCGGCGACCGCCGCCGTCACCACCGTCTTCCCGATCTCCGTGCCCGTGCCCGTGACCGCCAGTACCGCCATGTGCCCGCTTCCTCCTCGTATCGATACCGGACGGCCCGGGGGGGCGGACGGCGCGCACCCGCTCCGCGCCGTCCGCCCCCGGAGGCCGCCCGCCGGTTCGTCAGCCCGCGCGCACGGCCGCCACGACCGCCGCGCAGATCCGCGCCACGTCCTCGTCCCCGGTGACGTAGGGCGGCATGGTGTACACCAGATCACGGAACGGCCGCAGCCACACACCCGCCCCCACCGCGGCCCGGGTGGCCGCGGCCATGTCGACCTGGTGGTCGAGCTGGACGACGCCGATCGCGCCCAGCACCCGCACGTCCCGCACGCCCGGCAACCCGGCGGCGGGCGCCAGGCCGTCGAGCAGCCCGGCCTCGATGCGCTTGACCTCGCCGGCCCAGTCCTGCGACAGCAGCAGGTCGATCGAGGCGCAGGCGACGGACGCGGCGAGGGGGTTGCCCATGAACGTCGGGCCGTGCGCCAGCACCGGGACCTCGCCCTGCGAGATGCCGTCGGCGACCGCGCTGGTGCACAGCGTCGCCGCCATCGTCAGATAGCCGCCGGTCAGCGCCTTGCCCAGACACATCACGTCCGGGGAGACCCCGGCCTGCTCCGCGGAGAAGAGGGTGCCGGTCCGGCCGAAGCCGGTGGCGATCTCGTCGAAGACCAGCAGCACGCCGTGCTCGTCGCACGCCTCGCGCAGCACCCGCAGGTAGGCGGGGGAGTGGAAGGACATCCCGCCGGCGCCCTGCACCACCGGTTCGACGATCACCGCCGCGAGCTCGTCGGCGTGACGGCCGATCAGCTCGCGCAGGTGCGCGGCGTACCGCGGGTCGGGCTCGGCGCCGAACCCGGGCGGCGGCGCGTCGGCGAAGACCTGGCGGGGGAGCGCCCCCGACCACAGGTCGTGCATCCCGCCGTCGGGGTCGCACACCGACATCGGCTGCCAGGTGTCCCCGTGGTAGCCGCCGCGCCAGGTCAGCAGCCGCTGCTTGGCCGGCCGGCCCAGCGAACGCCAGTACTGCAGGCACATCTTGATCGCCACCTCGACCGACACCGAGCCGGAGTCGGTGAGGAAGACGTGGCGCAACGGCTCCGGGGTGATCTCCACCAGCCGGGCCGCGAGCCGGACGGCGGGCTCGTGGGTGAGCCCGCCGAACATCACGTGGCTGAAGCGGTCGAGCTGGCCGCGCGCGGCCTCGTTCAGGACCGGGTGGTTGTAGCCGTGGATCGCCGCCCACCAGGACGACATGCCGTCGACCAGTTCGGTCCTGCCCTCCGCCGGGGCGGCCAGCCGCAGCCGGACCCCGGCGGCGGACTCCACGATCAGCGGTTCCTGACGGCCGGGCATCGGCCCGTACGGATGCCAGACGTGCTGCCGGTCCAGGGCCAGCAGCGCGTCGGGCGTCAGCGCGTCGGGAACCGCCCGCGCGGCGAGGGGCTCAGGCATTGGGCGGCAGGTCCGTTCCCGCCCCGCGCCGCCGGACGGCGACCAGACCGGTGCGGGCGGCACCGGCCGGGACCGGCTCCTGCTCCGCCGGGCCGGCGGGCTCCGCCGCGGGCTCGGCCGCGCTCCGCTCGGCGCCGCCGCAGGGACCGCAGCCGCCCCCGTCGGCGTGTGAACCGCAGCCGCCGCTCTCCGCGTGCGAGCCGCAGCCGCCGGCCTCGGCGTGCGAGCCGCAGCCGGCGCCCGCCGCGGCCACGTCCGCGCGGTGCTGGGGGAGCGTGACGGTGCCCGCTCCCTCCACCTCGAAGCCCGCGTCCGCGATCATGTCCAGGTCGGCCTGGCCGGCCTGGCCCTCGCTGGTCAGGTAGTCGCCCAGGAAGATCGAGTTCACCAGGTGCAGCGCGAGCGGCTGCAGGGAGCGCAGGTGCACCTCGCGGCCGCCGGCGAGGCGGACCTCCACGTCCGGGCAGACGAAGCGGACCATCGCCAGGATGCGCAGGGCGCGCTGCGGGGTGAGGTTCCACTCCTCGGCCAGCGGGGTGCCCTCGAACGGGATGAGGAAGTTGACCGGGACCGAGTCGGGGTCCAGCTCGCGCAGCGCGAACACGACGTCCACGAGGTCGCCGTCGGACTCGCCCATGCCCGCGATCAGCCCGGAGCACGCCGACAGCCCGGCCGCCTGGGCCTGCTGCACGGTGTCCACGCGGTCCGCGTAGGTGTGCGTGGTGGTGATGCCCCCGTAGGTCGCCTCGGAGGTGTTCAGGTTGTGGTTGTAGGCGTCCGCGCCGGCCTCGCGCAGCCGGTCGGCCTGGCCGGCCGAGAGCAGGCCCAGGCACGCGCAGACCTCGACGCCCTCGTTCTGCTCCTTGATCGCCTCGATGGTCCGGGAGACCCGGTCCACGTCGCGGTCGGTGGGACCGCGCCCGCTGGCCACCAGGCACACCCGCTTGGCACCGCCGGCGACCCCCGCCGTCGCCGCGGCCGCCGCCTCGTCCGGCTTGAGCCAGGTGTACTTCAGGATCCCGGCCGTGGAGCCGAGTCGCTGCGAGCAGTACGAGCAGTCCTCCGGGCACAGCCCGGACTTGAGGTTGACCAGGTAATTGAGCTTCACACGGCGCCCGAACCACTGGCGCCGCACCTTGCCGGCCGCGGTCACCACATCGAGCAGGTCATCGTCGGAGGTCGCCAGTACGGCAAGCGCCTCATCCCGGGTGGGCAGCTCTCGGCGCAGCCCTTTGTCCACCAGCGTGTTCAGCAGATCCATAGGGGCGATCCTGGCCCACGGAGGGGCCGCGAGCCAATGATGGACCGCACAACAGGGGTGGCCATAGGTGTGTGTATCGCCACACCCTGTCCGGACGGTCCGGACAGTACGTTGCTGACAGGCCCGATCGCACCGCTCCGCCCGCCCCTCCGGCCACCCCGGCAGCACCCGCCCGCCCCGCCCCTCCGACCTCAGGGACCCCGATGAGCCGCAGCCCGTTCGACTGGATCGACGCCCACGCGGCCCGGCGCCGCGAGGGCGGCCTCGTCCGCACCCTGCGACCGCGGCCGGCCGAGTCGGCGCTGCTGGACCTGGCGGGCAACGACTATCTCGGGCTGGCCCGGCACCCGCGGGTGACCCGGGCCGGGGCCGACGCCTGCCTGCTGTGGGGCGCGGGCTCCACCGGCTCGCGGCTGGTGACCGGCACCACCGAACTGCACGCGCGGCTGGAGACGGAACTCGCCGCGTTCTGCGGGTTCGAGGCCGCCCTGGTCTTCGCCTCCGGCTACGCCGCGAACCTGGCCGCCGTCACCGCGCTGACCGCGCCCGGCACGCTCATCGTCTCCGACAGCTCCAACCACGCCTCGCTCATCGACGGCTGCCGGCTGTCGCGCGCCGACACCGAGATCGTGGCGCACCGCGACGCCGAAGGGGTGCGCAAGGCGCTGGCCGCGCACGCGGGGGCCGCCGTGGTCGTCTCCGACTCGGTCTTCTCCGTCGACGGCGACGCGGCGCCGCTCACCGCGCTGGCCGCCGCCTGCCGCGAGCACGGCGCGGCCCTGCTGGTGGACGACGCCCACGGGCTGGGCGTGCTGGGCGACGGCGGGCGCGGCGCGGCCTGGGCCGCGGGCCTGGCCGGCGCGCCCGACGTGGTGGTGACCGCCACGCTGTCGAAGTCGCTCGGCAGTCAGGGCGGCGTGGTGCTCGGCCCGGCCCGGGTCGTCGAGCACCTGGTGAACGCGGCCCGCACCTTCATCTTCGACACCGGCCTGGCGCCCGCCGCGGCGGGCGCGGCGCTGGGGGCGCTGCGGCTGCTGCGCGCGGAGCCCGAGCGCGCGGAGCGGGCCCGTGCGGTGGCCCTGCAGCTGTACGAGGCCCTGACCGCGGCCGGGCTGCGCTCGGCGCGTCCCGACGCCTGCGTGGTGTCGGTGCGGGCCCCGTCGGCCGGGGAGGCGCTGCAGTGGGCGGCGGACTGCAGGACCGCGGGCCTGGCGGTGGGGTGCTTCCGGCCGCCGTCGGTGCCGGACGGGATCTCCCGGCTGCGGCTGACCGCTCGCGGCGACCTGACGGATCAGCAGATCGCCGCGGCGGTCGAGGTGATCGTGCGCACGGCGCCGCGGGACTCAGATCGGTCCGGCGAACTCACCCGCGCGTAGCGCCCGTACGAAGGTGTCCCAGGTGGTCGGCGCGAACAGCAGCGCCGGTCCCCGGGGGTTCTTGGAGTCGCGCACGGCCAGCAGTCCACAGGACAACCTGGCCGTTTCCACACAATTGTTGGCGGCGGTGCTGTAGGTGCTGCGCTGCCACCGGGTCGCGGAAAGAGCTGTACTGGAAGAAACGTACCGAGGCAGTACCGACATATGGTGCCTCCTTACGCGCCTCAGCTGTTTCCGGATCCCATCCCGGAGCCGTTCCCGGAGCTGATGCCGGAAATGAACGCCAATGAGTCGTCGTACGTCAGGGCGTGGGAGCACAATCGGTCGAACGCGGCGCTGTAGGCCCTGAGATCATCTTGTCGATCCACATAGAGACTACTCGTCAAATGGTCGATAACAACTACGTCCAGATCAGCGATGAGCGGAAATGAGAAGATTACGAAAGATCCGGTAACGCCAATGTGGCCACCCGCCGCGAAGGGCAGAACCTGCAGCCGTATCCGCGGCAGCGCGGCGGCTTCCGCGAGGCGCCGCAACTGCGCCCCCATGACCTCCTCGCCGCCGACGAGGCGCCGCAGCACCGCCTCGTCGAGCAGAGCGTGCAGCTCCAGCGGAGGATCCTGCTCCAGTACCGCCTGCCGGGCCATCCGCACTTCCACCAGGGCGTCGACCTCCCGCGCGTCCAACTCCGGCAGCACCGACCGGGTCAGTGCGCGGGCGTACGCCGGGGTCTGCAGCAGACCGGGCACCACGCTGTTCTCCACGGTGCGCGCACGGCAGGCGCCGGTTTCCAGACTGATGAAGTCGCGGTACTCCGCGGGCAGAACGTCCCGGAAGTCGTGCCACCAGCCACGCTGGTGGCCCTTACCGGCCAAAGTGGCCAGCAGGTCGCGCAGTTCGCGGTCCCGCACCCCGTAGATGTCCAGCAGGCAGGCCACGTCCTCCGGCCGCGCGCTGCTGCGCCCGGTCTCGATACGGCTCACCTTCGACTGGTGCCAGCCGGCTCTGTGGGCCGCTTCACCGCTCGTCATCCCGGCCAGATCGCGTTGCCTCCTGAGTTCCGCCCCGAGCTTTCGACGTCGTACCGCGGGGATCTGCTGCATCGCGCGCCACTCCTCCCGAAAGAAATTTTCAGACCGTCACCAGTGCGACAGTCTGCGCCCGAATAGGCTCTCGCGTAGCAGAGTTCACCGCTTTGAGCGACAGATATATGCATACCGATGTGGATCGGCCGCAATAGCGGGACGATAGGTGGCACTCTGGCGCGAAGTAGCCGTCCGCGGCTCCCTGCGGGATGGGCCGCACGACGGAGTCACGGGGAACGGCGGGAAAGGGACAGCGCCATGGCAGACCTCCAGGAAGCATCCGTCACCCTGCCGAGCAACCCCGCCTCGGTCACCACCGCGCGCCGGTACGTGTGCGCGCTGCTGACGGAGTGGGGGATGCCCGAGGACGCGCCGGCCGCCGAGGCGGTGCGGCTGATCGTCTCCGAACTCGCCACCAACGCCGTCCTGCACACGCTCGGCCTGTCGCCGACCTTCACGGTCGACGTCCTGCTGGAGCGGGCCGAGTACCTGCGGATCGGAGTCACCGACAGCCACCCGCGCCGGCCCCAGCGGCTGCCGGCCGCCGTCCAGCAGGACAACGGGCGCGGCATGGTCATCATCCGCCACCTCGCCGCGGAGTCCGGCGGACGGCTCTCGGTGACCCCCACCCCCGACGGCGGCAAAACCGTCTGGATCATGCTCCCTTGGGCGGTACCGGTGCCGTGAGCGGGGGGCGGGGGGGCGGCCGCGGGGGGGCGCCCCGCGGGCCCGGTGGGCC
>NZ_JBEYJD010000024.1:0-36455 GCF_040636125.1 Streptomyces sp. NPDC006733 | reverse complement strand
CCGCCGGCGCCAACCCCGCCTGGTTCAGCCGCCCTGGGGGGGTCCGGGGGCGGTGCGCGGGGGGGGGGGCCCCGCGCGCGGTGCACCGCCCGGCGGAACGTTTCGCCGGAGGGCTCTGCTGGAACGTTTCGCCGAAACCGTCGACCGGATCCGGCCGCGGGGCGTCAGCCGCCGTCCGCGACCAGGAGCGCCTCCGCGCCCACCGGGACGTACCCGGCGGCCAGGAAGGCGCGCACGCTGGCGGCGTTGCCCGGGGAGATCTGGGCCCACACCGGCCGCCCGCCGGGCACCAGATGGCGGGCCGCGCGGGCCAGGCGCCGGCCCAGACCCGCTCCGCGCGCGCCGGGGTCGACCTCCACGGCCGCCTCCCACCGCCCGCCGACGCCCCGGCCGATCAGCACGGTGCCCCCCGGCGCGGTCCAGGCCCGTACGTCGTCGCGGTGCTCCAGCGCGCGGACGACGCGCGGATGGGTGCGGTCGGTGGCGGGCTCCAGCGGCAGTTCCGGCGGGCCCGGCAGCGGCGGGGCGAGCACCATCATGTCGATGGCCTCCACCCGCCGGCCGACGCGCCGCTCCAGGGCGTGCAGGAACGCCGGGCTGAGCGGCGCCCCGAGGTCGCCGGGGGCGAGCAGGCCGCGCATCCAGGCGTGGTCGGTGTCGGCGAACACCACGGCGTGGGCGGAGAAGGAGAGGACGCCCGCGTCGCGCCGCGACGGCTGCGGCACCATCGTCACCCCGCCGTCGGGCTCGGGCAGGACGCCCCGCTCCACGTCGGCCAGGATCCGCGGCAGGTTCATGCCCCGGCTGCCCGCTCCGCCAGGGCGCGTTCGGGGGCGCTGCGCTCGACGCAGAACTCGTTGCCCTCCGGGTCGGACATGTACACCCAGCCCGTACCGTCCGGCCGGCGCTGGTCGCTGACGACCGCGGCGCCCAGCCCCGCCAGCCGCTCGACCGTCTCGTCGCGGGTGCCGGTGGGCGGCTGGATGTCCAGGTGCAGCCGGTTCTTGGCCGTCTTGCCCTCGGGCACCCGCACGAACAGGAGCCCGGGCAGGCCCGGTTGGCCGGACTCGATCAGGACCTCGGAGTCGGCCGGATCGGCGTCCTCCAGCGCGTAGCCGGTCACCTCGGCCCAGAACACGGCGAGGCGGTACGGGTCGGAGGCGTCGAAGGTGATGTGGCGGACGGGGTTGAGATAGGTCATACGTGTCTCCCGGTCGGCGGGTGGAGCCCAAACGGCGCCAACATAACCGTCCGCCGCCGTCCTTGCCGGGAATATTCGCGCCGGTCGCGCCCCCGCTCCCCGCGGCCGGACGGCTGCGGGGAGCGGGCTGCCGGCTGCGCCGCGGATCAGCGGACCCGGCCGTACCAGACGCTGCCGGTCCAGATCTTCTCCAGCCGGACCCGGGTGCCGGTCTTGGGGGCGTGCCAGATCTTGTCGCTGCCGGCGTAGATGCCCACGTGGTAGACGCTGCTGCCGGAGTGGAAGAAGACCAGGTCGCCCGCCCTGCGGCTGGCGGCGCCGATGTGCGTGGTGCTGTTGTACTGCGCGCCGGTGGTTCTTGGCAGCTTCTTGCCGGCCTTGTTGAACGAATAGAGGGTCAGACCCGAGCAGTCGAAGCGGTACGGTCCCGAGGCACCCCACTGGTACGGCGAGCCCTTCTTCGACGCCGCGATGCCCAGGGCCTTGGTGGAGGCGGTGGCCGCGTCCGCGTGCGTGGCGGTGGCCGGGAGGAGGGCGGGGACCGCGACAGCCGCGGCCGTGAGGACGGAGGCGGCTCCCATACGGGACAGGCGTGTGTTCAGGCCGATGGTGGCCATGCGAAACCCTTCGTCGTCCGCTTGCGAAGGATGACCTGTCGGGTTCGGGCAGGCGAAGAATCCCGGCCGCTGACGCGGCTTCACCCCAAGGGGACGGCCTGGATACCGATGGGCCGGCCCCGTCGTGCCTGGGTCCTCCGTTCCTGCCGTTGCGGTGTCGACCGGGCATCCGGGCGGCGGCAGGATTGGGCGTCCGCTCGGACCGCCCCACCACGGCGGCGGGGTCTTGTCGTCCAAGGGAGCATGACCCACGAAAGCGCCGGAAACCCGGCACAAACGGCTTTATGTGATCTTCGTCACGGATCGCCTATTCGGGTGTCGCAACGACCTGCCGTCATGGTTGTCGTTCCGGCGCATGCCGGTTGACCTGCGCCGGAACGCCGACGCCGGCGGGCCGGTTCCGCAAGTCGGCGCGGCGACAACCACCCGTCGCGCGCAAGGGTGACTACTCCGAACGTGCGGGCGGATGGCGTGTCGTGGCGCCGTCAGCGGTCCGGCGGAGGCGCGACGGCCACCAGGGAGGCCCGCCGCTCGCCGTCCAGGACGCGCAGTGCCCGTCCCAACGTGCCGGTGTGCACCTCCGTCTCGCCGCGGGCGTGCATCACCGCCAGTGCCTCGCGCAGCGCGGTCGCGCGGCCGACGAGCGCCTGGGCGGCGCGCAGCGCTCCGTAGGTGTCGCGCGAGCGGGACGGGTTGATCCGTCCCAGCAGGTCCACGATCTCCAGGTAGCGGTCGACCAGTTCGCCCTCGGAGCGCGTCAGGGCCGGCAGCGCCGGCAGTTCCGGCACCACCGGTGTCACCGGATGCCGTGCGGGACCGCGCTGGTCTTGCGGCTGAGGGTGACCCGGTCCACGAGGCCGTACTCCACCGCCTGGGTGGCGTCCAGGATCTTGTCGCGCTCGATGTCGGCGCTGATCCGCTCCGCCTCCTGGCCGGTGTGCCGCACCAGCAGCTCCTCCAACTTCTCCCGCGTGCGCAGCAGTTCGTTGGCCTGGATCTCCAGGTCCGCGATGGTGCCCTGGGTCGCCTGTCCGAAGGACGGCTGGTGGATGAGGACGCGCGCGCCCGGGGTGATCATGCGCTTGCCGGGTGCGCCGGCGGCGAGCAGCACGGCGGCGGCCGAGGCCGCCTGGCCGATGCACACGGTGGACACGTCGCAGGTGACGAACTGCATCGTGTCGTAGATGGCCGTCATGGCGGTGAACGAGCCGCCGGGGGAGTTGATGTACAGCGAGATGTCCTGGCCGGGCGCCGAGCTCTCCAGGTGGATGAACTGCGCCATGACGTCGTTGGCGGAGGTGTCGTCGATCTGCGTGCCGAGGATGACGACGCGCTCCTGCAGCAGTTTGGAGTACGGGTCCATGGAGCGGGTTCCGGAGCTGGTGCGCTCGGTGAACTCGGGCAGGACGTAGCGGGCGGTGGGTCGGAACATGGCGGCACCTCCACGTAAAAAATGTACAGGACGTACATCTCGATATGATGGGGAGCATGGCCCATGAAGTACCGGTGACACAAGCGCGTGCGGAGCTCGCGGAACTGATCAACCGCGTTGTCTACGGCGGTGAACAGGTGGTGCTGACGCGCCACGGCAAGCCGCTCGTCGCGCTGGTCTCCGCCGCTGACCTGCAGCGACTCCGCGATCTTGATGCGGCGGCCGAGGAGCCGGTGATCAGCACGGTCTCCTCGTTCGGCTCCGGCGCGTCCGCCACGGGCGAACGCCGCCGCTTCGGCATCGCCGCGGAACACCGCGGCCCGGACGCCGGGGATCGGCGTCCGGGCCGCGAGTGAGACGGTCGGAGCGGAGGACGTACGGTCGCGCCGTTCAGGCCGTTGCGGCCGTCCGGCTCGTCCGGTGCGTCAGAAGGTGAGCTTCCAGCTGTTGATGTAGCCGGTGTCGGCGCTGGCGACGTCCTGGACCTTGAGCTTCCAGACGCCGTTGGCGACCTCGCTGGAGGCGTTGACGGTGTAGGTGGTGTTGACGTTGTCCGCGGAGTCCGACCCGCTGGAGTTCTTCAGCCGGTAGGTGCTGCCGTCCGGGGCGACCAGGTCGATGACCAGGTCGCCGCGGTAGGTGTGGACGATGTTGACGCCGACCTGCAGGGCGCTGGGCGCGTTGCCCGTGATGCCGCTGACGGTGACCGACGAGGTGACCGCGGCGCCCGCGTCCGGGATGGTGACGTCCGCGGTGTTCTCGAAGACCGTGCCGGTCGGCGGGGTCGTGGTCCCGGTGCTCAGGTTCCACACCGCGTACGCGATCGAGTCACTGCCGTTGTCCAGCGCGGTGTCGTTGATGTTCGCCGAGGTGTCGCACGAGCGGTGGTAGCAGGCGTCGAACGCCTGGCCCGAGGTGCCGCCCCACTTCTGCGCCTGGGCGGCGGTCTTGATGTAGTCCGCGCCGCTGAAGAGCCCGCCGACGGGCACACCCGCGCTCTTGAAGGGGGCGTGGTCGGAGCGGCCGTCACCCTCGGTCTCGATCTCCGTCGGGATGCCCTTGGAGGCGAAGAAGTCCTTGAAGACCTTCTCCAGCGCCGCGTTGTCGTCGTAGACGAAGTACCCGGGGTTGGGCGAGCCGATCATGTCGAAGTTGAGGTAGGCGTCGATCTTCGACCGGTCGGCGGACGGCAGGTTGTTGACGTAGTACTTGGAGCCGATCATCCCCAGCTCCTCGGCGCCGAACCAGCCGAACCGCAGGTGCTTGGTGGGCTGCAGCCCGGCGCGCGAGACGGCCAGCGCGACCTCCAGGGTGCTGGCGGTGCCGGACCCGTTGTCGTTGATGCCGGGCCCGGCGGTGACGGAGTCCAGGTGCGCTCCGCTCATCACCACGTGGTTGGCGTCGCCGCCCGGCCAGTCGGCTATCAGGTTGTAGCCGGTGGCGCCGCTGGAGGTGAACTGCTGGATGGTGGTGGTGTAGCCGGCCGCGTCCAGCTTGCCCTTGACGTAGTCGAGGGAGGCCTTGTAGCCGGGGCGGCCGTGGGCGCGGTTGCCGCTGTTGGCGTTGGCGATGGACTGCAGTTGGGACAGGTGCGCCTTGACGTTGGCGACCGGGATGTCCGGTGCGGCGAGGGTCGGGGCGGCGGCGGCCGGGGCCGCGGCAGTGGCCGCGGGCGAGGCGCCGACGAGGGCCGCCGACAGCGCGGTGACCGCGCAGACGGCGGTCAGGGCATGGCGCAGCGTCAGTCTTGTGGACACGTGGTGCTCCGTTTTCCGTGGTGGGGGCGCGGAACGAACGAGGCACGCCGCGGCGACGGCCACGGCGTGCGGGAGCGTCTTCTGGCCAGAAGTCTCTTTGATGCGGACATGATGATCCGGCCGGGCCGGACGAGGCGTCAAGGGCGATAACCGGACAGGAAGTTCCGGTGAACGGACGAAGCCAGGCAAAGCCGATGCAAAGGGCCCGCAAAGAGCACGTGCGGCCCCGTCGCCGCGGCCCGCCCGCGACGCGTCACCCGCCGCAACCGGTGTCACTGCGCGTAACGTGGGTTAACGCGGGTGTAACGCCGCCGAACTAGCCTTCCGCACCCGAACGTCTGTGAGGTGTGGCCGTGCAACTGACCCCCCACGAGCAGGAGCGCCTGCTCGTACACGTCGCCGCCGACGTGGCGGAGCGGCGCCGCGCGCGCGGACTGCGGCTCAACCACCCCGAGGCCGTCGCGCTGATCACCGCGCACGTCCTGGAGGGCGCCCGCGACGGCCGCACCGTCGCCGACCTCATGGCGTCCGGCCGGACGGTGCTGAGCCGGGCCGACGTCATGGACGGCATCCCCGAGATGATCCCCGACGTGCAGGTCGAGGCCACTTTCCCGGACGGCACCAAGCTCGTCACCGTGCACGACCCGATCATCTGACGAGGAGGCGACCCCGATGATCCCCGGAGAGATCCTCCTCGCGGACGAGCCCGTGCCGCTCAACGCGGGACGGCCCGTCACGCGGCTGACGGTGCTCAACACCGCCGACCGTCCCATCCAGGTCGGCTCGCACTACCACTTCGCCGAGACCAACCCCGGCCTGGACTTCGACCGCGCGGCCGCCCACGGCCTGCGGCTGTCGATCGCCGCCGGCACCGCCGTGCGCTTCGAGCCCGGCGTCCCGGTTGCGGTGGAGCTGGTCCCCCTCGGCGGCGCGCGCGTCGTCGCCGGACTGCGCGGCGAGACCGCGGGGGCCCTCGATGGCTGACCTCGCCCGCGCCGTATACGCCGACCTGTTCGGCCCGACGGCCGGCGACCGGATCCGGCTCGCCGACACCGACCTGCTCGTGGAGATCGAGCGCGACCTGTCCGGCGGCCCCGCCGGCTCCGGCGACGAAGCGGTCTTCGGCGGCGGCAAGGTGATCCGCGAGTCCATGGGGCAGTCCCGCACCACCCGCGCGGAGGGCGCCCCCGACACCGTCATCACCGGCGCGGTCGTGCTGGACCACTGGGGCGTCGTCAAGGCGGACATCGGGATCCGGGACGGCCGGATCGCCGCGATCGGCAAGGCCGGCAACCCCGAGACGATGGACGGTGTGCACCCGGACCTCGTCATCGGTCCGGAGACCGAGATCATCGCGGGCAACGGCAGGATCCTCACCGCCGGGGCGATCGACGCGCACGTCCACTTCATCTCGCCGACCCTCGTCGACCAGGCCCTGGCCACGGGCGTGACGACCCTCGTCGGCGGCGGTACCGGCCCCGCCGAGGGCACCAAGGCCACCACCATCACCCCCGGCCCCTGGCACCTCGCGCGGATGTTCGCGGCGCTGGAGGCGTACCCGGTCAACATCGGGCTGCTCGGCAAGGGCAACACCGTCTCCGCGGAGGCGATGCACAGCCAGCTGCGCGGCGGCGCCGTGGGATTCAAGATCCACGAGGACTGGGGGGCGACCCCGGCCGCCATCGACGCCTGCCTGACGGTCTGCGACGCCACCGGCGCCCAACTCGCCATCCACACCGACACCCTGAACGAGGCCGGCTTCGTCGAGGACACCCTCGCCGCCATCGCCGGGCGCGGCATCCACGCCTACCACACCGAAGGCGCGGGCGGCGGGCACGCGCCGGACATCATCACCGTCGTCTCCCGGCCCAACGTCCTGCCGTCGTCGACCAACCCCACCCGCCCGCACACCGTCAACACCGTCGACGAACACCTCGACATGCTGATGGTCTGCCACCACCTGAACCCGGCCGTCCCGGAGGACCTCGCCTTCGCCGAGTCGCGGATCAGGCCGTCCACCATCGCCGCCGAGGACTTCCTGCACGACCTGGGCGCCATCAGCATCATCAGCTCCGACTCCCAGGCCATGGGCCGGATCGGCGAGGTCGTGCTGCGGACCTGGCAGACCGCGCACGTGATGAAGAAGCGCCGCGGACCGCTGCCCGGGGACGGGCGGGCGGACAACCACCGCGCTCGTCGCTATGTCGCCAAATACACCATCAACCCGGCGGTCGCGCAGGGCCTGGACCAGGAGATCGGCTCGGTCGAGACCGGCAAGCTCGCCGACCTCGTGCTGTGGGAGCCGGCGTTTTTCGGCGTCAAACCGCTGCTCGTCATCAAGGGCGGCCAGATCGCCTACGCGCAGATGGGCGACGCCAACGCCTCCATCCCCACCCCGCAACCGGTGCTGCCCCGGCCGATGTTCGGCGCCGTGGGACGCGCTCCGGCCGCCAACTCCTTCAACTTCACCACGCAGATCGCGCTCGACGACGGGCTCCCGGACCGGCTCGGCCTGGGCAAACGCTTCCTGCCGATCCGCAGCACCCGGGCGCTGACCAAGGCCGACATGCGGGAGAACGACGCCCTGCCGCGCGTCGAGGTCGACCCCGACACGTTCACGGTGCGCATCGACGGCGAGGTCGTCGAACCGGCCCCGGCGGCCGAACTGCCCATGGCCCAGCGCTACTTCCTCTTCTGATGACCGCTACCACCAGCGGCAGCGCGACCGCGCTCGGGGGACCGGCGGCCCCCGCCTCCCGGGCCGCGCTGCTGATGCTCGCCGACGGGCGGTTCCCGGCGGGCGGCCACGCCCACTCCGGGGGCGGCGAGGCCGCCGTCACCGCCGGCCTCGTCCACGACCCGGCCACCCTCGCCGCGTTCTGCCGGGGCCGCCTGCACACCACCGGGCTGGTGGCCGCCGCGGTCGCGGCATCGGCCGCCACCGGCCTCGACCCGCTGCTGCTCGACGCCGCGGCCGACGCCCGCACCCCGTCGCCGGCGCTGCGCGCCACCGCCCGCAAGCTCGGCCGGCAACTGATGCGGGCCGCACGGGCCGCCTGGCCCGCCGCGGAACTCGACCGGCTCGCCGCCGCCCGCCCGCGCGGCGCCCACCAGCCGGTCGTACTCGGCGTCACCGCCCGCGCCGCCGGCCTCGCCCCGCTGGACGCGGCACACGTGGCCGTCTACGAGTGCGTCACCGGACCGACCACCGCGGCCGTCCGGCTGCTCGGACTCGACCCCTTCGCCGTCGGCGCCGTCCTGGCGAGACTCGCCCCCGAACTGGACGCCGTCGCCGAGCGGGCCGCCCTGGCCGCCGCCCGCGCCGCGACGGAGGGGATCGCCACCCTGCCCGCCGCCTCCGCACCGCTGCTCGACCTGCACGCCGAGCAGCACGCCGCCTGGCCCGTCCGCCTCTTCGCCTCCTGACACCGGGCCGACCCGAGATCCGCCCGCACGCCACCGCCCGCACGCCACCGTCGACCGACTCCGGAGCCCGCCATGCACCTCGACCCCCCGCACCGTTACCCCGAGCGCTACGCCTACGGCATCCCCGCCCAGCGCCCCGACGGCACCCGCCGGGCCCTGCGGGTGGGCCTCGGCGGACCGGTCGGCTCCGGCAAGACCGCCACCGTCGCCGCGCTCTGCCGCCTGCTGCGCGACGAACTGTCCATCGCGGTGGTCACCAACGACATCTACACCCGCGAGGACGCGGAGTTCCTGCTGCGCAACGCCGTCCTGCCCCCCGAGCGCATCAGCGCGGTCGAGACCGGTGCCTGCCCGCACACCGCGATCCGCGACGACATCTCCGCCAACCTCGAAGCCGTCGAGGACCTGGAGGACGCGGTCGGGCCGCTGGACCTGGTGCTGGTCGAGTCCGGCGGCGACAACCTCACGGCCACGTTCTCCAAGGGGCTGGTCGACGCGCAGATCTTCGTCATCGACGTCGCGGGCGGCGACAAGATCCCCCGCAAGGGCGGGCCCGGCGTGACCACCTCGGACCTGCTGGTCATCAACAAGACGGACCTCGCCCCGCTGGTCGGCGCCGACCTGGACGTCATGGCCCGCGACGCCCACGCCCAACGCGGCGACCTGCCGGTGGTCTTCACCGCGCTCACCGCCGAGAACGGCATCGCCCCGGTCGCCGGCTGGATCCGCGAGCGGCTCGCCGCCTGGACCGCGGTCCCGGCGTGACCGCCCCGGCCGCCACCGTCCCGGCCGTCGCCGCCGTCGCCGCCGTCGCCGCAGTGCGCGCCGCCGCCCGCATCGTGGCGGCGGCCGACGGGCGCGGCGGCACCGCGCTGCCGGTGCTCGCCGGCCACGGCCCCTTCGCGCTGCGCCGCACCCGCGCCACCGGCCCCGGCGCGCAGGTCACGGTCGTCGGCGCGATGAGCGCCCCGCTGGGCGGCGACCGGCTGGAGCTGTCCGCCGACGTCGGCGCGGGCGCGGAGCTGACGGTGACCAGCGCCGCCGCGACCATCGCGCTGCCGGGCGCGTCCGGTGAACCCGCCACGTACGACGTGCGGCTGGCCGTCGGGCCGGGCGCGGCACTGCGCTGGCTGCCCGAGCAGCTCATCGCCGCCGCGGGCAGCGACCTGCGGATGACCACCCGGGTCGAACTCGCCGCGGACGCCCGGCTGGTCTACCGCGACGAGCAGGTCCTCGGCCGCGCGGGCGAGCGCCCGGGCCGGCTCAGCACCCGGCTGACCGTGCACCGCGCCGGAGCGCCCCTGCTGGACCAGGAGCTGGCGTTCGGCCCCGGCGTCCCGGGCTGGGACGGACCGGCCGTCCTGCACCGCTACCGCGCCGTCGGGCAACTGCTGATCGTGGCACCGGAGTTCGCCGACCGGCCACCGCCGGCCGCGACCCTCGCCGGGGACCCGGACCGTGGGCAGGCCGTCCGCGTCCCGCTCGCCGGACCGGCCGTCCTGGTCACCGCCGTGGCCCCCGACGCGCTCGGCCTGCGGCGGCTGCTCGACGCGATGACGCCGCCCGCCGGCGACACCGGCACGGGCGCGGGTGGCCACCACCCGGCGACCGCCGTCGCCGCAGGCGCTAGCGTGACCCGATGAGCACTTCGATCAACGACGCAGCGGTACCGGCCCCGTCCCCCGGCCAGGGCGGGCCGACCGCGACGCGCGAGGCACGGCCCCACGAGGTCGGCCCGGTCCGCACGGCGTACGCGCCCGACCGCGACGGCGACCCGGACCCCGGCGAGATCGTCTGGACGTGGGTGCCGTTCGAGGAGAACGACGGCCGCGGCAAGGACCGGCCGGTGCTGGTCGTGGCGCGCGAGACCGCGGGCACCCTGCTGGCGGTGCAGCTGTCCAGCAAGCGCCATGACGCGGACCGCGAATGGGTGCCGATCGGCACCGGTTCGTGGGACGCGGCCCGCCGCGAGTCCTGGGTCGACCTCGACCGCGTGCTGCGCGTGCACCCCGACGGGATGCGCCGGGAGGCCTGCGCGCTGGACCGCCCGCGCTTCGACCGCGTGGTGGCACGGCTGACGGAGCGCTACGGCTGGAGCTGACCGCCGTGCCGTGCCGCGCGGCGCGCGGCGTTCACCGCGAGACGCCGAGCAGGTCTGTCAGGACCCGGGCCGCCCGGCCCGGGTCGCCGCGGTGCAGCGCCTCCGTGCGGTGCACCAGCCGCGGAGCGGCCAGCGGGACCGCACCGGCCCCGGCGACCGAGGCCGGCAGGAGCGCCAGCCCGTGCCCGGCCCGCGCCAGTGTGAGCAGGGTCCGCACGTCCGTGCCGTCGTAACGCGGCCCGGTGCGGAAGCCGTTGCCGCACGCCGCGCGCAGTTCGTCCAGCGGGATCGCGGCGTCCGGGGCGTCCAGCCACAGCGCGTCGATCAGCTCGGTCAGCCGCAGTCCCTCCCGGTCGGCCAGCGGATGGCCGTCCGGCAGGACGACGGCCAGCGGTTCCTCGCCGACGCCGGCCGTGTGCAGCGGGCCGGCGTCCGGCAGCCGCAGCGGGTCGCTGGGCGCCGCCGCCCCGTCCACCAGCCCGAGGTCGAGGTCGCCGCAGGCCACCCCGGCCACGACTCCGGCGCGCTCCAGCAGCCGCACGGTGACGTCGGTGCGCGGTGCCGCCGCCCGCAGTCCGGCCAGCGCGCGGGCCGTCCGGTCGCCGAACGCCAGCGGGGACGCGCCGAGCACCAGCCGCGCGGCGGGGGAGTGCGCGGCCCGCACCACCTCGGCGCGGGCCGCGCCGATCCGCAGCAGCAGCGGTCCCGCGTGCTCCAGCAGCCGGCTCCCCGCCTCGGTGGGCGCCACCGGCCGGCGGCCCAGCAGCTCCACCCCGAGGTCGGCCTCCAGGGCGGCGATGTGCTGCGAGACCGCCGACTGGGTGTAGCCCAGCTCGCGGGCGGCGGCGGAGAACGACGCGAGCCGGACCACCGCCGTGAAGGTGCGCAGCAGATGCGGATCCATGGGCATCAGTATTACTGATGCCCGGACAACTCTTCATCGTTGGACGTGATGTGGCGAGCGGTCGCAGGATGGCGTCCATGACCACCCCGACCGCGGCCGAGGCCGCCGCCCGCGCACCGCACCCCGCCCCCCGGATCGCCCTCGTCGGCGACCGCTCCCCGTCCGTCCGGTCCCACCAGCGGATCCCCGTCCTGCTGGACGCGCTGCGCGGGCGCCACGGGCTCCTGGCCGACGCGTACTGGATCCCGACGGAGGAGGCCGCGCGCCCCGGCGCGGTGTCCGCGTTCGACGCCGTCTGGCTGCTGCCCGGCAGCCCGTACCGCAGCGAGGCGGGCGCGCTGGCGGCCGTGCGCACCGCCCGCGAGGACGGCATCCCGTTCCTCGGCACCTGCGGCGGCTTCCAGCACGCGCTGCTGGAGTTCGCCCGCGGCGTGTGCGGCCTGCACGGCGCCCGGCACGCGGAGAACAGCCCCGACGGCGACGGCGACCTGCTCATCGCGCCCCTCGCGTGCTCGCTGGTGGGCCACGAGGGGACGATCCACACCACGCCCGGCTCCCTGGCCGAACGGCTGCTGGGCGGCCGGGAGACCCAGGAGCGCTTCCACTGCGACTACGGCCCGGTCGCCGAACTGCTGCCGTTGTTGCGGGAGCACGGCATGCGGTTCACGGGACAGGACGCCGAAGGGCAGCCGAGGATCGCCGAACTGCCCGCGCACCCCTTCTTCCTGGCCACGCTCTTCCAGCCGGAGCTGGCCGGGGACGGCTCGGTGCCGCACTGGTACATCCGTGGTCTCGTTGAGGCCGCCACGTCGCACGCCATGTCACGTATTGGTAAAGAATTGCCGGTGTGACCTGTTCACAGCCACCTCATAGCAGAAAGGATCCATTCGAATCTCTGTGATCACCGCGGCCACAAGTCGCGGATCAGTAGGGGGAGGAACTGAATGAGACGCACTGTCGTGCTCGTCTCCACCGGCGCTCTCGTCGCCGGCGCCATAGCCGCCGCCCCGGCGGCCACCGCCGGGGACAAGCGGCCTACCGGCCAGCACCAGCCGAGCGGACTCGCCGAGTCCATCGGCGTGCAGATCGCGGCCGCCCGTGCGGCCCAACAGGGCATCGACTGGGCCGCGTGTCCGGCCGACTGGAGCCTCCCGGCTCCTGTCCAGTGCGGCTACGTCACCGTTCCGGTGGACTACGCCAAGCCGTTCGGCAAGACCATCAAGATCGCGGTCGACAAGGTCGGCAACACCGGGACCCCGGCCGAGCGCCAGGGCGCCCTGCTCTACAACCCCGGCGGCCCCGGCGGTTCCGGCATGCGGTTCCCGCTCCGGATCGTCAACAAGGCGGCCCTGTGGGTGAACACCGCCAAGGTGTACGACTTCGTGGGCTTCGACCCGCGCGGCGTCGGCCACTCGGCGCCCATCTCCTGCCAGGACCCGCAGGAGTACGTGAAGGCCCCCAAGGCCGACCCGGTCCCCGACAGCCAGGCCGACAAGGACGCGCAGCGCAAGCTCGCCGCCGAGTACGCCAGGGGCTGCGTGGAGCGCACCGGCGCGCAGATGCTCTCGCAGATGACGACGGCCAACACGGCCCGCGACATCGACGTGGTGCGCGCGGCCCTGCACGAGAAGAAGCTGAACTTCCTGGGCGTCTCCTACGGCACCTACCTCGGTGGCGTGTACGCGTCGCTCTTCCCGACCCACGTGCGCCGCATGATCGTGGACAGCGTGGTCAACCCGGACGACGACCAGATCTGGTACCAGAACAACCTGGACCAGGACGTGGCGTTCGAGGGCCGCTGGAACGACTGGAAGACGTGGGTCGCGAAGTACGACTCCGTCTACCACATCGGGGACACCCCGGCGAAGGTCCAGGCGCAGTGGGAGGCGCTGCGCGCCGCCGCGAAGGCGAACCCGGTCGGCGGGGTCGTCGGCCCGGCCGAGCTGCTCGGCTTCTTCCAGGGCGCGGCGTACTACGACTCGTCGTGGGCGTCCGTCGCCGGCGTGTGGAGCAAGTACCGCGCGGGTGACACCCAGGCGCTCGTCGACGCCGCAGGGCCCGACATGTCCGACATCAAGGGCAACATCTCGTCGGAGAACGGCACCGCGGTCTACACCGCGGTGGAGTGCACCGACACCAAGTGGCCGACCAGCTGGAAGAAGTGGGACCGTGACAACACGGAGCTCCACAAGAACTACCCCTTCCTGACCTGGTCCAACGCCTGGATGAACCTCCCGTGCGCCACGTGGGGCGTCAAGCAGCAGACCCCGGTCGACGTACGGTCGCACCGCGGACTGCCCAGCGTCCTGATCGTGCAGAGCACCCGTGACGCGGCCACGCCGTACACCGGGGCGCTCGAGATGCACAAGCGCCTGAAGGGCTCGCAGCTCATCACGGAGAACGGCGCCGGCTCGCACGGCGTCACCGGGCTGGTCAACCCCTGCATCAACCAGCGGGTGGACGACTACCTGATCAACGGCAAGCTCGACGGCCACGACGTCGTGTGCACCCCGCACGCCGTACCGGTGCCCGCCGCTTCCTGACGTCAGGAACTGCGCACCACGTCTCGCCCCGGTCCCCCGCGGACCGGGGCGAGGCTGCTTCCGGGCCGGTCAGCGCAGGAGCTTGCGCTTCGCCCGCTCGAACTCCGGACGCGTCAGCAGGCCGCGCTTCATCAGCCCGGCCAGCCGCTCCAGCTCGTCCGCCAGCGAGATCGGCGGCGCGGCGGGCGGCGTCCGGGGCGCACGGGTCCGCTGGCCCACCGCGGTCTCGACGGCCCGGCACAGGGCCTCGAACTCCGCCCGCTGCTCCTTGCCGAACGTCACCGAGGGATCGGTCCTGGGGCCGGGGATGTCCACGCCCCCGGAGTCGGCCCCGACCAGGACGAAGCGGATGCTCCCGAATCCGGTCCAGCCGGGGGCCTTCCAGCGGACGGCGCCGATCCGGGCGACCGGAAGCCGCTCCACCCGCCTGCTCAGCAGGCCGGGCCGCTGGATCGTCACCTGCTCGCCGTCGAAACCGACGTGCACATTCCTGCTGTTGGCATCCATGTCGCCCCCTGAGCGCCGATGGACCGGAATCCTTCCACGGCGCCGGTCCGCGCGGGAGCAATACGACGCATCGGACAGCCCGACGAGTGGCCCGCCGTCGGCGTGTCGCGGGGGACCCCCGCGGAGCGGGTAACTTGGCGGGATCATCCGAAGAGGCGAAGGTACGGCGATGGCGAAGCTCAACGGCACGATCAAGTGGTTCAACCCGGGCAAGGGCTTCGGCTTCATCACCCCCGCCGACGGGGGCGACGACCTGTTCGTGCACGGCAAGAACATCGAGGGCACCGTCGCCGACGACAAAGCCGTCGAGTACGAGCTCGGCGACGGCCCCAAGGGCCCGCACGCGCTGAACGTGAAGGTCCTCTGACCGGGACACTCCTCCCGGCCGTGCGGCCCGCGCGGCCGTCCGGCCCGTCCGGGCGTTCCGCCTAGAGCAGGAACAGCGCGCCGGACGCCGCGCCGACCGCGGCGCCGGCCACGGTCTGCGCGACGGAGTGGTAGGCCAGGGCGACGCGCGACCAGCAGACGGCGGCGACCAGGGCGTAGGCCAGGAGCCACCAGGGCGACGCGACCGCGCAGAGCAGCGCGACGACGCCGGAGGCCACGGCCGAGTCCACGCTGATCTTCCAGAACGTGTTCACGGCGAGCAGGACGACGGTCACCGCCCACATCGAGACCATCGCGACGAGGATGTCCGTCGGCGCGTGCGCCAGGAGCATCACCGCCGCGCCGATCCCGATGGAGCCGAGGATGACGGCGAAGATCGGCGCCCGCTGCCCGCGGTCCACCACGTGCCGGTCGCCCCAGGTGCCGCGCCTGCGCTCCCACTCGATGTACCCGGCCGGGACGATCCCGGCGCACAGGGCGGCGAAGAGCCCCCACGCCGCGCCGCTCACGCTGCCCGACGCGGCGGCCCCGACGCCGACCAGACCGACGAGCACGACGTTGCGGGGCTGCAGGGCCTCGGTCACCGCGCGTGCCGCGGCCCGCGACCGCGTACGGGCCGTGTCCCGGGCGGGGTCGGCGGCGGGAGCGGGGGAATCGGTCAAGTGGCGCACCCGGTCAGGGTAGATGGACCGGGAGCCGCCGGAACGCGCGGGCCGCGCGACGGCCGGGAAGTACCGATGGATGACTGATTCCGCCGGGACGGGACCGCTCGTACGGTCGTATCCAGCAGCAGGGACCGGCACGGGACCGGCTGCCGGGCCCGACCGTACGAGCGACCCCTTCCTGGAGGATCCGATGTCCGCATACGCCGTCGCCTACGTCCGCAAGATCATCGACCAGAGCCCCGACATCGCGGAGTACCTGCGCCGCGTCTCGGACACGCTGGACCCCTTCGGCGGCCGCTTCCTGGTGCACAACGCCGAACTGGAGGTCATGGAGGGCAGCTGGCCCGGCGGCCTGATCATCATCGAGTTCCCCGACCGGGCCACGGCGCACGCCTGGTACGACTCGGCGGAGTACCAGAAGATCCTGCCGCTCAGGACCCGGCACATCGAGATGGACGTCGTCTTCGTGGACGGGCGGCCCGAGGGCTACCGGGGCTCCGAGGCGCTGGCCGGGCACTGAGGACACGAGCCAGGGGCGCGGCCCGTCACTCGGGCCGGCCCTGCACCTCCGGTCCGCCACCGCGCCAGTCGATGAGCGGGTGGTCCTCGAGCTCCACCTCGTCCAGGCCCGCCCGGCGCAGGAATTCGACGATGTCGGTGAGCGCGTACGCGCGGCCGACGGGGGTGCCGCCTATCGTCACCCGCCGGGTGCCGTTCTCGAGCGGGTGGACGACGACCTGCTGTGCCTGTGGATCCATGTCACTAGGCTGCGTGTTCGAGCGGCCCGGCGCATCTCTTGCGGCGTGTCGCCGTCAGGAGGGCAGCTTTCCGGCCCGTTCGCGCTCCAGGAGCGGGGCGAGCAGGTCGCCGTGCTCAGCCACCCGGCCGGGGACGTCGGCGATGGTGAACGAGAGCCGCGCGGGGTCGTCGCACTGCTCGATCTCGTCCCACGAGACCGGCGTGGACACGGTGGGAGTGGCGCGGGCGCGGACGGTGTACGGGGCGGCGGTGGTCTTCTTCGCCGAGTTCTGCGACCAGTCGATGAAGACCTTCCCGGTCCGCAGGCTCCGGGTCATCCGGGAGACCACCTGGTCGGGGTGGTCCGTCTCCAGCTCCTTCGCGAGCGCCTTGGCGTAGGCCTCCGCCTGGTCGGGCGAGGCGCCCTCCAGCGGCGCGTACAGGTGCAGGCCCTTGGAGCCCGAGGTCTTCGCCCACGCGTCGATGCCGTCGGCCCGCATCCGCGCGCGCAGCAGGAGGGCGACGGCGCAGCAGTCGACGATCGTGCGGTCCTCGCCGGGGTCCAGGTCGAGCACGAGCCGGTCCGCCGTCCTTGGGGTGGCGGCCCGCCACTGCGGGACGTGCAGCTCGACGCACGACAGGTTCGCGGCCCAGACGAGGGTGGCGAGGTCGTTGATCTGCACCTGCTCCATCTCCTCGCCGCCGCTGCGCTCGGTGACCGACGTCGTCACCCAGTCGGGGGTACCGGACGGCGGTCTTTTGGCGAAGAACGTCTTCTCGCCCACCCCGCCGGGAGCGCGCAGGAACGACAGGGGCCGGCCCGCCAGATGCGGCAGCAGGACGGGGGCGACGGTGGCGTAGTAGTGCACCAGCTCGCCCTTGGTCGTGCCGGTCTGCGGATACAGGACCCGTTCCAGGTGGGAGAGGGTCAGCTGGCGACCCTCGATTTCCGTGATCGGCATAGGATGAAATCTCTCACATTTAGGGACGAAATGATGAGATCGATCTGGACCGGCACCCTGTCATTCGGCCTTGTCGCCGTACCCGTCAAACTCGGCTCGGCCGTCAGCAGCCACAAGCTGGGCTTCCGGCAGATCCATACAGCTGACCACGGCCGGGTGCGCCTGCAGAAGGTCTGTGCGCTCGACGAGCAGGTCCTCACCCAGGCCGAGATCACCCGGGCGTACGAGACGGCCGACGAGCAGCTGATCGAGATCTCCGACGGCGAGCTGAAGGCCCTGCCGCTCCCCACGGCCAAGACCATCGAGGTGAGCGGGTTCCTGGAGGCCGACAAGGTCGACTTCCTCCAGCTCGACACGCCCTACTTCCTCGCCCCGGCGGACGCCACCGCCAACAAGGCGTACGTCCTGATGCGCGAGGCGCTCCAGCGGTCGGGCAAGGCGGCCGTCGGCAAGCTCGCGATGCACAACAGCGAGCACCTCGCGCTGGTGCGCGCCCAGGACGACGTGCTGATCCTGCAGACCCTGCGCTGGCCGGACGAGGTGAAGCCGACGTCGGAGGCCGCCCCGAGCGGCAAGGTGAACATCACCGACGCCGAACTGACCCTCGCCGACACCCTCATCAACGCTCTCGGCGAAGCCGATCTGAGCGAGTACACGGACAACTACGCCGAGGCCGTGCAGGCACTCGTCAGTGCCAAGGTCGAGGGGACCGAGGCGCCGTCCGCGCCCGACGGAACGGGGGGCGGCGGCCAGGTCGTCGACCTGATGGCCGCCCTGGAGGCGAGCGTCGCCCAGGCGAGGAGCGGCCGCCCCGACAACGCCGCTGACGCGACCGTCACGCCCATCAAGAAGTCGGCGCGGGGTTCGGCATCGGGAAGCAGCACCGCGAAGACGTCCACGGCCAAGACGTCCGCGGCGAAGACGTCCACGGGCAAGGCGTCCACGGCGAAGAAGGCGGCGGCGAAGGCCCCTGCCAAGAAGGCCCCTGCCAAGAAGGCCCCCGCCAAGAAGACCGCTGCCAAGAAGACGGCCAGTGCGACGACAACCGGAAAGGCCGCGGCGAAGAGGGCTCCGGCGAAGAAGACCGCGAAGAAGAGCCCGCGCAGCGCCTGAACCGGTCGCGCACTCCGCAGGGCGCCGGGAACCCGTCCGGCCGATACTGGTCGGGTGGACAGTGTGATCGACGAGGCGGTCCAGAGCCTGCCCGCGCCGGCTCTGCGGCCCTACATCGCGGGGTACTGCGGCTACCGGCAGCACGGCGTCCCGCCCACCCGGCACCGCGGCATGCCCTCGCCCTTCCTGACGCTGATCTTCACCCTCGACGACCCGCTGACCGTGGAGACGCACCCCGACCCGCGGCAGGCGCCGGGCCGCTACGACGCGCTGCTCGGCGGCCTGCACACCACGTCGGCACTGATCACCCACGGAGGGCGGCAGTCCGGTGTCCAGGTCGCGCTCAGCCCGCTCGGCGCGCGGGCCCTGCTGCGGCTGCCCGCCGGTGAGCTGGCCAACGCCGACGTGCCGGCCGACGCCGTTCTGGGGCGCCTCGCCGCCGAGGTACGGGACCGGCTGCGCGACGCGGCCGACTGGCGGCAGCGGTTCGCCGTCCTCGACGGCGTCCTGTGGCGGTACGCGCGCCCCGAATCCGCCGTGCCGCCCCCGGTGGCCCGCGCCTGGGAGCTGCTGCTGCGGTCCCGGGGCACGGTCTCCGCGGCGGCGCTCGCGCAGGAGGTGGGGTGGAGCGGCCGGCATCTGGCCAACCGGTTCCACACGGAGATCGGCCTCAGCCCCAAGGCGGCGGCCCGGGTCATCCGCTTCGACCGGGCGCGGCGGCTGCTGGCCGTCCGGGCCTGCGGCCGGGACAACGACGGGTTGCCGGATCGCAACGGGACGGCCGGGTTGCCGGACCGCGACGGGACGGCCGGGCCCCCGGGTGCGTACGGGCCGCCCGGGCCGTACCCGCCACCGGGTGCCTACGGGCCGGACAGCCCGAGGGGCCTGGCGGATCTCGCGGCCGAGTGCGGCTACTTCGACCAGGCCCACCTCGCGCGCGAGTTCCGCGCGCTGGCCGGGTGCGCGCCGAGCCGCTGGCTGGCCGAGGAGTTCCGAAACGTCCAAGCGTTCACCACGCCCCCGGCGGCAGTGTGGACCCCGGAGGAGGACAGCGGGGCCCTCCGGCACTGAAACCGCTCCGCCGCAGCACCGACCCGAGGAGGTCCGGCCCGCATGGACGCCACCGACAGCACCAAGAGCGCCGACACGACCGGCAGCACGGACGGCAGGACGCCCCCGCCCCAGGTGTGGCCCAGCCTGCGCGCCCGCGACGCGCGCTCACTGATCGCGTTCCTGGTCCAGGCGTTCGGCTTCGAGGAGACCGTCGTCCACGGCGAGGGCGACCGCGTCGACCATGCGGAGCTGGCCTGGCCGCCCGGCGGCGGCATCATGCTCGGCAGCGCTCCCCAGGACGGCGCGAAGGACGACTTCGCGCTGCCGCCGGGCACCTTCGGCGCCTATGTCGTCACCGACGACCCTGACGCCCTGTGCGCCCGGGCCAGGGCGGCGGGTGCCGAGATCATCAGGGAGCCGGACGTCACCGACTACGGCTCGCGCGACTTCGCCGCCCGGGACCCCGAGGGGAACCGCTGGTTCTTCGGCACCTACCGCGGCGAGCCGCGCACGTAGCGGCCCGGACAACGGGGGAGGGGGCGGTACCGCCGGGAATCCCGGCGGTACACCCCCTCGGGTGCGTGGAGCTCAGCCGCGCGCGTCGGACGCGGGCGAGCCGTAGCGGCGCTGGAAGCGCTCGACGCGGCCGGCGGTGTCCAGCACGCGGGCCGTGCCCGTGTAGAACGGGTGGCTCGCCGCGGACGTCTCCACGTCGACGACGGGGTAGGTGTTGCCGTCCTCCCACTCCACGGTCTTGGCGCTGTCCGCGGTCGAACGCGTCAGGAACGCGAAGTCCGCGGAGCGGTCGCGGAAGACGACCGGACGGGAGACGGGGTGAATGCCGTGCTTCATGGGAGATGCCTTCCGGTGGTCGGAACGTGGGTGGTGGTGGGTGCGCGGTGCTGCTGCCGGCGCGTGGTCCGCGGGATCCGCGGGGTCAGCGCTCCTCGCGGAAGAGGACGTGCTGCCCGACGGCCGGGTCGAACTTGCGCAGCACGAGGCGGTCGGGGTTGTTGCGCCGGCTCTTGCGCGTGACGTAGCTCTGTCCGGTGCCGGCCGTCGACCGCAGGGTGATGACCGGGCGGGCGTCGTTGCGTGCCATGGGATTCCCTCCAGGGGGTGGTATCCGGTGCACCGAGCGGAATGATTGTCATTGTCGTTCGGTACTGCTCGTCTCAACGCGACCCATCGCCCCCGCATTCCCGATCGTCTTCGCTAGGCTGTGTCCTCCGGGAAGGGAGTCCTGGAGAGCGCTCTCCCGTCCGTGCTATAAAGACCGACATGAGCGAAGTCCTCCGACCGGCACCTTCGGGACCTCCCACGCTGGAGGATGTGGCCCGCGTGGCGGGTGTGTCGCGTGCCACGGTCTCCCGGGTCATCAACGGGACCCGCAACGTCGACCCGGTCATCCAGGAGACGGTCCGCCGCGCGATCGCCGCGACCGGCTACGTCCCCAACACCGCGGCCCGGTCCCTGGTGACCCGGCGGACCGGCGCGATCGCGCTGGTGGTGTCGGGCGCGGGCGGGCCGGGGCCGGACGACGCGGTGCGCAGCGAGGTCTTCGTCGACCCGTTCTTCGGGCGCGTGGTCAGCGGCGTGGTGGGGTTCCTGCGGCCGCTGGGGATGCATCCGGTGCTGATGCTGGCCGAGACCGGCGAGGCGCGCGACCAGGTGGTGTCGTATCTGCGGCAGGGCAACGCGGACGGCGCGATGGTGGTCTCCACGCACGCGGGCGATCCGCTGCCGGGGCAGATCACCGAGGCCGGCGTGCCGGCGGTGCTCTTCGCCCGGCCGGCCCGGCCGATCCCGATCAGCTACGTCGACGTCGCCCACCAGGACGGGGCCCGGCTGGCGGCGGACCGGCTGGTGGAGCGCGGCTGCCGGGAGGTGGTCACCATCTCCGGACCGCTGGACGTGCCGGCCAGCCAGGACCGGCTGGCGGGGTTCCGGGACGCGATGGCGCGGCACGGCGTGCCGTACGTGCCGTACGCGGAGGGCAACTTCACCCAGCACAGCGGCGAGGCGGCGATGGAGCGGCTGCTGGCCGACCACCCCGGGCTGGACGGGGTCTTCGCCGCCAACGACCTGATGGCCCAGGGTGCCCTGCTCGTCCTGCGCGACCACGGGCGGCACGTGCCGGACGACGTCAAGGTCATCGGCTTCGACGACAGCAGCGCGGCCACCGCGTCCCGGCCCGCCCTGACCACCGTCCGCCAGCCCGTCGAGGAGATGGCCGCGGAAATGGCCCGCCTCCTCCTCGACCGCATCACCACCCCCCAGCAGCGCATCACCTCCACCATCTTCGAACCGACGCTGGTGGTCCGGCACTCGGGCTAGCGGCGGCCGGGCTCGGCCCGAACGGGTGGGAGAGCGCTCTCCCGCCATTCGGCGGGACCGGCCGCGCCGCGCCGCGGCGTTCCGTGCCGGGCACGGTCCCCTTCGGGCACCATGGGGGCATGACGACCATGATCGACGCCGAATGGCGTGCATTCATCAGCGCCGGCACCCGTACCGGCAAGCTCGCCACCGTTCGTGCCGACGGGCGTCCGCACCTCGCCCCGATCTGGTTCCTGCTCGACGGCGACGACCTGGTCTTCAACACCGGCAAGGAGACCGTCAAGGGCCGCAACCTCGCCCGCGACGGACGGGTGAGCCTCTGCGTGGACGACGACCGTCCGCCGTTCTCGTTCGTCGTCATCGAGGGCACGGCGCGGATCAGCGAGGACCTGCCGCAGGTCCGCGACTGGGCGACCCGGATCGCCCACCGCTACATGGGCGCCGAGCAGGCCGACACCTACGGCGCCCGCAACGGCGTGCCGGGTGAACTGCTGGTGCGCGTGCACATCGACAAGGTCATCGCGGTCAAGGACCTGGCCGACTAGGGCCACGGCGGGGCGCCGTGGGCGCCCCGCCCGGTGCCCCCGCGCGTCCGCGCGGGGTCAGGCCGCGCCGAACTCGCGGACGGCCTCCTCCACGATCGCCTCCAGGCGGGCGTGGTGCGCGCCGCGCCAGTAGACGCGCTCGCAGGCCGCGCACTGCGCGAAGACGTCGTAGGAGCGCTGCGTGCCGTGCAGCAGCTGGTCGCGCACGGACTCCTTGTCGGCGTCGGCGAGCGGGCCGTTGCACGCCACGCAGCGGGACCACGGGGCGAGCGCGGGTGCGAAGCGCCGCAGCACGTCGCGGAGTTGCTCCTCCGGGCGGTCGCTGTAGATGTACGCCCCGGCCCAGATCTCCCGGCGCCGGAGCAGGCCGCGGTCGCGGGAGAGCATCACGCGCCGCTCCTGCGCGGACCGCGTGGCCAGCGCGGGGTCGCCGATGTCCTCGTTCTCGTAGGCGGCGTCGACGCCCAGCAGCCGCAGCCGGCGCGCGAGGGTGCCGAGGTGGACGTCGAGCAGGAACCGCAGTGGCGCCCCCGGCACCCGCTGGGGCCGCTCGACGGCCTGGACGTGAACGGTCTCGCCCGCGGCGGGGATGTGCGCGACCGGGACGGCGCGGCCGTCGACGAGCAGCACGCCCGCTTCGGTGAGCGGGACGCCGAGCGATTCGACGACGTGGCCGAGCGTCGAGCTGCCGTCGGTGGTGACGCTGCTCGGGCCCTGGCGCCGCTCCGCCGGGACGAAGAGGTGCAGCTCAGGGGCGAAAGTGATGTCGATCTTGGGTCCGTTCACGCGGTCAGGATGTCATCACGCGGTGGCGCGCGGCCAGTTGATTCCCCGCCGCCCCGCGAACCGCCGTCAGAGATTGTTAGAAAACTTTCCTAACAAACTATTGACGCACGCCCCCGCGCGGATCGACCCTGCGGTGACCCCGCTGGATCCCCCTCTCACCGGAGGCCCCATGAGCCGCACCATGAGTCGGCGCGCTCTCGTCGCGCTCCTCGCGACCGCCTGTCTCGCCCTCATCACGGCGTTCGCCGGACTGGTGAACGCGGCGCCGAGTTCCGCGGCCCCCGCGGCGACGACGCAGCAGACGTTCCTGACCTTCTACGGCTGGTACGACAACACGCCGCCCGGCGGCGACATCTCCTACCCGCAGATCCACGACACCGCCGGCGGCACCGGCAGCTACGCGGATCCCATCACCTTCGCCTCCTCCACGGCGGAGCTCCCGGCTGGCACGAAGGTGTGGGTCGAACGGGTCAGGAAGTACTTCATCATGGAGGACAGCTGCCAGGAGTGCGAGGCCGACTGGAGCGAGCAGGGGCCCAACGGCGGTCCCGGCCTGCGCCACATCGACCTGTGGCTGGGCGGCAAGGGCGGCAACGCGATGAACGCGATCGACTGCGAGGACGCGCTGACGCACTACAACGCGGACAGCACGCCGACGATGGAGCCGGTCGTCGTCAACCCCGGGGCCAACGAGGCCTACGACCCCACGCCGATCTTCAACACCAGCACCGGCAAGTGCTACGGCGGCGCCCAGCCCAACACCACGGTCGGCCAGTACAAGAACGGCTCGAACGCGCAGTGCATGGAGGATCCCGGTAACAGCTCCACCCCCGGCACCGCCCTCAAGACCGCCGCCTGCAACGGCTCGGCGGCCCAGCGCTTCACCTTCCACGGCGCCTTCATGGTGATCAACAACCTCTGCGCGGCGACGTCCGGCAGCAACATCGTCCTCAACGCCTGCACCGGCGGGCCGACCCAGCAGTGGTCGGTCAACCCCAACGGCACCATCTCCGACATGCAGACCGGGCAGAAGTGCTTCCGGACCTCGAGCGGGAAGGTGGTCGCCGGGAGTTGCTCCGGCACCGCGAGCCAGTGGGTGTTCACGCCCGCCGCGGCGAGCAACGACTTCTCGCTGGCACTGAACCCGGCCGCGGGTTCGGTGACCGCCGGGGCGTCCACGACCTCGACGGTGTCCGTGGCGGCGGCCTCCGGCACCGCGGAGCCGGTGACGCTCTCCGCCACCGGCGCGCCGGCAGGGGTCAGCGTGAGCTTCGCGCCCTCGACGGTGACGGCGGGCGGCACCTCGGTGATGACGGTCTCCGCCACCGCGGCGGCCACTGCCGGCTCCGCGGCGCTCACGGTCACCGGGACGTCGGCCTCGGCCGTCCACTCCACGGGCTACGCCCTGACCGTCACCGCCCCCGGTGGCGGCCCGGTGCTGCTGTCCCAGGGCCGGACGGCGACGGCGTCCTCCGTCGAGTCGTCCTCCTTCGCGGCGTCCGCCGCCTTCGACGGGAACCTCACCACCACCCGGTGGGCCAGCAAGGAGGGCGTCGACCCGCAGTGGCTGCGCGTCGACCTGGGCGCCACCGCGAACGTCAGCCGCGTCAAGCTCACCTGGGAGGCCGCGTACGGCAAGGCGTACACGATCCAGACGTCCCCGGACGGCACCAACTGGACGACGGTCTACTCGACCACCACCGGCAACGGTGCCACCGACGACCTGACGGGCCTGGCCGGCACCGGCCGCTACGTCCGGGTCAACGGCACCGCGCGGGGCACCGCGTACGGCTACTCCCTGTACGAGATGCAGGTGTACGGCACCCCCGCTTCCTGACGGGTCGTGGGGTGACGGCGTCCGTCCACGCGTCCGCGCGTGGACGGACGCTTATGCGGGTGCGCGTCCGAGCGATGGTCCGTGGTCCTGCCGGCGACTTGACTGGGCTCCTGAGCAACCGGCCGAACCCGACCGTCCGCCACCCAGCAGGAAGAAGCGAAGCGATGAGCGCTGCCCACCCCGCCCCGAACACGCACCCGACGTCCCCGGCCCCCGGCCGCGCCCCGCTTCCGCCGGGCCCCGCCCGCCGGAGCGCGGGCACCGTCCTGGGCGCCGCCACCGTCGCCACCGCGCTCATGGCGGGGGTCTTCTTCAGCTTCGACGTCGCGGTCATCCCCGGCCTGGGCCGCGGGGACGACCGCACGTACATCGGCGCGATGCAGAACATCAACGTCGCCATCGAGAACCCGGTGTTCTTCCTCGCGTTCTTCGGCGCCCTGGTGCTGACGGGCGTCGCGGCCCTCCAGCAGCGCCGGCTGGGGCGCCGGGCCGTCCTCGGGTGGGTGCTGGCGTCGGTCGCGCTCTACGTCGTGGCGCTGCTCGTCACCATGGGCGGGAACCTCCCCGTCAACGACGAGCTCGCCCGGGCCGGCGACCCCGCGCGCATCGCCGATCCGGCCGCGGTGCGCGAGAAGTTCGAGCAGACCTGGATCGCGCTGAACATCGTGCGCACGACGGTGTGCACGGTGGCCGTGGGCTGCCTGGGCCGGGCGCTGTTCCTGTACGGCCGCGGCGACGCCGGTGCCCGCACCCGATGACGCGGGCGCTCAGGCCGGGACGGCCCCGGGGTCCTCGGAGATGGGCTCGACGCGCGGGGCGGCGATCTCCGCGTAGTCCTTGGCCGACAGCGCCAGGGAGCGGTCCAGACGGGCCGCGTTGAAGAAGATCTCGTCGTGCTCCAGCAGTGCCGGGTCCACGACGAGCTGCAGCCTCTCGTCGAACGAGAACGGCAGGACGGTACCGCTGACACTGCGCGCGAGCCGTTCGGCGGTCTCCTTCGGCGCGAACGAGATGTACGTCCCGCCGAGCAGCGCCTTCACCGCGCCGAGGTCAAGGCGCCGGTCACCGGGCACGACGGCCAGGACGTAGCGGGTGGTCTTCTTGCCGAGCTTGACCATGACGATGATGCATTTCGCCGCCTGCGCCAGCGCGTTGCCCCGCAACTCGCTGACCAGCTCGGTGGCGCCCTGCGGCGCGTGGTCGATGGTGCGGTAGACCGCCCCGTGCTCGTCGAGCAGCGCGATCAGCTCGTCGTACGTGTCCTGCCCGGTCGCTTCCGTCACATCCTGGATCTCGCTCATGCCTCATTGAACCGCACGGCGAACGCGGCACGCGTGGGGGAGTCCGCACGGCGGTCCAGCACCGCGAAGACGACCTCGTCGAACCGGCCGGCGAAGCGCCCGGCGCCGGTCAGCAGGCGGTGGAAGGCGTCCGCGACCTGCGCGGGGTCGCACTGGAAGACCCCGCAGCCCCAGGCGCCCAGCACCAGCCGCCGGTAGCCCTGGGCGGCGGCGACCTCCAGCACGCGCTCGGCGCGGCTCAGCAGCGCCGCCGGGACGCGGTCCGCCCGCTCCGGGGACGTGCGCGCGATCACCCCCGCGTTGGGCGCCGGGGAGGTCAGGAAGCCCACCTGGTACGGCCGCTCCAGCAGGGCGCCGCGGTCGTCACGGAAGACCGGTACGCCGGGGGAGTGGATGACCCGGTCGGTGTAGAAGGGGTCACGGTCGGCGCGGTGGGCGGCGTAGAACTCCGGCACGCTCACCACGCAGGTGTACAGCGCCGACGCGCGGCACAGCGATTCCTCCTGCGCCTGGGCGCCGTTGAGGTAGCCGCCGCCCGGGTTGCGGGCCGAGGAGAAGTTCAGGACGGCGACGGGCCCGTTCGAGGCGTCCGTGAGGCGGCGGGCGGCCTGGAGGCTGCTCTCGCCGCTCACCGTGAGGACGGTGGCCGCGGGCGGGCCGGACGGCGCGGGCACGTCCACCGGTTCCGGCCCGAACAGCCGGGTCCCGGCGACGGCGCGGGCGACGTCGGCGGCGATCGGCACCTCCCGCCCGCCGGGCGCCTGGTACCAGCCCGCCGTGACGATGCCCTGCGTGTGCCGCGCGATGTCGCGCAGGCGGGCGCTCATGTCCCGCACCGTGTTCCGTTGCCGCTCACAGCCCCCGACCCTAGGGCGCCGGCCCGCGGCGGAGCCAGCGGATTACGTCAGGACGGCCGCCGCAGCCGGGCCGCGACGCCCCGGCCGGCCTCGGCCTTGACCTCGTTGGCGTACCGGTCGACGTACTCCTGGCCGGACAGCGCCAGGATCGCGTACATGATCTCGTCGGTCGCCGACCGCACCACGAAGCGCTCCCCTTCCATGCCCTCGAAGCGGCTGAACTCCAGGGGGGTCCCGAAGCGGATCGTGACCCGTCCCAGCCGGGGGAGCCTGCGCCCGGGCGGCTGCAGTTCGAAGGTGCCCACCATCGCGCACGGCACGACCGGCACCTGGGCCGTGATCGCCATCGCCGCGACCCCGGTGCGCCCCTTGTACAGCCGGCCGTCGTGCGACCGGGTGCCCTCCGGGTAGATGCCCAGCAGGTGGCCCTTGCGCAGCACCCCCAGCCCGGACTTCAGCGCCGCCTGGGAGGCCTTGCCGCCGGACCGGTCCACCGGGATCTGGCCCACCCCGCGGAAGAACGCCGCGGTCAGCCGGCCCTTGAGGCCGACGCCGGTGAAGTACTCGGCCTTGGCCAGGAAGGTGATCCGGCGCGGCAGGATCGCCGGCATCAGGAAGTGGTCGGAGAACGACAGGTGGTTGCCGGCCACGATCGCGGCACCTTCGTCCGGAACGTTCTCGAGACCCTCGACCCTCGGCCGGAACAGCAGCCGCAGCAGCGGCCCCAGGATCACGAATTTGAGCACGCCGTAGAACACGTCGCCCCTTTCCCCCTCCGCCCCGGGGAACGCCCGCACCCCGGTGAGCAGGCACAGTAGTGCCGATGCGGGCGGGGCGCGAGAGGACCGGCGTCCCTGGTCGCGTCAGGGCGCGCTTGGGGGGGCGGGGGCGGTGTCAGCGGGGTGAGCGGATGGCGAGCACGCCGGCCGTGCACAGGCCCAGCATCACCCAGGCGAACCACAACCAGCCGTTGGCGCCCAGCGCCACCGTGTAGGCGGACACCGCCACCAGGCACACCACGGTGCACACCGCCATCGTCTTCGCGGGTGTCGGCACGGCGCCCCCCTCCCGAGAATCCCAGGACGTCCCACCGGTCCGGCGGGCCGGTCTCCATGGTGACCCGTCGCCGCCCCGGGCGCTACCAGTCGCCGTCGGTCACCTGGCCGTCGTCCTTGAGCTTCTTCACCTGGCCGGGCTGGACCGGCACCCACGGCTGCTGGTCGTCGCCCAGCCAGTCGCCGACCGGCTTGACGTCCGCCAGCGGGCCCGCCGCGTCCAGGTCGGCGGCGTCCGCGTCGTAGTAGTCGAACCAGGGCAGGCCCGCGGCGTTGTAGGCGGCCCGGTCGACCGGTGACGGCGGCGCGGGCTCGCCGGTGATCTGCCGCCACTGCGGCGCCGTCGCCAGATGGACGAAGACCCGGCCGGACGGCTCCGTCCGCCAGTCGCCCGGCGGCCGCTCGTCGCGGTAGACCTCCTGGCGCATCCGGCCGCCGGCGCCCAGCCCCATCGACGGCGCGGGCGCGGGTGCGGACGGTGCGGCGGGCGCCGCCCTGGCCGCCATCGGCATCGCCGCGCCGTACCCCGCCGGCGCGCCGGCGTCCTCGGCCGCGACGCCCCAGGGCCCGCGGGTGGCCACCGCGCGGCGCTCCTGCTCGGCGCGCCAGACCGCGAGCGGCTCGTCCCGCAGCTCGAAGACCTGCAGCTGCACCCCGCCCCAGACCTCCTCGCCGGAGACCTGGCCCTCCACGGTCGCGCCCAGGCCCAGCGGCACGGCGACGAACTGCCGGATCGTGCCGGATCCGGAGTTGATGCCGTCCAGCCAGGGCTGCCGGGGGAGCACGACGTAGTTCTGCGGGTCCTGCGACAGCCGGTCGCTCCACGGCCGGCCCGAGATCGCGCACACCTTGCCCACGCCCACCTGCAGCGCGGCCGGCACCGGCGAGGAGAAGCTCAGCCACATCGCCTCGCGCTGGTAGACCGGCAGCATCACCCCGCCGCGGGTCAGCCAGTCGGCGGGGGCCCGGTCCGGGTACTCCGCCACCCTGCGCAGGGGAAACGTGCCGATCCCCGGCGGCAGCGGGTGCGTTCCGGTCTCCGGCAGGCGCAGCGTGCGCATGAAGCGCACCGTCACCCCGCCCGGCAGTTCCAGCGCTCCGCCCGAAATCCGCACCTGATCCCCCATCTCGCGCCTCCCCTTCATCAGCTGTGCCGGCTGTCAGCTGCGACCGCGCGTCTCCAAGGATGCCAAATAGGCGTTGTACGCCACCAGTTCCGCATCCCCGTCGCGGTCGGCCGCACGATCCGACCGCCGTGCCTGCCGCTGATCGGAGGTGTACCACTGGAACAGCAGAGCGACCAGCACGATGACGGAGGGGATCTCGCTGAACGCCCAGGCGATGCCGCCGGCCGCGCTCTGGTCCGCCAGCGGATCCACCCCGAGCGACGCGGGCGGATGCAGGAAGGTGGTCACCATCGGCTCGGTGCCCATCATCAGGGCGATGCCGAAGAACGCGTGGAACGGCATGCCCGCGAAGAGCTCCAGCATCCGCATGATGTGGCTGGGGCGGTGCGGCCCGGGGTCCACGCCCATGATCGGCCAGAAGAAGACCAGGCCGACGGCGAGGAAGTGGGTCATCATCGCGATGTGTCCCAGCCTGCTGCCCATCAGGAAGTCGAAGAGCGGCGAGAAGTACACCGCGTACAGGCTGGCGATGAAGAGCGGGATGGTGAACGCCGGATGCGTGACGACCCGCATGTAGCGGCTGTGCAGGAAGACCACCAGCAGCTCGCGCGGCCCCTTGCGGCCGCGGCCGCGCGCCGTCGCGGGCAGCGCCCGCAGGGCCAGCGTCACCGGGGCGCCCAGCAGCAGCAGAATGGGGGAGAGCATGCTGATGACCATGTGCTGCACCATGTGCACGCTGAACATGACCATGCCGTAGTCGTTCAGCGCGGTGCACATCACCGAGGCCACGGTCAGCACGCCCAGGGTGAAGGCGGCGATCCGGCCGGCCGGCCAGCGGTCGCCGCGCCGCCACAGCCGCACCACGCCCCAGCCGTAGAGCCCGAGCACCAGCAGGCAGCCCGCCAGGAAGACCGGGTCCCCGCTGAACTCCAGCCCCCGCCCAAGGGTGAACGGCGGCAAGTCCATGGGCATGCCGTGTCCGCCGTGGTCCATGGGTCACTCTCTCCTGTCCGTGCCGACTGATCCGCCCGCGCCGTCCGGCAATGTGCCGATTCGACCCGTGCGCCCGCACCAGACTAGAGCCGCCCCCGGCCGGTGGTGCGGCCGGGGGCGGCCCCGTACGTCGGAAGCGGGCGTCAGCCCGTCACGGTGCCCGCCGGGCGGCGGGCGGACCCGGCTACAGGACGCACTCGGCCTCGACGTAGCGCTCGGCCGGAACGGTCTTGAGGTGCTCGACGGCCTCGGCCAGCGGCACCAGCCGGATGTCGGTGCCGCGCAGCGCCGTCATCATGCCGAAGTCGCCGTTGTGCACCGCCTCCACCGCGTGCCAGCCGAAGCGGGTCGCGAGCACCCGGTCGTAGGCGGTGGGCGTGCCGCCGCGCTGCACGTGGCCCAGGATCACCGGCCGCGCCTCCTTGCCGAGGCGCTGCTCCAGCTCCACCGACAGCTGGGTGGCGACCCCGGTGAAGCGCTCGTGGCCGTAGATGTCCTTGGCGCCCGACGAGAACTCCATCGAGCCCTCGCGCGGCTTGGCGCCCTCCGAGACCACGACGATGGCGAACTTCTTGCCGGCCGCGAAGCGCTTGCCGACCAGGTCGGCCAGCTCGCCGATGTCGAAGGGCCGCTCCGGCACCACGATGGCGTGCGCGCCGGCCGCCATGCCCGAGTGCAGGGCGATCCAGCCGGTGTGCCGGCCCATGACCTCGACGATCAGCACCCGCTGGTGCGACTCGGCGGTGGTCTTGAGGCGGTCGAGGGCCTCGGTGGCGACCATGACGGCGGTGTCGAACCCGAAGGTGACGTCCGTCGAGGCGATGTCGTTGTCGATCGTCTTGGGCACGCCCACGATCGGCAGGCCGGCGTCCGACAGCAGCTTGGCCGCCTTGAGGGTGCCCTCACCGCCGATCGGGATGATCGCGTCCAGGCCCAGGTCCCGTACGTGGCCCCTGGCCTGCTCCACACCGCCGCGCAGATGCGCGGGCTGCACCCGGGACGAGCCCAGAATCGTTCCGCCACGGGCCAGGATGCCGCTGACGGCGTCCAGGTCCAGCTTGCGGTAGTCGCACTCCAGCAGGCCCTTCCAGCCGTCGTGGAAGCCGATGACCTCGTCGCCGTGGTCGACGACGGCGCGGTGCACCACCGACCTGATGACGGCATTGAGTCCGGGGCAGTCTCCGCCGCTCGTCAGCACACCAATACGCATTGCTCTCGCCACTCCCGCGATTCAAACGGACGGCCGGACCCCGTCGTCCGGATGGAACCCCCGCTACCTTAGCCAGCCGCGTGCGGACGGCGCACAGCCGCCCGCACTGCGGACACCGCCCGCCGTCTCAGGCGGGCTGGCCCGCCGCCGTGATCCGCTCGGTGCGCAGCGCCTCGTACCACTGGTCGTCGACCGGCGGCAGCGCGTTCACGTCCAGTGCCAGCTTCAGCAGCAGGTCCGCGATCTGCGGGTTGCGGGCCATGACCGGGCCGTGCATGTACGTGCCGAAGACGGTGTCGTTGTACGCGCCCTCGGTGCCGTCGCCGGTGCCGTTGCCCTTGCCGATCCGCAGGGTCGCCAGCGGGCGGGCGCTGGGGCCGATGTGGGTGACGCCCTGGTGGTTCTCGAAGCCCGTCAGCGGCGGCAGGCCGAGCCGGGGGTCGATGTCGGCCAGGACGTCGCCGACGCAGCGCTCGCCCTCGCCGCGCACGCTGACGACGTCGAGCAGCCCGAGGCCGGCCTCGGGGCGGCCCAGGTCGTTGACGAACTCGTGGCCGAGGATCTGGTAGCCGGCGCAGACCGAGAAGACGATCGCGCCGTTGGCGACCGCGCGGTTCAGCCCGCCGTCGCGGCGCAGCCGCTCCGCGGCCAGCCGCTGCGGGCGGTCCTCACCGCCGCCGATCAGGTAGATGTCGCCCGAGGTGGGGATCGGCTGGTCGGACCGGACGTCGATCCGGCTGACGTTCAGGCGCCGCTGGCGGGCGCGCCGCTCGACGACGAGGGCGTTGCCCTGGTCGCCGTAGGTGCTGAGCAGGTCGGGGTAGACCCACACCAGGCGAAGGCTGGAATCGCTCATGCTGTCTTCTCCTTGTCCGGGTCAGTTGCCGACGCGGCGGCGCAGGTCCTGGAAGGCGGTGTAGTTGGCGATGGTCTCGATCCGGCCGGGGGGCGCGGAGCGCACCGCCTCGTCGACGTCCGCGCAGACGCGGAAGTCCAGGCCCGCGACCTCCAGCCGGACCGCGAGGTCCAGCTTGCGGTCGCCGATGACGTAGATCGGGTGCCCGGCCAGCCGGGTGTAGTCCACGTCCCACAGCCAGGAGGTGTCGGTGCCGTCGGCGCCGCGGGCGTTGACGGACAGGATCACCGGGGTGGGCGGGCCGTCGATGAGGGAGAACGTCTCCAGCCAGCCGGCCGGGTTCTTCGCCAGCAGCAGCCGCAGCTCGCGCTCCAGGTAGGTGACGACGTCGTAGCGTCCGGCCACCGCCTGCACCGCGTACATCCGCTCCAGCGCGACCTTCGGCTCGACGCCGAAGGCGGCCGCCGCGGCGGCGGAGACCGCCGCGTTGGACTTGTTGGCCCGGCCCGGCAGTTGCAGCCGGATGGGCCATGCCACGCCGTACGGGTCGATGACGTGGTCGCCGGAGAGCGCCCAGGTCGGCGCGGGGCGGCGGAAGCCGCAGTCGCCGCAGAACCAGTCCTCGGAGGGGCGCTGCAGGACACCGCCGCACGAGGGGCACGACCAGGCGTCGTCCTTCCACTCCTGGCCCGCGGCGACCCACACCACGGTGGGGCAGGAGGAGGCGGCCCAGGTGATCAGCGGGTCGTCGGCGTTGGCGATGACGATGGCGTCGGTGCCCGACAGGCCCTCGCGCCAGTGCTCGGCGAGCATGCGGGTCTCGGCCGCGCGGTCGAGCTGGTCGCGGGAGAGGTTGAGCAGGGCGATGGCCTTGGGGGCGACGTCGCGGGCGACGCCCGCCAGGTACTTCTCGTCGACCTCGATCACGCCGTAGCGGGCGTCCGCGCCGCCGGCGAGCGCCGAGGTGATGCCGGCCGGCATGTTCGCGCCCAGGGCGTTGGAGACCACCGGGCCGTTGGCCCGCAGCGCCTCCGCGAGCAGCCGGGTCGTGGTCGTCTTGCCGTTGGTGGCGGACACCAGTACGACATCGAGGTGCCCTGCCAGCCGGGCCAGCAGGTCGGGGTCGACCCGCAGCGCCACCCGTCCGCCGATCACCGATCCGCTGCCGCGGCCCGCCGCACGGGACACCGCCGCCGCCGCCTTGCCCGCCGTCACGGCCAGCTTGGCCCGCGGAGTCAGCGGCTCCGAGTTGCCTGCCATCGTCTAACATCCTCCTCGCGTCCGGCCCCCACGTGCACAAGCCTCGCGGTGGCCGACTCTCCGCCCCTCGACGGCCGATCCAACACCCGGGAGGCCTCGGTCTCGGATCAGCCTATCCACAATCCCGCGCGGGCCCCGCACCGTAGGCCCGCCGCGTACAGGCTCTACGCTTGCCGGCATGCGACACGGCACCATCCCCGGCAGTACCGGCACCATCCGTCCGATGCGTCTGATCGGGGACCCGGTGCTCCACGCGGCGTGCGCCGAGGTCACCGCGTTCGACGCCGAACTGGCCGCTCTCGTCGAGGACATGTTCGCCACCATGTACTCCGCCGACGGGGTCGGGCTGGCCGCCAACCAGATCGGTACGGCGCTGCGGGTGTTCGTCTACGACTGCCCCGACGACGAGGACGTCCGGCATCTGGGACACGTCGTCAACCCGCGCCTGGCGGAGCTGGACGGCGTCACCGTCACCGGTTCCGAGGGGTGCCTGTCCCTGCCGGGCATCAACGCGGGCACCACCCGCTACGACCACACGGTGGTGGAGGGCTTCGACGTGCGCGGCGAGCCGGTGCGCATCGCCGGCACCGGCTTCTTCGCCCGCTGCCTGCAGCACGAGTGCGACCACCTCGACGGCGGGCTGTTCACCGACCGGCTCGGCGGCCTGCGCCGCCGCCGCGCCCTGCGGGCCGCCCGCCGGGCGCCCTGGGCGCGGCAGGGCTGACCGTCCCTACAGCCCCGGGCTGCCCGCCCGATCGCCGGCCGCGGCCAGCCGGCCCCACAGCAGGTCGGCGAGGTGGCTGACCAACTGGTCGCGCGGGACGGGGCGTTCGCCGAGCCACCAGTCGCCGGCCGCGTGCATCATGCCGACGATGCCGTGGCCCCACACCCGCGCCAGGTCCTGGCTCTGCGGGCCGAGGTCGAGCCGCTCGGCGATCACCTCGGCCAGGTCCTCGCCCATCCGCCGCAGCAGCGAGGAGGAGTGCCGGCCGCCGTCGAAGCCCTTGTCCCCGTCGCCGGGCGCCTCGGCCGGGTGCATCAGGAAGCGGTACACCTGGGGGCGGCTCTCGATCGCGGCGAGGTAGGCGTGCAGCGTGGCCTCCACCCGGTCGCGGCGGTCGTTGCCGGAGTCCAGGGCGGCGCGCAGCGCCCCCAGCAGCGCGTCGGTGTGCCGCTGGGCGAGCGCCCGGTAGAGGCCGCTCTTGTCGCCGAAGTGACGATAGAGAATCGGCTTGGTAATTCCGGCCTCGGCGGCGATGGCGTTCATGGAGGCTTCGGGTCCGTCCCGCAGTACGACGCGGTCGGCGGCCTCGAGCAGCTCTTTGCGCCGTCGCTCCGTCGCCGTCCGCTGGTCCTGCCGCTGGCCGGTGTCCACCCGGTACTCCCTGTCTGTTCGAATTCGTGCACTCTGCGCAACGTAACACCCCGGTCGTTCGGACCGGGTTCACGGCAGGGAGTTGACATCCCCTACTCGTGGGTAACACACTGATGTTACCGCAAGTAACAACCAGGTGGAGGGGACATGGGCGACTTCACGCTCGAGCTCAACGACGACCAGAAGTCCGTGCGCGACTGGATCCACGGCTTCGCGGCCGACGTGATGCGCCCGGCGGCCGCGGAGTGGGACGAGCGCGAGGAGACGCCCTGGCCGGTCATCCAGGAGGCCGCCAAGATCGGTCTCTACTCCCTGGACTTCTACGCCCAGCAGTTCTTCGACCCCACCGGCCTCGGCATCCCCATGGCGATGGAGGAGCTGTTCTGGGGCGACGCGGGCATCGGCCTGTCCATCGTCGGCACCGGCCTCGCGGCCGTCGGCGTCCTGGCCAACGGGACCGAGGAGCAGATCGGCACCTGGGTCCCGCAGATGTACGGCGACGTCAACGACGTCAAGGTCGCCGCGTTCTGCTCCTCGGAGCCGGACGCCGGCTCCGACGTCTCCGCGATGCGCACCCGCGCGGTCTACGACGAGGCCAAGGACGAGTGGGTGCTCAACGGCACCAAGACCTGGGCGACCAACGGCGGCATCGCGGCCGTCCACGTCGTGGTCGCGGTCGTCGACCCCGAACTCGGCTCCAAGGGCCACGCCTCGTTCATCGTCCCGCCGAACACCCCCGGCCTGTCGCAGGGCCAGAAGTTCAAGAAGCACGGCATCCGCGCCTCGCACACCGCCGAGGTCGTGCTCGAGGACTGCCGCATACCCGGCGAGTGCCTGCTGGGCGGCAAGGAGAAGCTCGACGAGCGCCTCGCGCGGGCCCGCGAGCGCGCCAGGACCGGCGGCGAGCGCGTGAAGAACGCCGCCATGGCCACCTTCGAGGCGTCCCGCCCGGCCGTCGGCGCCCAGGCGGTGGGCATCGCCCGCGCCGCCTACGAGGTCGCCCTCGACTACGCGAAGACCCGCGTGCAGTTCGGCCGCCCGATCATCGACAACCAGGGCGTCGCCTTCCAGCTCGCCGACATGCGCACCCAGATCGACGCCGCCCGGCTCCTGGTCTGGCGCGCCTCCTGGATGGCCGCGGCCGGCCGGCCCTTCACCTCGGCCGAGGGCTCGATGTCCAAGCTCTACGCCGGTGAGACCGCCAAGAACGTCACGGCCCAGGCCATGCAGATCCTCGGCGGCAACGGCTACACCCGCGAGTACCCGGTGGAGCGCATGCACCGCGACGCCGCGATCTACACCATCTTCGAGGGCACGAGCGAGATCCAGCGCCTGGTCATCGCCCGCACCCTGTCGGGCATGCCGATCCGCTGAGGACCCGCGTCCGCCGGCCGCCGCGGGCCCCACCCCCCCCCCCCGGGGGGGGGGCGCGGCCCGGCGGGGCCCGGGCGGGGGGGGGCCCGGGGGGGGGGGCGGGCCGGGGCCGGGGGCCGGGGGGGGGGGGCGGCGG
>NZ_JBEYJD010000023.1:0-142051 GCF_040636125.1 Streptomyces sp. NPDC006733 | reverse complement strand
GGCGTTGACTTTTGGCACGCTGTTGAGTTCTCAAGGAACGGACGCTTCCTTCGGTGCCGTTTCACCGGCGCCCTCCGGGCTTCCCTTCGTGTTTCTCAGCTTAGCAGATCCGATTTCCCGTTTCTGCCACCCGCTGAGGCGGGTTTTTGTTTCTCGCCTTGCGGCGCATCCGCTACGTTAGCCGATTTCCTGCCGTGCTCATAATCGAGCTATTCGGACTGAATTTCGGCGCACCGAAAAGCAACCCTGACGGGAAGTCGTAGTAGTGGGTGGCCGCCCCCGCGGGATCCGGACGAACCGGACTCACCGTTTCAAGCGGCTCGGACTACGTTACGTAGGAGCGGCGGCCGAGTCAAGCTCAACCGCCGCTCAAACGCATGGATTCAGCCGACCTCGACCGCGGCCAGGCTCTTCTTGCCGCGCCGGAGCACCAGCCACCGGCCGTGCAGCAGGTCGGACGGGGCCGGAACCGCGTCCTCACTGGTCACCTTGGCGTTGTTCAGGTAGGCGCCACCCTCCTTGATGGCGCGGCGGGCGGCCGACTTGCTGGCCACCAGTTCCACCGCGGTCAACAGGTCCACGATCGGCTCCAGCGCCGTGACCTTGGCGTACGGCAGCTCGGAGAGGGCGGCCGCGAGCGTCGCCTCGTCCAGGTCCGCCAGTTCCCCCTGGCCGAAAAGCGCCTTGGAGGCGTCGGTGACCGCGGTGCACTGGGCCTCCCCGTGCACCAGCGTGGTCAGCTCCTCCGCCAGGGCGCGCTGGGCGGCGCGGGCCTGGGGGCGCTCCTCGGTCAGGCGCTCCAGCTCCTCGATCTCCTCGCGGGACTTGAAGCTGAAGATCCGCAGGAACTTGGCGATGTCCCGGTCGTCCGCGTTCAGCCAGAACTGGAAGAAGGCGTACGGCGTGGTCATCTCGGGGTCGAGCCAGATCGCGCCGCCCTCGGTCTTGCCGAACTTGGTGCCGTCCGCCTTGGTGATCAGCGGGGTGGCCAGCGCGTGGACGGACGCGCCCTCGACGCGGTGGATCAGGTCGATGCCGGCCGTCAGGTTGCCCCACTGGTCGCTGCCGCCGGTCTGCAGGGTGCAGCCGTGGCGCCGGTAGAGCTCCAGGAAGTCCATCCCCTGGAGGATCTGGTAGCTGAACTCGGTGTAGCTGATGCCCTGGTCGGAGTTGAGGCGCCGGGCGACGGCCTCCTTGGCGATCATCTTGTTGACGCGGAAGTACTTGCCCACGTCGCGCAGGAACTCGATCGCCGACATCCCGGACGTCCAGTCCAGGTTGTTCACCATCAGCGCGGCGTTCGGGCCCTCGAAGGAGAGGAAGGGCTCGATCTGCCGCCGGACGCGCTCCACCCAGTCGGCGACGACCTCGGGGGCGTTCAGCGTGCGCTCCGCCGAGGGCTTGGGGTCGCCGATCAGCCCGGTGGCGCCGCCGACCAGGCCCAGCGGGCGGTTGCCCGCCTGCTGCAGCCGCCGGATGGTGAGGATCTGCACCAGGTTGCCGAGGTGCAGGCTGGGCGCCGTGGGGTCGAAGCCGCAATAGACCGTGACCGGGCCGTCCGCGAACGCCTTGCGCAGTGCGTCCTCGTCAGTGGATACGGCGATCAGCCCGCGCCACTGCAGCTCGTCGACGATGTCCGTCACGGTTCTCTTGTCTCCTTGGGTCGGTGCGATGGGTCCCGCTCCGTCGCGGAGCGTCCGTTCAGCGTGTCCGAGGGTACGCGTTCGCGGCGGGTCGTCAGGGACGGCGTCTCGGCGCGTGGGCGCGGTAGGGACTGACGGTGGGGTCGCCGTCGATCCAGTAGCGCCAGGGGTGGACGGCGCCCTCGCCGCCGACGCCGGTGCGGGGGCCGCTGCGCACCAGGCCGGCGGCGGCCGGGGTGCCGGTGAGGATCCGGAACGGGCTGCCGGCCGGTTCGCCCGCCACGCTCTCGTAGGGGTCGCAGACGTCGGAGCCGTTCAGCGACCGGTCCACGGCGAGCGCGGTGGCGAGCCGGGCCGGGCCCTGGGCGAGGTCGGTGTCCTTGCGGGAGGTGGGGCGGTTGGCGCGGGCGAGGTCGGCGCCCCGGATGATCTCGCCGGCGCGGAGCAGGACCCCGCTGGGCGTGCCCTCGGGGCCGCAGACCAGGTTGAGGCAGTGCCACATGCCGTACGTGAAGTACACGTAGCTGTGGCCGGGCGGGCCGAACATCACCGCGTTGCGTTCGGTACGGCCGCGGTACGCGTGGGATCCCGGGTCGACCGGTCCTGCGTAGGCTTCCACCTCGGTCAGGCGTACCTCGATCGGGCCGTCGGCGGTGGCGCGGACGAGGACGCGGCCGACAAGGTCCGGAGCGACCTCGAGGACCGGGCGGTCGAAGAAGGACCGGGTGAGCGGGACCCTTTCGCTGTCGGTGATCATGCGGTACGAGGGTACTGGAACCGTTGACCCCGGTTCCGCGTTCGTAGAGTCCGTAGCAACGTAAAGAAACAGTCAACCGCCGGTATGAGGAGTGGACCAACATGGGCTTCAAGAAGCTGATGGCCAGCATGGGTGCCGGTGGCGCGTCCGTCGAGACGGTGCTGACCGACCCCAACGTGGTGCCGGGCGGCGTCGTCAGGGGCGAGGTGCGCATCCAGGGCGGCTCGGTGGCGCAGCGGATCGAGGGGCTCTATGTCGGGCTGCAGGCCCGCGTCGAGGTCGAGAGCGGCGACAACGAGTACAAGCAGGACATCGAGTTCCACCGGCAGCAGCTCGGCGGGGCGTTCGAGGTGGCGCCGGGTGCCGTGCACACGGTGCCGTTCGAGCTGCAGATCCCGTGGGAGACGCCGGTCACGATGTTCCTCGGCCGGCACCTGTCGGGGATGAACGTCGGGGTGACGACCGAGCTGGCGATCGCCCGCGCGGTGGACTCCGGCGACCTCGACCCGGTCAACGTGCACCCGCTCCCCGCGCAGCAGGCGCTGCTGGACGCGTTCGGGCAGCTGGGCTTCGCGTTCAAGGCCGCGGACCTGGAGAAGGGCCACATCCGGGGGACGCGGCAGCGGCTGCCGTTCTACCAGGAGATCGAGTTCCGGGCCCCGCAGCAGTACCGGGGGCTGAACCAGGTGGAGCTGACGTTCATCGCGGACGGCGGTGAGATGGACGTGATCCTGGAGATGGACAAGAAGCCGGGTCTGTTCGGCGAGGGCAGCGACTCGTACCGGTCGTTCACGGTCGGCCTGCAGTCCTTCCAGGGCACCGACTGGGCGGCCTACCTGAACCAGTGGCTCGCCGAGGTCGGCGGCAAGCGCAACTGGTTCTGACGATCTAGGCTCGGTCCGCACAGGCGCCGCCGGCTCCGGCCGGCGGCGGCCCCCAGCTGTTCCCGCGATCAGGAGGTGTCGAGGTGTCCGAGCAGAAGCGGCGGCCGCTCCCCCACGAGTTCCACCCGCCGGTGCCGTCGTTCACGGTGGTGAGCGATGACGTGGCGCCGGGCGGTGTGCTGCAGGACGAGCAGGTGTACGCCGCCGGGAACACCTCACCGCACCTGCGGTGGGAGGGCTTTCCCGCCGGCACGAAGAGCTTCGCGGTGACGTGCTACGACCCGGACGCGCCGACCGGCAGCGGTTTCTGGCACTGGTCGCTGATCGACATCCCGGCCTCCGTCACCGAGCTGCCCGCGGGCGCGGGCAGTGACGGCTTCAAGGGGCTGCCCGCGGGCGCGCTGCACGTGCGGAACGACTACGGGACGCGGGACTTCGGCGGCGCCGCGCCGCCGCCCGGGGACGGCTCGCACCGCTACGTCTTCACCGTGTACGCGGTCGACACCGACAAGCTCGGCCCGGACGCGGACGCGTCGCCGGCCGTGGTCGGTTTCAACCTGCGCTTCCACACGCTGGGCCGCGCCCAGCTGATCGGGGAGTACGAGGCTCCGGCCGAGAGCTGAGCCTTCCGCCCCCGCTGCCGCCGGGTCGCGGGGGCGCTCGGGGCCCGTTAATTGCGTTGCGTCCCGGCGCCCCCGATCGCACAGTGGTACGTGTCTGGTGGTGGCCCACCATCACCGGGCAGTCGGTACCGCGGTAGCGGGGGCGGCGGTGCGTCGTGATGTGGTGGTTCTCGCCCGCGCGACGCCGGACGTCCGTCGGAGCCGGGTGTTTCCCGCCCGGTGCCCGCGCCGGCTGCCGTACGCTCCGGACGCTTCCGTTACGCACGGGGGGAAGCGTCCGGGGCGTCCGGCCCCCTCGCGTGCCCCTCCCCCGCGCCGACGTGCGCGCACCTCGTCAACTCCCCTTTCCCCGCAGGTAAATTGCGTTGTCCACGGGGGTCCCGCCAGGCACAGTGGATCCACTTCGCCATGGGGCGGGGACGGATCCTTGGGGTGGGCGCAATGCGTGAGACTCTGGTGCTGAACGCGAGTTTCGAGCCGCTGTCGACGGTGTCGCTGCGGCGTGCCGTGGTGCTGGTGATGCAGGAGAAGGCCGACGTCGAGCAGGCGCACCCCGGGCTGCACATCCGGGCCGCGGCCGTCGAGGTTCCGGTTCCGCTGGTGATCAGGCTGCGCAGATACGTCCGGGTCCCCTTCCGACAACGGGCTCCGTGGTCGCGGCGGGGTGTGCTGGTGCGTGACCGGCACCGGTGCGCGTACTGCGGTCGGCGGGCGAGCACGGTGGACCACATCGTCCCGCGGTCGCGCGGTGGCGGGGACACCTGGCTGAACACGGTCGCGGCCTGTTCCGAGGACAACGGCCGCAAGGCGGACCGGACTCCCGAGCAGGCGGGGATGCGGCTGCTGGCCCAGCCGTTCGAGCCGACGCCGGCGGACACGCTGCTGCTGGCGCTCGGGATCAGGGACAGCGCGGCGCTGCCGGGGTGGCTGGCGCTGCCGGCCTGATCCCGGTGGGCCGAGGACGGCGGCGGGCCCGGGGCGGGCGCGCCGCCGTCCGGGTCCGCTGCCGGGTGCGGCCGGTCACCTGCCGGTCATGAGCCGGTCATCTGAGGACGAGTTGGACGATCGCGACGATGCCGACGGCGACGATGACCCCGCGCAGCGCGGTCGGCGGCAGTCTGCGGCCGATGCGGGCGCCGAAGACGCCGCCGAGGGTGGCGCCGGCGGCGATGAGGCCGACGGCGGCCCAGTTGAAGTCGGCGACGAAGAGGAAGAACACGGCGGCGATGCCGTTGACGAGCATGCCCAGGACGTTCTTGACCCCGTTGATGCGCTGCAGGTCGTCGTGGAGCAGCAGGCCCATCAGCGACAGGTAGAGCACGCCCTGGGCGGCTCCGAAGTAGCCGCCGTACATGCTGGCGAGGAAGAGCCCGATGAGCAGCAGCGGGCCGCCGTCGGTGGGGACCTCGGTGCCGTCGCGCTCCCGGCGGGCCTTGATGGCGCGGGCGAGCCGGGGCTGCAGCACCACCAGCACCAGGGCCAGTCCGATCAGCACGGGGACGATCGCGTCGAACGCGTCGGACGGCAGGGTGAGCAGTAGGATCGCGCCGGCGAGCCCGCCGGCGAGGGCGGTGCCGCCGAGCCGCACGATCCGCCGGCGCTGGCCGCGCAGTTCCCGGCGGTAGCCGATGGCGCCGCTGAGCGAACCCGGGACCAGGCCCAGCGCGTTGGAGACGTTCGCGGTGATCGGCGGGAGGCCGACGGCGAGCAGCACCGGGAAGGTGATGAGGGTGCCGGAGCCGACGATGGTGTTGATGGTGCCGGCGCCGATGCCCGCCGCGAAGACGGCGAGAGCCTCCCAGAACGTCACGCTGTACCCCTCGATGACCGGTGTCGGATACACCGATCATGCCCGAGGTTCAGTCCTTGTCGAAGCGCGGGGTCTCCCGGCGCGGGGCCGGGTCGTCGCCACCGCCGCCGTTGCCGTTGGCGCCGCTGAGCCCGCCGCCGCCGTTGGTCGGGGCGCCGGGGAGGTTGACGATGCCGCCGAGGCCCTTGAGCGCGTCGTTCAGCTCGCTGGGGATGATCCAGAGCTTGTTGGCGTCGCCCTGGGCGATCTTGGGGAGCATCTGGAGGTACTGGTAGGCCAGCAGCTTCTGGTCCGGGTCGCCCGCGTGGATGGACTCGAAGACCGTGCGGATGGCCTGGGCCTCACCTTCGGCGCGCAGCGCGGCGGCCTTGGCGTCACCCTCGGCGCGCAGGATGGAGGACTGCTTCTCACCTTCGGCGGTGAGGATCTGGGACTGCCGGATGCCCTCGGCGGTGAGGATCGCGGCGCGCTTGTCGCGGTCCGCGCGCATCTGCTTCTCCATCGAGTCCTGGATGGAGGTGGGCGGCTCGATCGCCTTGAGCTCGACGCGGTTGACGCGGATGCCCCACTTGCCGGTGGCCTCGTCGAGCACCCCGCGCAGCGCCGCGTTGATCTCCTCGCGGGAGGTCAGCGTCCGCTCCAGGTCCATGCCGCCGATGATGTTGCGGAGCGTGGTGACGGTGAGCTGCTCGATCGCCTGGATGTAGCTGGCGACCTCATACGTCGCCGCGCGGGCGTCGGTGACCTGGTAGTAGATGACGGTGTCGATGTTGACGACCAGGTTGTCCTGGGTGATCACCGGCTGCGGCGGGAACGGCACGACCTGCTCGCGCAGGTCGATGCGGTTGCGGATGGTGTCGATGAACGGGACGACGATGTTCAGGCCCGCGCTCAGGGTCCGCGTGTAGCGGCCGAACCGTTCGACGATGGCGGCACTCGCCTGGGGGATGACCTGGACCGTCTTGATGAGCGCGACGAAGACGAGCACCACCAGGATGATCAGGACGATGATGATCGGCTGCATGTCCACTCCCGCGCCGTTTGCGGACGTACTACGACATGATCAATTCTCGCAGACCACTGCGGCGGTGCGCTCGGGTTCGGCGAATTCCCGGAGCACGGCCGCGGCGGCCCTTCGGTCGGACGGTCGGGTCACATGACGACGGCCGTCGCCCCGTCGATCTCCACGACGTCCACCTTCTCGCCCGGCTCGAAGCTCCGCTCCTCGTCCAGGGCGCGCGCCGACCAGATCTCCCCGGCGAGCTTGATCCGCCCGCCGCTGCCGTCGACCCGTTCGACGACGACGGCCTGCCGGCCCCGCAACGCGTCGATCCCGGTGCGCTGTTCGGGCCGCTGGGTGCGGTGCCGGTAGGCGATCGGGCGGACGACGGCGAGCAGCGCGACCGAGACGATCACGAAGACGACGACCTGGAGGACGATCCCGCCGCCGAGCGCGGCAGTGATCGCCCCCGCGACGGCGCCGACCGCGAACATCCCGAATTCGGGCATCGTCGTGATCACGAGCGGTATACCGAGTCCTACGGCGGCGATCAGCCACCACAACCATGGGTCCACCTCCCCATCGTAGGGGCGCGGAGGTGATCTGTGACAGGCCTACCGGGTGCGGGAACGGGCGCGGGACCGGCGCGGGGAAGCACGAACAGGGTGGCCGCCGGGGGGTGTTGTGGCTCCGTCCCCCGGCGGGGCGCCGCTCGGCTAGCCCAGCGGCAGGCCCGTGGCGGTCCAGCGGTCGCCCCGGCGCTCGACGATCAGCGGGAGGCCGAAGCAGCGGGAGAGGTTGCGCGAGGTGAGTTCCAGCTCGACCGGGCCCGCCACGACGACCTTGCCCTGGCGGATCATCAGGACGTGGGTGAAGCCGGGGGCGATCTCCTCGACGTGGTGGGTCACCATGATCATGGAGGGGGCGATCGGGTCGCGGGCGAGCCGGCCCAGGCGCCGCACCAGGTCCTCGCGGCCGCCGAGGTCCAGGCCCGCGGCCGGCTCGTCGAGCAGCAGCAGTTCCGGGTCGGTCATCATGGCGCGGGCGATCAGGGTGCGCTTGCGCTCGCCCTCGGAGAGCGTGCCGAACTTGCGGTCCAGGTACTCCGACATGCCCAGCCGGTCGAGGAAGGCGCGGGCGCGGTCCTCGTCGACCTGCTCGTAGCTCTCCTGCCAGTGCGCGGTCATGCCGTACGCGGCGGTGAGCACGGTCTGCAGGACCGTCTGGGAGCGCGGCATCTTGTCCGCCATGGCCGCGCCGGCCATGCCGATGCGGGGGCGCAGTTCGAAGACGTCGACGCTGCCGAGCTTCTCGCCGAGCACCTGGACGGTGCCGGTGGTCGGGAAGAGGTAGCTGGAGGCGACGTTGAGCAGGGTGGTCTTGCCCGCGCCGTTCGGCCCGAGGATCACCCAGCGTTCGCCCTCACTGACCGACCACGAGACCTGGTCCACCAGAGCCCGTCCGTCGCGGACCACCGATACGTCCACCAGCTCCAGCACATCGCTCATGAGCGCGTTGTCTCCCATTGCAGTCTCGGTTGTCACGGGCATGGCCCCAAGGGAAAACCTACGCCACGCGTCGGGCGGTCCACTCCTTAGGCTGGGGGGATGCTTGACGAACCTCGATCAGGACGGCTGGCGGCGTGGGGAAATGCCCTGCTTGCCGGACTTGCCGCACCGGATGATGTCGCCCAGGAGATCCTGGGCGACGACGCGATCCATCGGATGACCGGACTGCCGGGCGAGAGGGGGCCGGTGGGGCTGACGCTCGGGCTGGGCCGGCTGCGCGCGCTCGGCACGACCGGCCTGCGGATCGCCCTGCCCGCGCCGGGCCACCCGCTGGGTCTCAGCGGCCCGGCCGAGTTCAACGCGCGGGCGCTGGCCGCGGGCGAGGCGGTGATCGCGGTCGGCGGTCCCGCGCTCGGCCTGGTGCCCGACGTGACGGAGGCCGGGCCGCGCGGCGACGTGCACGTGGAGGTGGAGTGGCGGTGCCTGGAAGTGCGGCAGGGCCCGCCGGCCGACGTGCCCTCGCTGGGCGAGGCCGAGCGCGAGCTGGCCGAGGCGCTGCGGGACACCACCGAGGCGCTGACCCGGCTGGACGTGGCCGGGGCGGGTCCGGCCGCGCAGGCGGCCCTGGAGGCGTACCGGGAGCGTGCGGAGCGCGGCCGTGAGCTGCTGGCGCCCGGCTACCCGCCCCGGGCGGTGCGGGTGCTGGCGCTGGCGCAGCGGGTCGGCGCCCTGGTCGCCATCGCGTCCGACGGGCACGGGGGCGCGGTCAGCGCCTCGCAGATCGCCGCGCGGGCCGAGCTGCTGCGCCCGGTGGAGCGCACCGCCCGGCGCGCGCAGGTGGCGGCGTACAACGCGTACGTGGAGGAGTCGGAGCGGCGGGCCTGAGCCGTTCCGGCCGGGTGGGGCGGTCAGGCGTCGGGCGGGGCTCCGATGCCGTGCCTGACCGCCCACAGCGCGGCCTGGGTGCGGTCCGAGACGTCGAGCTTCATCAGGATGTTCGACACGTGGGTCTTCACGGTCTTCTCGGAGAGCACCAGCGCGCGGGCGATCTCCCGGTTGGAGCGCCCGTCGGCGATCAGCGTCAGCACCTCGCGCTCCCGTTCGGTCAGGGCGTTGCCGCGCCCCTGGCCGGCGCCGGGGAACTCCTGGGAGAGCAGGGCGTCGGCGACCTCCGGCTGCAGCAGTACGTGGCCGGCGTGCACCGAGCGGATCGCGCCGGCCAGCGCCTCGGGGTCCACGTCCTTGTAGACGTAGCCGGCGGCCCCCGCCCGCAGGGCGGGCACGATGGTGCGCTGCTCGGTGAAGCTGGTGACGATCAGCACCCGGGCGGGGTTGCCCAGCTCGCGCAGCTTGCGCAGGGCGGAGATGCCGTCGGCGCCGGGCATCTTGATGTCCATCAGGATCACGTCGGGACGCAGCTCCTCGGCGCGGGTGACGCCCTCGTCGCCGTCCCCCGCCTCCCCGACGACGTCGATGTCGCCCTGGACCTCCAGGAAGGTCCGCAGGCCCCGGCGCACCACCTGGTGGTCGTCGACGAGCAGCACGCGGATGCGGCCCTGTCCCTGTGACTCAGCCACCGGGCACCTCCATCTCGATGACGGTGCCCTTGCCGGGCTCCGATTCCACTGTCAGCCGTCCGCCGGCGCCGCTCGCCCGGTCGCGCATGGAGACCAGGCCCAGGTGGCGTCCGGCGCGGCGCACGGCGGACGGGTCGAAGCCGCGCCCGTCGTCGCGGACCCGCAGGACCACGGCCTTGCCCCGGCCGGTGAGGCAGACGCTCACGGTCGCGGCGCCGGCGTGCCGCAGCGCGTTGTGCAGCGCCTCCTGCGCGACGCGCAGCAGCGCCTCCTCCTGGGCGGCGGGCAGCGCCTTGACGTGGCAGGAGGTGAAGGTGACGTGGGCCGCGTGGGCCCGGTCGAGCACCTCGGCCTGGGTGCGCAGGGTCGCGACGAGGCCGTCCTCGTCCAGTCCGGCGGGCCGCAGCTCGACCACGACGGCGCGCAGCTCCTCGGCGGCCTCGGCGGCGAGCGCCGCCACCTGCTTCAGCTCCTCCTTGGCGCGCGCCGGGTCGCGGTCGACCAGGGCGGCGGCGGCCTGGGCGGTGAGGCGCAGCGAGAAGAGCTTCTGGGAGACCGCGTCGTGCAGTTCGTGGGCGATGCGCGCCCGCTCCCGCGCCAGGGTCAGTTCGCGGCCGCGCTCGTGGAGGCGGGCGTTGGTGAGGGCGATGGCGGCGTGCGCGGCCAGCGTCCGCAGCAGCGTCTCGTCCTCCTGGGTGAAGGCGCACTCGCCGGCGGGCCCGGTCCTCGGGCCGGCCTTGTTGGCGAGGAAGATCGCGCCGAGGATCTCGTCGCCGTCGACGACCGGCATGCCGATGAAGTCGGTCATGTCGGGGTGGGCGCGCGGCCAGCCCCCGAAGCAGTCGGCCTCGGTGACGTCCGCGAGCCGCTGCGGGGTCGCCTCGTGGAGCATCGCGGCGAGGATGCCGTGCTGGCGGGGCAGCGGGCCGATGGCCTTCCACTGCTCGTCGGTCACCCCGTCGACCACGAACTGGGCGAACCCGCCGTGGTCGTCCGGCACGCCGAGCGCGGCGTACTCGGCGCCGAGCAGCTCGCGGGCGGACGCGACGATGGTCTGCAGCACCTCGTGCACCTCCAGGTGCCGGCTCATCGCCAGGACCGCGGCGCTGACCGCTTCGATTCCGCCTCGGGGCGACCGGTTGACCATGACGTCAACCTACCGGCGCCGCGACCCCGGCGGATCGGGCCGGGGACCTAGGGCGAAGTGCCCCCTCAGCTGCGGCGCGGGACCGACGCGCCGGCCACGGCGGTGTTCCTACGGTGAAGGCAGCCGTCGGGCACCGGGTCCGGCGGCGGCTCGGAGGGTGGGACGACGATGTCGGTTGCGATCATCACGGGGGCGTCGCGGGGACTGGGCCGGGCGGTGGCCGGCGAGCTGGTCCGGCGCGGCTGGGACCTGGTGCTCGACGGGCGGTCCGAGGGGGTGCTGAAGAGCGCGGCGGCGGAGCTGGAACGGGAGGGCCCGGGGCGGGTGGCGGCCGTGCCGGGCGATGTCACCGACGCCGCCCACCGGACGGCGCTGGTGGCGGCGGCCCGCGCCTTCGGCGGGCTCGACCTGCTGGTGAACAACGCGAGCGCGCTGGGCGCCGAGCCGCTGGTGGCGTTGGCGGAGCTTTCGGTGGACGGGTTGCGTGCCGCGCTGGAGACCAACGTGGTGGCGCCGCTGGGACTGGTGCGGGAGGCGCTGCCCCTGCTGCGGGCGGCGGGCGGCGCGGTGCTGAACATCAGCTCCGACGCGGCCGTGGAGGCGTACGCGACGTGGGGCGGCTACGGGGCGAGCAAGGCCGCGCTGGAGCAGCTGTCCGCGGTGCTGGCGGTGGAGGAGCCGGGGGTGCGGGTGTGGTGGGTGGATCCGGGCGACCTGCGGACCGGGCTGTACTCGGCGGCCGTCCCCGACGACGACCCGTCGGGCCGGCCGCTGCCGCAGGACGTGGCCCCGGCCTTCCTGCGCCTGCTGGACGAGGAGGCGCCCAGCGGGCGCTACACCGCTCCGGCGCTGCTGGACGCGCGGTGACCGTCGTGGCAGGGCTGCGGGGGCTGCGGGTGCCGCCCGAGCTGTCGGCGCGGGCTCCGGCCGAGCGGCGGGACGGCGTACGGCTGCTGGTGGGGCGGGCGGCGGCGGGCGAGGTGTCGCACCACGCCTTCCGGGAGCTGCCCGCGCTGCTGCGGGCGGGTGACGTCCTGGTCGTGAACACCTCGCGGACGCTGCCGGCCGCGGTCGACGGCCGGATCGGCGGGGAGGCGGTGACCGTGCACTTCTCGACCCGCCAGGATCCCGGGCCCGCCGGCGCGGGGGTGGCGGGCCGCTGGGCCGTCGAGGTGCGGACACCGGACGACCGCGGCACGACCGTGCCGCGGCCCGGCGGCCCGGCCGGGGCGGTCGTGGAGCTGCCGGGCGGGGAGCGGCTGGTGCTGGAGGGGCCGCTGTCGCCGCGCGGCGACCGGATGTGGCTGGCGCGGCCGTCGATGGCGGACACCGCGGCGTACCTGCACCGGCACGGCCGGCCGATCCGGTACGCGTACACCGAGCGGGACCAGCCGCTCGCCGCCTACCAGACGGTGTTCTCGGTGCCGTCGCCCGACGGGCTCGGCTCGGCGGAGATGCCGAGCGCCGGCCGGCCGTTCACCTCCGGGCTGGTGACCTCCCTGGTCAGCAGGGGTGTGCAGATCGCGCCGATCGTCCTGCACACCGGGGTCGCCTCGGCGGAGACCCACGAGCCGCCGTACCCGGAGTGGTTCGAGGTGTCGCCGAGCACCGCCTGGCAGGTGAACGCGGCCCGCAGCGGCGGGGGCCGGGTCGTCGCCGTGGGGACGACGGCGGTCCGGGCGCTGGAGTCGGCGGCCGACGGCGGGGGCACGGTCCGGGCCGCACGGGGGTGGACGGACCTGGTGTTGACCCCGGAACGCGGGGTACGCGCCGTGGACGGGCTGCTGACCGGGCTGCACGAGCCGGAGGCCTCCCACCTGCTGATGCTGGAGGCGGTGGCGGGCGCCGCGCTGCTGGAGCGGGTCTACGCGCAGGCCGTGCGCGGCCGCTACCTGTGGCACGAGTTCGGCGATGTGAACCTGCTGCTCCCGTAGGGCCCGGCGGCCGGTTCGGTCCGCGCCCGGCAGGCCCGCGAACAGGCCGTCACCCTGTGCGCCCCCGCCATGACGATCCGTCGTGACGGGGGTGGTGCCGTGTGACCTGCCCGATAGGACCCACGTCACTTACGAAGCCGCTTAGTACGCCGGAAGGGTGCCCCCGGCGTGCAGGACGCCCGTGAACGAGCACATCGGTTGATGGTGCAACTACGACATTCGTTAGTAATGGACCTCTTTGCCCTGCGGTTTTTACCCAGCTATCAATGCCGGAGTCCGCAAATGGAAGAGGTAACTCCGCATGCAGTTCCCGACGCTCCCGAAGCTCGGCCGCCTGAGCAAGGTGCACTCCTTCGCCGTAGCAGGCACCGCGACCGCCGCCCTGACGGTCCTGGCCATCACCGCCGGTGTCCAGGGATCCGACGGAACGGCACTGGCCGCCGCCAACGAGCCCTCCGCCTTCGCCAAGGTCAGCACCGCCGACCCGCAGAGCATCGCCGCCCAGGCCGACGCCGCCGTCGCGAAGAAGAAGGCCGACGACGCCGCTGCCGCCAAGAAGAAGGCGGATGACGCCGCCGCGAAGAAGAAGGCGGACGACGCCGCCGCGGCCAAGAAGAAGGCCGACGCGGCCGCGCAGCGCAAGCAGGAGGAGCAGGCCGCGAACCGCTCCACCGAGCGCAAGGCCCTCGCCGCCAAGGAGAAGGCCGCGACCAAGGCCCCGGCCGCGGTCACGTACTCGAACGACCTCGACGGCTGGATCAAGGAGTCGCTGTCGGTCATGGCCGCCCACAACATCCCGGGCAGCTACGACGGCATCTACCGCAACATCATGCGCGAGTCGACCGGCAACCCGCAGGCCATCAACCTGACGGACTCCAACGCCGCCGCCGGCATACCCTCCAAGGGGCTGCTGCAGGTCATCGACCCGACGTTCCAGGCGTACCACGTCGAGGGCACCTCGATGGACATCTACGACCCGGTCGCCAACATCACCGCCGCGTGCAACTACGCGGCCGCGAACTACGGCTCGATCGACAACGTCGACTCGGCCTACTGAGCGACCGGCACGCGACGCCGAAGGGCGGCCGCACCCCACCGGGGTACGGCCGCCCTTCGGCGTTCCACGTCCTGCGCGCTACTTGCGCATGACCTCCGGCTCGTGGCGGCGCAGCAGCCGCGAGACCACGATGCCGCAGATGACACCGAGCACGACCAGCACGCCCATGTCGATGATCCACTGGCTGGCGGTGTGCTCCCAGAGCTGGTCCGGGTTGGCCGCGTCCCACGGCATGAGGACGTTCAGCTGGGCGGTGGTGCCCAGGGCCGAGACGGCCCAGCGGGCGGGCATCAGCCAGGCGAACTGCTCCACGCCGATCGAGTCGTAGAGCTGGAAGAGCACCCCGGTGAAGACGACCTGGACGATCGCGAACATCACCAGCAGCGGCATGGTCTTCTCGGCGGTCTTCACCAGGGCCGAGATGATCAGGCCGAACATCATCGAGGTGAAGCCGAGCGCGATGACGCCCAGCGTCATCTCGATCGCCGGCGAGCTCTTGAAGATCACGCCTTCGACGGGCATGGCCCGCGGGGCGAATCCGATGCTGCAGATGATCACGCCCTGCAGGGCCGTGATCAGGCCCAGCACGATGACCTTGGACATCAGGTAGGCGGACCGGGACAGGCCGGTGGCCCGTTCCCGTTCGTAGATCACCCGTTCCTTGATCAGTTCTCGCACCGAGTTGGCGGCGCCCGAGAAGCAGGCGCCCACGGCGAGGATGAGCAGGATCGTGCCCGCGTCCTTGTTGATCAGGTGGGCCTTCTCCGGGCCGAAGCCCAGCCCGCTGTCGGCCGGGATGACGACGCTGACCACGCCCAGGACCGCGGGCAGGATGAACATCAGCCCGATGAAACCGCGGTCGGAGGCGATCACCGACAGGTAGCGGCGCACCAGCGTCAGCAGCTGGGAGCCCCAGCTCTGCGGCTTCGGCGGCCGGGTGGCCATCTGCGGGACGACCGCCGCGGACTGCGGGGCGGCGTCCAGGTCGGCCGCGTACATCTGGTAGTGCGGCGAACCGTGCCAGCGGCCCGACCAGTCGTAGTCGCGGTAGTTCTCGAACGCCGAGAAGACGTCGGCCCAGGTCTCGTAGCCGAAGAAGTTGAGCGCCTCCTCGGGCGGGCCGAAGTAGGCGACGGAGCCGCCCGGCGCCATCACCAGCAGCTTGTCGCACAGCGCCAGCTCGGCCACCGAGTGGGTGACCACCAGGACCGTGCGCCCGTCGTCGGCGAGGCCGCGCAGCAGCTTCATGACGTCGCGGTCCATGCCCGGGTCGAGGCCGGAGGTCGGCTCGTCCAGGAAGATCAGCGACGGCTTGGTGAGCAGCTCCAGCGCGACGGAGACCCGCTTGCGCTGACCGCCCGACAGGGAGGTGATGCGCTTGTCCGCGTGGATGTCGAGCTTGAGCTCCTGCAGCACCTCCTGGATCCGGTGGTTGCGCTCGTCGGTCGCGGTGTCACCGGGGAAGCGGAGCTTGGCCGCGTACCGCAGTGCTTTGCGGACGGTCAGCTCCTTGTGCAGGATGTCGTCCTGCGGGACCAGCCCGATGCGCTGGCGCAACTCGGCGAACTGCTTGTACAGGTTCCGGTTGTCGTACAGCACCTCGCCCTGGTCGGCCGGGCGGTAGCCGGTCAGCGCACGCAGCAGCGTGGACTTGCCGGAACCGGACGGGCCGATCACGCCGATCAGCGACTTCTCCGGGACACCGAAGGAGACGTCCTTGAGGATCGTCTTCGTGGTGTTGCCCTGCGGGACCGTGACGGTCAGCCGCCGGGCCGAGAAGGAGACCTCGCCGGTGTCGACGAACTCCTCGAGGCGGTTGCCCGCCAGCCGGAAGGTGGAGTGGCCGACGCCGACGATGTCGTTCGGGCCCAGCAGGTGGCGCTGGATCGGCTGGCCGTTGACGTAGGTGCCGTTGTGGCTGCCCAGGTCGACGATCTCGAAGCGGCCGTCCGGGCTCGCCTTGAACTCGGCGTGGAAGCGGGAGACCTGGAGGTCGGAGACGACCAGGTCGTTCTCGAGCGCACGGCCGATCTTGGTGACCTGGTTGAGCGAGATGTGGTGCATCGTGGTCGGGCTGCGGTGCTGCTGCCCTCCCTGCGGCTGCTGGTGCCCGCCCTGCGGCTGCTGCGGCCAGCCCTGCTGCGGCGGCACCTGCGCCGCCGGCGGCTGGTTCCAGCCGCCCTGCTGCGGCTGCGGGGGCCGCTGCTGCTGGGCAGGCGGCTGGTGCGGCTGCTGGTAGGGCGGAGCCGGCTGCGGGGCGGATGCCCCGCGGCCCGCGGGTGCCTGCTGCGGCTGCGCCAGCGACGTCTCCGCGCTGTAGAGGTCCGCGCCCACGTGCTGCCCGGCACTGAAGTTGAGACGGGGGCCGTCGGTCGCGTTGCCGAGGTTGACGGCGGAGCCCGGACCGACCTCCATCTGGTGGACGCGCTGGCCCTGGACATAGGTGCCGTTGGTGCTGCCGAGATCCTCGACGACCCAACTGCGCTCGCCCCAGCGGATGGTGGCATGCCGCCAGGAGACCCTGGCGTCGTCGAACACCATGTCTCCCTGCGGATCCCGCCCGAGGCTGTACGACCTGGATGGATCGAGCGTCCAGGTTTGACCGTTCAATTCGAGTACGAGTTCAGGCACCCCAAGCCCCAAAAGTTGTCCCCCGGTATTTCCCCATGCGGGGAGTCTAGGGATTGCGAACATCGGGAGGAACTATTTCAGGCCCGGCAGTCGAACCGGAACCCGCCCTCCGACAAGAACGCCCGCCGGCAGCGTTGACTGTGCGCAAATGCCACCGGAGAGTAGTAACCGCCCAAGGACACGACCTCGGGGGGCCGGGATGACCGCTAGGACCACGCCCTGGCTGAGCGTACTGCTCTCCGCCGTAGCGGCTGTGAGTTGGGCGTTTCTGGCCATGACGGGCACCGCGGCGCTCGGACTGCACTTACTCGGGGCGGACGCTGCCGGGTCGCTCGGCCCCATGACCGCGGCGGTGGTCGCGATGGCCGCGGGCGGCCGGGTCAGCCCCTCCGGCGACGTCGCCGTGTTCGGGATGGACGGCATGGGGACGCAGGGCGCCATCGGCGTCATGCCGCTGGGCGTGGCCCTGGTGGGCGCGCTGCTGCTGGCCTGGGTCTTCCTGCGGTCGCTGCGCAAGGCCGGGGCGGTCGTCCCGGTGCGCGAACTGGCCGCCCGGGTGGCCTCGGTCGCGGCGCTCTTCCTGGCCCTGCTCGGCGGGCTGGCCTGGGCCGGCCAGGACACCATCGCCCTCGACGGGGCCTCCCTCGGCAACTCGCCGGGCGGCGGCGGCATGCTGGACAACCTGCCCGGCATCGGGGGCAGCGGGCTCTCCGACGGGCTGCAGGGCCTGATCAAGGCCAAGACGTCGGTGGGCTTCCATGTCGACACCGTGCCCACGCTGCTGCGCGGCCTGGTCTGGGTGCTGGCGGTGCTGCTGATCGCGCTGCTCGCCTCCCGCCGCACACCGCTGCCGCCGGGCTGGCAGGCGGTGCACCGGGTGGTGCGGCCCGCCGTCTCGGCGCTGTGCGGGGTGCTGGTGCTCGCGGTCGCGGCGGGGTTCGCCGCCGCCGGGTACGCGGCCGTCACCGGGGACGAGCCGGGCCGGATCATGGGCGCCGCGCTGCTGGGCGCGCCCAACGGGGTCTGGCTGGCGGTGCCGCTGGGCCTGTTCGTCCAGTGGAAGGGCGTGGCGACCGGCGAACTCGCCAAGCTGCTGCCCAGCCCGATCGACCAACTGCTGAGCGACGGCGTCAACGAGCCCATCACGCTGGGCCGGCTCGCCGACCTGGACGACCGGGTCTGGCTGCTGCCGGTCGCGGTGGCGCTGATGATGCTGACCGCGGGCGCGCTCACCGCGACCCGCACCCCGCTGGGGAGCGGACCGCGCGCCGGGTACGTGGGGCGCTGCGCCCTGCGGCTGGCGGCCGTGGCGGCGCTCACGTTCCCGCTGCTGGTGTGGCTCACCGGCGTCTCCGTCAACGCGAACCTGTCGGTCTTCGGCTTCGACGCCGTCGGGGCCGGCATCGAGCTGCACGGCAGTGTCCCGTGGGCGCTGCTGCTGGGCGCCCTGTGGGGCGCGGGGGCCGGCGGCGCGGGCGCGCTGCTGGCGCTGGCGACCGGCGCGGCGGGGCGGCGGGCGGCGCCGCTCGCGGTGGGACGCGCCCCGGACGGGCGGGGCGCGGCGGGCGACTCCGCGCGGACGTACCCGTCCATCGCCTACGAGCCGGGTCCGTACGTTCCCAGCCCGGTCTACCGGCCGGCCGAGGAACCGAACCCGTACAAGCAGCCGGCCGGGTCCGCGAGCTCCGGCGGCGGCTCCGGGGGCTCCGGCGGCTCCGGCGGCGACTCGCCGCACGCGGCCCAGACGGTGGCCGGCACGCCGATGCCCCCTCCGCCGCCGCGCCGCGGCAGCGGCGGCGACAAGTGGCCCGACCCCCCGGGCGAACCCCCGCCCCCGCCGGGAGCCCCGCCCCGCCGCCGGTAGGCGGCCGCGCCGGGCACCAGAGGCGGGCATTCCGGTCATTGGGTACCCGCAGGTCCGGATGGGTGTCCGCCACGCGGGACGGCTCGTCGTGTCCTCGAGGGCGCCGGATACGGTGGTGTCACCATGAACGACGCCACGCAGCCCCTCCCTGTCGCCGCCGTTCCCTCCGCGGACGCGCCCACCCTCCTCGTCAAGATCTTCGGCAAGGACCGTCCAGGCATCACCGCCGGACTCTTCGACACCCTCGCCGCCTTCGGCGTGGACGTCATCGACATCGAGCAGGTCGTCACCCGGGGCCGGATGGTGCTGTGCGCGCTGGTGACCGCGCCGGCCGTCCCCGGCGCCGAGGGCGAGCTCCGCTCCACCGTGCACAGCTGGTCCGAGTCGATCAAGATGCAGGCCGAGATCATCTCGGGCATCGGCGACAACCGGCCGCGCGGTGAGGGACGTTCCCACGTGACGGTCCTGGGCCACCCGCTGACCGCCGAGTCGACCGCCGCCATAGCGGCCTGCATCACCGGTACCGGTGGCAACATCGACCGTATCTTCCGGCTCGCCAAGTACCCGGTCACGGCCGTCGAGTTCGCCGTCTCGGGCGCCGACCCGCTGGCGCTGCGCTCCGCGCTGGCCACGGAGGCCGCCGCGCGCGGGGTGGACGTGGCGGTGGTCCCGGCCGGGCTGCACCGCAGGGCGCAGCGGCTGGTGGTCATGGACGTCGACTCCACCGTCATCCAGGACGAGGTGATCGAGCTCTTCGCCGCCCACGCCGGGTGCGAGGCGGAGGTCGCGGAGGTCACCGCCGCGGCGATGCGCGGCGAGCTGGACTTCGAGCAGTCGCTGCACGCCCGGGTCGCGCTGCTGGCGGGGCTGGACGAGTCGGTGGCGGACAAGGTCCGCGCCGAGGTCCGGCTCACCAAGGGCGCCCGCACCCTGATCCGCACCCTCAAGCGGCTCGGCTACCAGGTGGGGGTCGTCTCGGGCGGCTTCACCCAGGTCACCGACGACCTCAAGGAGCGGCTGGGGCTGGACTTCGCGGCCGCCAACACCCTGGAGGTGGTGGACGGGAAGTTCACCGGCCGGGTGACGGGGCCGATCGTGGACCGGGCCGGCAAGGCGCGGCTGCTGCGCAGCTTCGCCGAGCAGGCCGGGGTGCCGCTGAGCCAGACCGTCGCGATCGGGGACGGGGCGAACGACCTGGACATGCTGAACGCGGCGGGGCTGGGGGTGGCGTTCAACGCCAAGCCGGTGGTCCGGGAGGCCGCCGACACCGCGGTCAACGTGCCGTTCCTCGACACGGTCCTGTACCTGCTGGGCATCACGCGGGAAGAGGTCGAGGCGGCCGACGCGCTGGACGGCACCCCGACGGAGTCCGCCCAGGACGCGTGAGCCGGGAGACCGTCGCGGGACGGCCGGGCTCCGGTCCCGGGCTCCCGGGCCCGGGACTCCCGGGCCCCGCTCCCCCGGCCGCAGAGCTGCCGGGCTCAGGACTCGTGCGGCACCCAGTAGTCGACCAGCCTGCCGACGCCGTGCTCGACGGACTTCCAGGAGCCGGAGAACGTGAGGACGGCGAAGGCCGCGGTCGGGAAGCCGCCGCGGTTCATCCGGGCGAGGGCGTCCGGCTCGGCACTGCCCGCCAGCGCGTCGGCGAGAGCGTGCACGCCGGGGTTGTGGCCGACGAGCAGCAGGGTCTCCACGTCGTCCGGGGTCTCGTTGAGCAGGGCCAGCAGGTCGCCCAGGGTCGCTTCGTACAGCCGCTCCTCGTAGACCGTCCTGGGCCGCTGCGGCATCTCGTGCGCGGCGAGCTTCCAGGTCTCCCGGGTACGGGCGGCGGTGGAGCACAGGACCAGGTCCGGGGCGATGCCCGCGTCGGCGAGGCGGCGGCCGGCCACCGAGGCGTCCGTGCGACCGCGTTCGGCCAGCGGCCGCTCGTGGTCGGCGACCGCGGGCCAGTCGGCCTTGGCGTGGCGGAGGAGGACGATCGTGCGGGGCGGGTCGACGCTCATGCCCCTCAGCTTTCCAGAAAATCCGCGATCAGGCGCGGGGTAGCCGTCACGCCCGGTGCCGGGGCGCGGGTACCGGCCGTCACAGCAGGCGCTGGGCGATGCCGGGGAGCGCGTCCGCGACGCGGGCGATGACGTCGCCGGCCGAGTGGGCCGCCCCGGTGTCGGTCTGGCCGGGTCCCGCGATCAGCATGAGCAGGGCCGCGAAGGCGAGCGCGGGGAGCGCGACGGCCCACCACGGCAGGCGCGTCTGGACCCCGCCGGCCCCGCGGCCGACCGGCTGCCGCGAGGGCCTGGTGTGTGCCTGGATGGACTGCGTGGACACGGTGACCGCCTCGGTGGGGTGCTGGGATCTGCTGACCCTTCGAAACTACGGAAGGGCGCTCGAAGATCCCATCGGGCGGGCCACCCACTCGACCCTGACCTGACCCCCCTAGGGATGGTGGGGTTGTCCCCACCATCGGCCTCAGGGGCGGCCGTTCGTGCCGGGCCGGGGGCGCGTCAGCGGCGCGTCAGCCGAACTTGGCCGCGACGGTCGCGATGATCGCGACGAAGGCCGGGACGGCCAGCATCAGACCGACGATGACCATCAGCCGCTTCTGGCTCTGCGGAGGGTTGGGCTCGAGTACGGGCATGCTCCCAGTCTCGCACCGGCGCCGCCGCGGACGGCGGCGGGGTCGCCGGGGGCGCCGTCACAGTTCGTCCTCGATGTACCGGTTGCGGCCGGCCAGGACGCCGACCACGATCTGCGGCACCATGAGGGCGGCCATCAGCGCGATGGGCAGGTCCCAGCCGCCGCTGTGCTGGTACAGGGCGCCGACCAGGATCGGTCCCGGGATCGAGATCAGATAGCCGGTGCTCTGCGCGAAGGCGGAGAGCCGGACCACGCCGGCGCCGGTGCGCGAGCGCATCCCGACCATGGTCAGGGCCAGCGGGAAGGCGCAGTTGGCGACGCCGAGCAGCAGCGCCCAGACCCAGGGGGCGCCGGCCGGGGCCAGCCACAGGCCGGTGTACCCGGCCAGTCCGAACAGGGCGAGGACGACGACGAGCGGGCCCTGGTGGCGCATCCGGCCGGCGAGCGAGGGCAGCGCGAAGGAGAGCGGGACGCCCATCACCATCGTCACGGCCAGCAGCGCCCCCGCGGTGCCGGCGGAGAGCCCGGCGTCGCGGAAGATCTGCGGCATCCACCCCATCGTGACGTACGCGGCGGTGGCCTGCAGGCCGAAGAAGCAGGCCAGCGCCCAGGCCGTGGGGCTGCGGACGATCCGGCCGCCGTCCTCCGCCGCCGTGGCGCTCGCGGCCGCGGCCCCGGGGGCGGGCCGCCCGGCCGCGCTGCGGTCCCGGACCAGGCCGAGCCACGGCACGATCGCGACGACGGCCAGGGCCGCCCAGACGCCCAGGCCGAGCCGCCAGCCCTGGCCCATCGCGGAGGTCAGCGGCACGGTCGCCGCGGCGGCGGCCGCGGTGCCGAGCGAGAGCGCCATCGAGTAGAGGCCGGTCATGGCGCCGACCCGGTCGGGGAAGTACCGCTTGACGATCACCGGCATCAGGATGTTGCCGACCGCGATGCCGGCCAGCGCGACGGCGCTGGCGGCGAGGAAGAGCACCGTGCCGCTCGCGAACGGGCGCAGCAGCAGGCCGGTGGCGATGGCCGCCATGCCGGCGCACACCACGGCGCCCGCGCCGAAGCGGCGGGCCAGGCGCGGGGCGGCGATCCCGAAGAGCGCGAAGCACAGCGCGGGCACGGAGGTGAGGAGCCCGGCCACGGCGCCGCTCATGCCGAGGCCGTCCCTGACCTCCTTCATCAGCGGCCCGAGGCTGGTGACCGCGGGACGGAGGTTGAGCGCGGCGAGGACCAGCCCGGCGAGGACGAGGCGCCGGGTCCAGACGGGGAGCGCCGGTGCCTCGCGCGCGGCGGACGGCGCACCGGACGGAACCGCCGCGTCGGGGACTTTTTCGCGGTCGAGGGTGAGGGGTTCGTCATCGCGCATGCACCCATCATAGAATGATGGGATGAATCTCGGTCCACTCCCCCGGCAGTCCACGCTCGCCGACCAGGTGATCGCCCGGCTGCGCACCCAGATCACGTCCGGTGAGTGGCCGGTCGGCTCCCGCATCCCGACCGAACCCGAGCTGGTCGAACAGCTCGGCGTCGCCCGCAACACCGTCCGCGAGGCGGTCAGGGCGCTGGCGCACAACGGACTGCTCGACATCCGGCAGGGCTCCGGCACGTACGTGGTGGCCACCAGCGAGCTGGCGGGGGTCATGCACCGCCGCTTCGCGGACGCCGACCCGCGGCACGTCGCCGAGCTGCGCAGCGCCCTGGAGGCGTCCGCCGCGGGCCTGGCCGCCGTCCGCCGCACCGACCGCGACCTGCGCCACCTCGACACCCTGCTGGAGCGCCGCGAGCGGGCCTGGGAGTCGGGGGACGCCGCCGCGTTCGTCGACGCGGACGCGACGCTGCACCTGGCGGTGGTCGGCGCCTCGCACAACGACGTGCTGGTCGAGCTCTACGCGGACCTCGGTGACGTGCTGCGCGACTTCCTGCGCGCGGACGTCGGCGAGGTGCTGCGCCCGGAGCAGCACCTGGACCACGCCCGGCTGGTGGAGGCGGTCCGCGCCGGCGACGCGGAGGCGGCCTCCGCCGAGGCCGCCGGGCACGCCTTCCACTGCCGGGGGCTGCGCACCGCGTAGACCGGCAACGGCGGACGCCCGGCCCCGGACGCCGTCGAGGCGTCGGGACCGGGCGTCGCCGTCGGTCAGGAGCGGTACGCGTCAGGCGCGGTACGGGTCAGGCGCGGTACGGGTCAGGCACCGACCGCGTGCAGGCCGCCGTCGACGTGGATGATCTCGCCGGTGGTCTTCGGGAACCAGTCCGAGAGCAGGGCGACGACGCCGCGGCCGGCCGGGCCGGGGTCGGACATGTCCCACTCCAGCGGGGAGCGGTGGTTCCAGACGTCCGCGAGTTCCCCGAAGCCCGGGATGGACTTGGCGGCCATCGAACCGATCGGCCCGGCCGAGATCAGGTTGCAGCGGACGTTCTGCTTGCCCAGGTCGCGGGCGAGGTAGCGGGAGGTGGCCTCCAGCGCGGCCTTGGCCGGGCCCATCCAGTCGTACTGCGGCCAGGCGTACTGCGCGTCGAAGGTGAGGCCGACGACCGAGCCGCCGCCGTTGCTCATCAGCGGCAGGCACGCCATGGTGAGCGACTTCAGCGAGAACGCGGAGACGTGCATCGCGGTGGCGACGGACTCCCACGGGGCGTTGAGGAAGTTGCCGCCCAGCGCGTCCTGCGGGGCGAAGCCGACGGAGTGCACCACGCCGTCCAGGCTGCCCAGCTCGGCGCGGACGGTGTCCTCGAGCGAGCCGAGGTGCTCGGCGTTGGTCACGTCCAGCTCGATGACCTTGGTGGGCTTCGGCAGCTTCCTGGCGATGCGCTCGGTCAGGGTGGGCCGCGGGAAGGCGGTGAGGATGATCTCAGCGCCCTGCTCCTGCGCCAGCTTGGCGGTGTGGAACGCGATGGAGGACTCCATCAGCACTCCGGTGATCAGGATGCGCTTGCCTTCGAGAATTCCACTCATGGTGATCAGTGACCCATGCCCAATCCGCCGTCTACGGGAATGACGGCACCAGTGATGTATGCGGCCTCTTCGGAGGCGAGAAAGCGGACCGAGGAGGCGATCTCCGCGGTCTGCGCGTAGCGGCCCAGCGGAATCTGCCCGACGATCTTCTCGCGCTGCTCGTCGCTGAGCGTGCGCGTCATGTCGGTGTCCACGAAGCCGGGGGCCACGACGTTCACGGTGATGTTGCGCGAGCCGAGTTCGCGGGCGAGCGAGCGCGCGAAGCCGACCAGGCCGGCCTTGGAGGCGGCGTAGTTCGCCTGGCCGGCCGAGCCGAGCAGGCCCACGACCGAGGAGATGAGCACGATGCGCCCCTTGCGGGCGCGCAGCATCTTGCGGGCGGCCGCCTTGACGACGCGGAACGTGCCCGTCAGGTTCGTGTCCAGGACCGAGGTGAAGTCCTCGTCGGTCATCCGGAGCAGCAGCTGGTCGCGGGTGACGCCGGCGTTGGCGACCAGCACCTCGACCGGGCCCTGCTTCTCCTCGATCTCCTTGTAGGCCTGCTCGACCTGCTCGGAGTCCGTGATGTCGCAGCGCACCGCGAGGAAGCCCGCCGGCGGCTCGCCCGAGCGGTAGGTGATGGCGACCTTGTCCCCCGCGTCGGCGAAGGCCTGGGCGATGGCGAGGCCGATGCCCCGGTTTCCTCCGGTGACGAGAACCGAGCGGCTCAACGGATCACCCTTTCCCATAGTTGTGGCTATCACCACGAAACTATCGGTCCGGGCAGCAATACGAGGAACCGGCCCCGACAGGGGCATCCCGCTGTCCCTGTCGGGTCCCTACAGTCGGCGTTGCTACGCCTGGGTGCGGGAAACGGTCCGGCGGCGGCCGCGGAGGATCATTCCGACGGCTCCCGCGGCGAGCACGGCACTGCCGCCCAGCGCCGTCGTCAGGGTGCCGTCGCTGCGGCCGCTGGCCGCCGCGTTCTCGGCGACGAGCGAGGTGTCCCCGCCGTGGCCGTGGTGGCTGACGGTCGAGCGGCTCGCGCCGGCGGCGATCTGCCGCTCGTCGGGCGCGGCCGGGGCCGCGGCGGCGGAGACGCCCTGTCCGAAGACGACGTCGGAGCAGCCGTAGAACGCCTCGGGGCTGTCGGTGCGCTGCCAGACCTGGTAGATCAGGTGGCGGCCGGAGCGGCTGGGCAGGTTCGCGGTGAAGTTGTACGAGCCGCCGGTCGCGGTGGAGCTGGTGGTGTAGGTGGCGATCGGGGTGGTGTCCAGGTCCGACCACTTGAGGGGCTTCGTCGGGTCGTAGCCGGCCTTGGTGATGTAGAGGGTCATGACGCCGCGGTGGGGCGCGGTGACCCGGAAGCTGATGGCGCGCGAGCCTGCGGTGACGCTCGTGGCGGGCCAGTCGGTGCGGGCCATGTCGAGGGCCTTGTACTTGTCGCGGTTGGCCGAGCAGAGCTTGCCGTCGGGGATGATGTCGCGGCTGTGGCCGTCCGCGTTGGCGATGTTCACCTCGTTCCAGTCGTAGAGCGGCTGGGTGCCGCTCATGGTGACCAGGTCCTTGCAGACCTGCGACTGGGGGTGCTCGGGGCCTTCGGCGTAGCAGGCCGATATCCGGCTGACGGGGCCGCTGAGGGCGCCGTGCGCGCTCGCGGAGACCGGGGTGAGGGCGACGAGCGCCAGCGCGGCGGCGCCCGCGGCGCCGATCGCCGCGGCGTGGCGGACGGCGGACAGGCGGGGCGGGGGGACGCGGCGTGCCGGGAGGTGGGGGGTGGGCATGGGGGCTCCTTGTCGTGCTGTTGCTCAGGACTGCGCGGACAAAGGCGTGGGGGGCCAGCAGCCCTGAGCATAGGATTGGTCTGGACCAACGACAAGGGGGCGGCCGGCAAAGGCTTCTGACGGATCATCATCAACTCGCCGCGCGCAGCGGATATACCGTGGCCACGGGAGTGTCCGAGCGGCATGATTCACTGCGCGGACCTGTCGAAGCAGACCTGTCGAATCGGGCGAAGGGAGAGGCCGCTGTGCCTCACGAGGTCGATCAGTCATTCCTGGCGCTGCCGCTGCGGGCGCTGGCCGACGCGGCACTCGCCCGCGCCCGGGCGCTCGGAGCGGAGCACGCGGACTTCCGGTTCGAGCGGATCCGCAGCGCCACGCACCGGCTGCGGGACGCCAGGCCGTCCGGGACCACGGACACCACGGACACCGGGTACGCGGTCCGGGTCGTGCACGGCGGCGCCTGGGGCTTCGCGTCCGGCGTCGACCTGACGATGGACGCGGCGGCGCGGGTCGCCGGCCAGGCGGTCGCCATGGCGAAGCTGTCGGCGAAGGTGATCGCCGCCGCGGGCTCCGACGAGCGGGTCGAGCTGGCGGACGAGCCGGTGCACGCGGACAAGGTGTGGGTCTCCGCGTACGGGACCAACCCCTTCGACGTCCCGGACGCGGAGAAGACGGCGCTGCTCGCGGAGTGGAGCGGCCGGCTGCTCGCCGCGAAGGGCGTCGCCCACGCTGACGCGTCCTTGATGACCGTCCAGGAGAACAAGTTCTACGCGGACACCGCGGGCACCAGCACCACGCAGCAGCGGGTGCGGCTGCACCCGCAGCTCACCGCGGTCGCGGTGGACCCCGCCAGCGGCGACTTCGACTCCATGCGCACGCTGGCCCCGCCGGTCGGCCGCGGCTGGGAGTACCTGACGGGCACCGGCTGGGACTGGGACGCCGAGCTGGCGCAGATCCCGGAGCTGCTGGCCGAGAAGATGCTCGCGCCGACCGTGGAGGCCGGCGCGTACGACGTCGTCGTGGACCCGTCCAACCTGTGGCTGACGATCCACGAGTCGATCGGCCACGCCACGGAGCTGGACCGGGCGCTGGGCTACGAGGCGGCCTACGCGGGCACCTCCTTCGCGACCTTCGACCAGCTGGGCACGTTGAAGTACGGCTCCGCGCTGATGAACGTCACCGGCGACCGCACCGCCGAGCACGGCCTCGCGACGGTCGGCTACGACGACGAGGGCGTCGCCGGGCAGACCTGGGACCTGGTGAAGGACGGCACCCTGGTCGGGTACCAGCTGGACCGCCGGATCGCCAAGCTGACCGGCTTCGACCGGTCCAACGGCTGCTCGTTCGCCGACTCCGCCGGCCATGTGCCGGTGCAGCGGATGGCGAACGTGTCGCTGCGGCCGGCGCCGGACGGGCCGTCGACGCAGGAGCTGATCGGCGGCGTCGAGCGCGGCATCTACATCGTCGGCGACCGCTCCTGGTCGATCGACATGCAGCGCTACAACTTCCAGTTCACCGGCCAGCGGTTCTTCCGCATCGAGAACGGCCGGCTCGCGGGCCAGCTCAAGGACGTCGCCTACCAGGCCACGACCACCGACTTCTGGGGCTCGATGGAAGCCGTCGGCGGCCCGGAGACGTATGTGCTCGGCGGCGCCTTCAACTGCGGCAAGGCCCAGCCCGGGCAGGTCGCGGCGGTCAGCCACGGCTGCCCGTCCGCGCTCTTCCGCGGTGTCAACATCCTGAACACGACCCAGGAGGCCGGCCGATGAGCCCCCGCAGCACCGCTCCGCACGAGATCGTCGAGCGCGCCCTGGCGCTGTCCCGCGCCGACGGCTGCGTCGTCATCGCGGACGAGGAGTCCAGCGCCAACCTGCGCTGGGCGGGCAACGCGCTGACCACCAACGGCGTGACCCGGGGCCGCACCCTCACCGTCATCGCGACGGTGAACGGCGCGCAGGGCGCCGCCTCCGGTGTCGTCTCCCGCTCCGCGGTGACCACCGACGACCTGGAGCCGCTGGTCCGGGCCGCGGAGGAGGCCGCCAGGAACGCGGGACCGGCCGAGGACGCGCAGCCGCTCGTGGAGGGCACCGCGCCCTCCGCCCGCTTCACCGAACCGCCCGCCGAGACCTCCTCCGAGGTCTTCGGGTCGTTCGCCCCCGCGCTGGGCGAGTCCTTCGCGACCGCGCGGGCCGGCGGGCGGCAGCTGTACGGGTTCGCCTTCCACTCGGTGACCTCCAGCTACCTCGGCAGCTCCACCGGCCTGCGGCTGCGGCACGACCAGCCGACCGGCACGATGGAGCTCAACGCCAAGTCGCCGGACCGCACCCGCTCCGCCTGGGCCGGGGCCTCGACCCGCGACTTCAAGGACGTCGACCCCGGCGCCCTCGACGCGGAGCTGGCCCAGCGGCTCACCTGGGCGGAGCGCCGCGTCGAGCTGCCCGCCGGCCGGTACGAGACGCTGCTGCCGCCGTCCGCCGTCGCGGACCTGGCGATCTACCAGCTGTGGTCGTCCGGCGCGCGGGACGCGGCCGAGGGCCGCACCGTGTTCAGCAAGCCCGGCGGCGGCACCCGCGTCGGGGAGAAGCTCTCCGAGCTGCCGCTGACGCTGCGCAGCGACCCGTCGGCGCCCGGCCTGGAGTCGGCCCCGTTCGTCATCGCGCACGCCTCGGGCGACGAGTCCTCGGTGTTCGACAACGGCCTGCCGGTCGGGCCGGTGGACTGGATCCGCGACGGGGTGCTCAACCGGCTCCCCACCACCCGGCACAGCGCGGGCCTCACCGGCCTGCCGGTGACCCCGGCCGCCGACAACCTGATCCTGGACGGCGGCGGCACGAAGTCGCTGGAGGAGATGGTCGCGGCGACCGGACGCGGGCTGCTGCTGACCTGCCTGTGGTACATCCGCGAGGTCGATCCGTCGACCCTGCTGCTCACCGGTCTGACCCGGGACGGCGTCTACCTGGTCGAGAACGGCGAGGTGACGGGCGCGGTGAACAACTTCCGGTTCAACGAGTCGCCGGTGGACCTGCTCGGCCGGGTCGCCGAGACGGGCCGCACGGAGCGGACGCTGCCGCGCGAGTGGAGCGACTACTTCACCCGGGCCGCGGCACCCGCCATGCGGATCCCGGACTTCAACATGAGTTCGGTCAGCCAGGGCGTCTGAGGGCCCCTGCCAGGAGGATGGCGACGGTGGACGAGAAGCGGACGGTCAAGGTCTCGAAGTTCCTGGCCCTGGTGCTGCGGCACGATCCGGGGGCGGTCGGGCTGGCCCTGGACGAGGGCGGCTGGGTGGCGGTGGACGAGCTGATCGCCGCCTGCGACCGGGCCGGCCGCCGCTTCTCGCGCACCGAGCTGGACCACGTCGTCGCGACGAACAACAAGAAGCGGTACGAGTACTCGCCGGACGGCCGCCGGATCCGGGCCAGCCAGGGCCACTCGGTCCCGGTGGACCTGGGGCTGGCGGCGGCCCCGCCGCCCGACGTGCTCTTCCACGGCACGGCCACCACGACCCTGCCGCTGATCCTGCGGGACGGGCTGCTTCCGATGTCCCGGCAGGACGTCCACCTGTCGGCGGACGTGGAGACGGCCGTGCGCGTGGGGGCGCGGCACGGCCGTCCGGTGGTGCTGGAGGTGGATGCCGCCCGGCTGGCCGCCGAGGGCCATGTGTTCCGGGTCAGCGCCAACGGCGTGTGGCTGACCGACCGGGTTCCGGCGGCGCGGCTGCGGCAGCGCCCGGTCCAGCCCGACCGGGCCGCCGGCGTCAGGCCGTCCTCTTGCCCCTGACCGCCGCCCACAGTCCGTCGCCCACGGCGACCACCGCGATGGCTCCGAGCAACTGCAGCAAGTGCCGGGTCCAGTCGATACCACTGGTGTTGTTGACGCCGATCCACGTGGCCACGGCATTGCCCAGGACGCTGCCGAGCATGCCGAAGATCGCGGTCAGCCACAGCGGGATGGCCTGCTTGCCGGGCAGGATCGCCTTTGCGATCAGACCCAGAACCAGACCGACGATGATCGCCCACAACCAACTCATGTCACACGCCTCCTCGCGTTCAAGTGACAACGCACTCGTGTCGTCAGTCTGTGCCGAGGTGGGCTACGCCGCATGTCGGGGGCGTCCATACGCTGTACGAGGGGGTATGTCCGCCACTCGCCGGGCGGCCCCGGTCTCGAATGCGACGGACCCGCGGCGTACCGTGAGGAAGGCCTGGGGCGGGTCCCCGCAACAGAATTCGGTACGGCCCGAAGGGCCGAGCGGGCGGTGGAATGTGATGCGGAAGCACAGCGAGGGTCAGGTCATCCGGATCACCGGGGCCCGGACCAGCCTGACGCAGGACGTACAGGGCCGGCAGCGCCGTTACATCATCTCGATGCTGGTCCGTACCGCGTCGGTCATCGCCTGCGTGACCTTGTGGAACGTGCAGCGGCCGCTGGCCTGGGTCGCGCTGGTCCTGGGCGCTCTGCTGCCCTATGTCGCGGTGGTCATCGCCAACGCGGGACGGGAGAACGCGCCGTCGCTGCCGTCCACCTTCGTCCCGCCGCCGACCCGGCCGATGCTGGAGCGGGCCGTCGTGGAGGGCCGCGTGGTGCCGGGAACGGAACCTCAGGAGGGTCCGTACACCGGTCGGAACTGAGCCGCGGATGGCTGGAAACCTCAAGAAAAGCTCAGATCAATCATGAGGATCCACTCCTCGACCGGGGTGCGCGCGTGACATACTTCGTACGCGCTCCGCATCCCCCGTCGGAGCGACGGACCGACGCCGGGCGGCTCCCCCCGTGGCTGCCCGGCGTCGCCATGTTTACTGGCGGCTATGAACGACGAGACGCCGATCTGCTCGGCCAAGGGCTGCCGCACCACCGCCGCGTGGGTGCTGGCGTGGAACAACCCGAAACTGCACACCCCCGACCGCCGCAAGACGTGGCTCGCCTGTGACGAGCACCGGGAGCACCTGTCGCACTTCCTGGACCTGCGGGGGTTCCTGAAGGACACCGTGCCGTTCGACCAGTGGCGCTCCCCGGAGGACTCCGCGGAGCCGGCGGCGGCGCCCGATCCGGCGGGGCGGCAGGGGCCGGACGCGCCCTGAGGCGTCCTGATAGCGGACAGCCCACGGGTCCGGCCCGCGACCGGCCCGGGGGTCCGGCGGGGCCCTGGCGGGCCCTGGGGCCCTCCTAGCCGCCGATCGCCGACATCGGGCGGTCGGGCTGCAGGAACGACGGGTCGTCCAGCCCTGAGCCGGCCTTCTTGCCCCACATCGCGGTCTTCCACAGCGCGGCGATCTCCGCGTCGGTGGCGCCGGAGCGCAGCGGGGCGCGCAGGTCGGACTCGGTGCGGGCGAAGAGGCAGTCGCGGACCTGGCCGTCGGCGGTGAGCCGGGTGCGGTCGCAGGCGCGGCAGAAGGGGCGGGTCACGGAGGCGATGACGCCGACCCTGGCCGGGCCGCCGTCCACCAGCCACCGCTCCGCGGGGGCGGAGCCGCGGGCGCCGTTGGGCTCCGGGGTGAGCGTGAAGCGGGTCCTGAGGCTGTCCAGGATCTCCTCGGCGGTCACCATGTCGCCGCGCTGCCAGCCGTGCTGCGCGTCCAGCGGCATCTGCTCGATGAAGCGCAGCTCGTAGCCGTTCTCCACGGCCCACCGCAGCAGTTCAGGGGCCTCGTCGTCGTTGACCCCGCGCATGAGCACCGCGTTGACCTTGACCGGGGTCAGCCCCGCGGCGCGGGCCGCCTCAAGCCCGGCGATGACGTCCTGGTGGCGCTTGCGCCGCGTCATGGCCTGGAAGACGTCCGGGCGCAGGGTGTCGAGGGAGACGTTGACCCGGTTCAGGCCGGCGTCGCGCAGCGCGGACGCGGTGCGCCCCAGGCCGATGCCGTTGGTGGTCAGCGAGATCCGGGGGCGGGGTTCGAGGGCCGCGACGCGTTCGATGATGCCGACCAGGCCGGGGCGCAGCAGCGGCTCGCCGCCGGTGAAGCGGACGTCCTTGACGCCGAGGTCGGTGACGCCGATCCGCACCATCCGGACGATCTCGTCGTCCGTGAGCAGGTCGGGCTTGGCCAGCCACTGCAGGCCCTCCTCGGGCATGCAGTACGTGCAGCGCAGATTGCACCGGTCGGTCAGCGAGACCCGCAGATCGGTGGCGACGCGTCCGTAGGTGTCGATCAGCACGCGTTCCGCCTCCCTCGCGGGCACCTGATGCGCCCGCCACTCCAGCTTAGGACCACGGCGACCCACCGCGTATCGCCGCAGCGTACGCGATGGGCCCCTGAATGCAACAGTTTGTTGAAACCGCGGTGGAGGCGGCGGTCAGTGCGCGCCGGCGCCGGTCATGGAGCGCACCTCCAGCTCCTGGTACTTCTCCAGGTCCGGCTGCTCCTTGGACAGGACCGTGCCGAGCCAGCCGAGCAGGAAGCCCAGCGGGATGGAGACGATGCCCGGGTTGGCCAGCGGGAACCAGGAGAAGTCGCTGCCGGTGAAGAGCGAGTCGGAGGCGCCGGAGACGACCGGCGAGAAGATCACCAGGACGACCGAGGAGACCAGGCCGCCGTAGATCGACCAGGTCGCCCCCGAGGTGGTGAACTTCTTCCAGTACAGGCTGTACAGGATGGTCGGGAGGTTGGCGGAGGCGGCGACCGCGAACGCGAGCGCCACCAGGGCCGCCGCGTTGAGCTTCGTGGCGTACATGCCGAGCCCGATGGAGACCGCGCCGATCGCCACCGCGGCGATCTTCGCCGTGATGACCTCGTTCTTCTCGCTCACCTTGCCCTTGCGGATCACGTTGGCCCACAGGTCGTGCGCGAACGAGGCCGACGAGGCGAGGGTGAGGCCCGCGACGACGGCGAGGATGGTCGCGAAGGCCACCGCGGAGATCACCGCGAGCAGGATCGCGCCGCCGGTCGTGCCGGGGCCGCCGCCGACGTACTCGGCGAGCAGCGGCGCCGCGGTGTTGCCGGACTTGTCGCTCGCCTTGATCTTGGCGGCGCCGACCAGGGCCGCCGCGCCGAAGCCGAGGGCGATGGTCATCAGGTAGAAGCCGCCGATGATGCCGATCGCCCAGTTGACGGACTTGCGGGCGACCTTCGCCGTGGGCACCGTGTAGAAGCGGACCAGGATGTGCGGCAGCCCGGCGGTGCCCAGCACGAGGGCCAGGCCCAGCGAGATGAAGTTGATCTTGCTGGTGCTGTCGATGCCGTACTTGAGGCCGGGCTCCAGGAACTTGTGCCCCTGGCCGCTCTTGTCGGCCGCGGCGCCCAGCAGCGTGGACGGGTTCCAGTGGAACTTGTTCAGCACCAGGATCGTGATCAGCAGGGTGCCGAGGATCAGCATCACGGCCTTGATGATCTGCACCCAGGTCGTGCCCTTCATGCCGCCGATCGTCACGTAGAGCACCATGACGATGCCGACCAGCGCCACGATCAGCCGCTTCGGGCCCTCGCCGGTGACGCCGAGCAGCAGCGAGACCAGGGCGCCCGCGCCGACCATCTGGGCCAGCAGGTAGAAGATCGACACGACGATGGTCGAGGTGCCGGCCGCGGTGCGCACCGGGCGCTGGCGCAGCCGGTAGGCGAGCACGTCGGCCATGGTGAAGCGGCCGGAGTTGCGGAGCGGTTCGGCGACCAGCAGCAGGGCGACCAGCCAGGCGACCAGGAAGCCGATCGAGTAGAGGAAGCCGTCGTAGCCGACGAGCGCGATGGCGCCCGCGATGCCGAGGAACGAGGCGGCCGACATGTAGTCGCCGGAGATCGCCAGCCCGTTCTGGAACCCGGTGAAGCCGCGGCCGCCCGCGTAGAAGTCCGTCGCGTCCTTCGTCTGGCGGCCGGCCCAGACGGTGATGCCGAGGGTGATGACGACGAACACCGAGAAGAGCGTGATGATCAGGCCGCGGTGCTCGGACGCCGCCGCCTCGGCCGCCAGGTTGATCGTGCCGGTGGTCATGAGCGGTCCTCCAACGTAGCGCCGTTCTCCAGCCGCGCCTTGAGGGCTTCGGCCCCCGGGTCGAGGCGGGCGTTCGCGTACCGGGCGTATATCCAGGCGATGAGGAACGTGGTGAGGAACTGCGCGAGGCCGAAGACGAAGGCCACGTTGATGTTGCCGATGACCTTGGTCGCCATGAACCCGCCCGCGTAGCTCGACAGGATCACGTACAGCAGGTACCAGGTGATGAAGGCAATGGTCACCGGGAAGGCGAACACCCGGTAGGAGTGCCGCAGTTCGGCGAATTCCGGACTCGCCTCCACCTCGGAGTACGAAGCGGGGGTCGGCGGACCCGGGGTGGCGGACGGTGGTGCGGGATCCACGGTGCCTCCATGAGTGATCTGCGTCACGTCGATGATCGGAAACCGCATGTTAGAGGTGTGGCGGCAGGTGTTCAACAGGCCCGGGGGCAAAACCGCCGCCATCCGGAGCGGACCCGACACCCGGACGCGGGCGCTTCGTTGTACAGGGCGCCCAGCACCGTCGCCCGGCGGCCCCGACGCGGCCGTGACGCCAGTTCGAGGACAGCGCCCGTGAACACCCAGCCGAGTTCCCCGCCACCGGGTCCGCACCGACCGCCGTACGGCGCCGTCCGGCTGCCCGTCCCGGTGGCCGCGGCCCCGCCGCCGGCCGGCCGCGCGGCGCCCGCGCGCTGGTACGGACCGCGGGTGGTCATACCCCTGTTGAGCATCGAGGCGCTGCGGTCCGGCCACGGCGGTGGCTGACACGCCCGGCGCCCGAACGGGAATCCGGTAGGAATCCGGGATTTCCACCGGAATCCATTGATGGCACCACCAGTACGACGATAGTTTCCATCGTCATGTACCCGTCCAACGGCAACCGGGCCGTCGTGACGGGTTGTTGGACGATTGGAGATCCCATGGTTCCTCTTCACAGACGGTCCGGACGGCGTCGCGTGCTCGCGGCGACCGTCGGGATGGCGCTGGCCGCAGCGGTCGCCGTACTGCCGGGCGCCGCTTCGGTGGCCGCGGCGGACAGCCCGGCACCGGCGGACGGCCCGCTGCTGTCGTACGTGGTCAACACCAAGGTGGACCACGGCACCGTCAAGAGCGTCGAGCACGCGGTGGCCAGGGCCGGCGGGCAGGTGGTGATCTCGTACGAGAAGATCGGCGTCATCGTCGTCCACTCGGCGAACCCGGGGTTCGCCGCCGCGATACGCAAGGCCCACGGGGTCCAGACGGCGGGCGCCACCCGTACCGCCGCCATCGCCCCCGCCTCGACCACCGAACTGGGCGCTCCCGAGCGGCTCACCGCGGCCCAGGTCGCCGCGGCCACCGCCAAGGCGGGCCCCGCGCAGGAGCCGCTGGAGGCGAACCAGTGGGACCTGAGGGCCATCAAGGCCGACCAGGCCGCGAAGGTCAACCCGGGCAGCCGGAAGGTCACCGTCGGTGTCATCGACACCGGGGTCGACGACACCCACCCGGACCTCGCCGCGAACTTCTCCGCCGCACAGTCCGCGAACTGCGTGGGCGGCGTGGCCGACACGTCGCCGGGCGCCTGGCGCCCGTACGACCCGGCCAGTGACTACCACGGCACGCACGTGGCGGGCGAGATCGCCGCCGCGCGCAACGGCGTCGGCGTGGCCGGTGTCGCTCCCAACGTCAAGGTCGCGGCCATCAAGGTCAGCGACCCCGTCACCAGCCTGTTCTACCCGGAGAGCGTGGTCTGCGCGTTCGTCTTCGCGGCCGACCACGGCATCTCCGTGACGAACAACAGCTATTACATCGACCCGTGGCTGTACAACTGCCTCGCCGACCCGGACCAGCGGGCGATCGTCGACGCCGTCAACCGCGCGTCGAAGTACTCCGAGCGCAAGGGCGTGCTCAACGTCGCCTCGGCCGGCAACTCCGACGACGACCTGGACTCGGACGCGATCGTCGACGCGTCCAGCCCGGACGACAGCACGCCGGTCGAGCGCACCATCGACCCGCACAAGTGCTTCGACATCCCGACCCAGCTGCCCGGCGTCGTCACGGTCTCCGCGACCGGCGTGCAGAACCTCAAGTCGTACTACTCCAGCTACGGCCGCAACGTCATCGACGTCGCCGCCCCCGGTGGGGACAAGTACCAGATCCCGGACACCCCGGACAAGAACGGCCGCATCCTGTCCACCCTGCCCGGCAACACCTACGGATACCTGCAGGGCACCTCGATGGCCAGCCCGCACGTGGCCGCCGTCGCGGCGCTCGTCAAGAGCAAGCACCCGCACGCCACGCCTGAGCAGATCCAGTGGATCCTCAAGGCCGAGGCCGACAACCCCGGCTGCCCGACGGGCCTGTACGACCCGGACGGCAACGGAGTGCAGGACGCCACCTGCACCGGCCCGAAGCGGGTGAACAGCTTCTACGGGTTCGGCATCGTCGACGCCCTGGACGCCGTCACCAAGTGATCCGGTAGCGGAGACAGCACGACGGTTCACGACGACGCCGGGCGGGCCCGCTGGACGGGCCCGCCCGGCGTCCGTGTGCCGTCAGAACCTGATGATGGTCTTCAGGGCGGTGCGCTGGTCCATCGCCTTGTAGCCGCCGGGGACGCCGTCCAGGTCGACCTCCAGGTCGAAGACCGGGGACGGGTCGACCGCGCCCGACAGGACGTCCGGGAGCAGCTCCGGGATGTACGCGCGGACCGGGGCGACGCCGCCGCGCAGGGCGATGTTGCGGTTGAACATCTCGCCGAGGTCCAGGCCGGTGCCGCTGCCGTGCGGGACGCCGACGTAGCCGATGGAGCCGCCGTCGCGGGTGATGCCCACCGCGGTGCGCATGGACTGCTCGGTGCCGACCGCCTCGATGACGGCGTGCGCGCCCTGCCCGCGGGTCAGCTCGCGGACCGCCGCGACGGCCGCCTCGCCGCGCTCGGCGACGACGTCGGTGGCGCCGAACGTGCGGGCGAGGTCGGTGCGCGCCTCGTGCCGGCCCAGCGCGATGATCCGCTCGGCGCCCAGCCGCCTGGCGGCGAGCACCCCGCACAGGCCGACCGCGCCGTCGCCGACGACGGCCACCGTCGTGCCGGGGCCGACGCCGGCGCCGACGGCGGCGTGGTGGCCGGTGCCCAGGACGTCGGACAGCGCGAGGAGCCCGGACAGCAGGCGGTCGTCGGAGAGCGCCTCGGCGGGCAGCTTGACCAGGGTGGCGTCGGCGAAGGGCACCCGGACGGCCTCGCCCTGGCCGCCGTCGGAGCCGACCGAGCCCCAGAAGCCGCCGTGCACGCAGGAGGTCGTCAGGCCCTCGGCGCAGTAGGCGCACACCCCGTCGGACCACATGAAGGGGGCCACGACCAGGTCGCCGGCGGTCAGCCCGGACACCTCGGAGCCGGTCTCCTCGACGACGCCGAGGAACTCGTGGCCGATGCGCTGCCCCGGCTCGCGGGCGGCCTCGCCGCGGTACGCCCACAGGTCGCTGCCGCAGACGCAGGCGCGGACCACCCGCACGACCGCGTCGCCGGGCTGCCGGACCGCCGCGTCCGGGACGTCCTCCACCCTGATGTCGAACGGGGCGTGGATGACGGTGGCGCGCATGGGGTGTCCTTGGTGCTCAGTTCAATGGGGTGACCTCACGGTACGCCCGTGGCCCCGGTGCCGCGCGCCGTGGGTCCTGGCAGGTCAGGGCCTGGGCCAGCAGGTACTGGGCGGCGAGGTAGGTCAGCATGACCCAGAAGTCGTGGGCCGGCAGCCGCGGCCAGTCGGCGATGCCGGTGGCGATGAGGGTGTCGGAGAGCAGGAACAGCGCGCCGCCGGCCGCCGCCCGCGCGCCGAGCCCGGCGGCTCCGGTGGCCATCGCGGTCAGCAGCAGGCTGTAGCCCGCGACGGGGCCGCGCATCGACGCCTCCAGGCCGCCCCACAGCAGCGTGATCACCACCAGCCACACCACGGCGTACGCCGCCGCGCGCCGCAGCGCCGCCCGGCGGTCGGCGAAGGCGCCGTGCCGGACGAAGAGCACCAGGTAGCAGACGTGTCCGGCGGCGAAGGAGCCCATGCCGGCCAGGAACGCCAGGTCGCCGCCGATCTGCAGGGCGACGTCGCCGCCCCAGCCGAACAGCAGCGCGGCGATCAGCGGCCGGGGGCCGCCGCGGGCGGCGGCCCAGCCGGCCAGGACGGGCAGCAGGGCGGGCTTGGTGAGCTGCCGCCCCAGGTCCCAGCCCGCGAGGGTCGCGGCCAGGTGCGCGGTGCCGACGACGGCGAACGCCACGAGCAGCGCCCGCTCCGTACGGGCACGGCTCACGCGGCCCGCTCCCCGGTGGCCGGGGCGGCGGGGACGGTGACCGGCACGGTGGCCGGGGCCGGGGCGGGCTGCCAGCCGGGGCCGCGCAGCACGTGGCCGAAGCGGGCCCGCCAGGTGCCGGCGGCGGCCACGTCGCGGGCGATGGCCGCGTACTCGTGGGTGGCCACGCGCAGCGGGTTGTACGTGCCGATGTTCTTGGTGAGGCCGAACACCGGCCGCTCGGTCTCGGGCGCGAACGAGCCGAAGAGCCGGTCCCAGACGATGAGGATGCCGCCGAAGTTGCGGTCCAGGTAGCCGCCCTGGGAGGCGTGGTGCACCCGGTGGTGCGAAGGGGTGTTGAACACGTACTCGACGGGCCGGGGCAGCTTGCCGACCCGCTCGGTGTGCACGAAGAACTGGTAGACGAGGTTGACCGAGGAGCAGAAGGCCAGCGCCGCCGGGTGCACGCCCACGGCGATCAGCGGCACGTAGAAGGGCCAGACGGTCAGCGACGTCCAGGGCTGGCGCAGCGCGGTGGAGAGGTTGAAGTTGCGGCTGGAGTGGTGGACCACGTGGCAGGCCCACAGCAGCCGGATCATGTGGTGCCCGCGGTGCGACCAGTAGTAGAAGAAGTCCTGGCCGAACAGCATCAGCGGGAGCGTCCACCACAGCACCGGGATGTGCAGCGGGGTGATCGCGTAGACCGCGGCGTACACGGCGACGATGGGGATCTTCCACAGCAGGTCGAAGACCAGGCTGCCGAGCCCCATGGTGATACTGGTGGCGGCGTCCTTGGCGACGTATCCGGCGGCGTCCTCGTCGGGATGGATGCGGTAGCTCACCATCTCCAGGACGGTGAGCAGGACGAAGGCCGGTATCGACCACAGCACGACATCGGGCAGTTGCGGCATGGAGGCACGATAGGGGCGCCCGGGCGGCCACCGCTAGGGGTTGTTACCGACAAGTACGACGAGTGTTACGGCGGCCGTTACGGCAGCCCTCGCGGGCCGCGGCCGGTCAGCGTCCGGCCGGATCTCCCGGCGCCGCCTTCAGCGCGGCCGCCAGATCGGCCCGCTGCCGGATGCCGAGCTTGCGGTACGTGCTGGTCAGGTGGGTCTCGACGGTTCTGCGGGCGAGGTGCAGCAGCTCCGCTATGGCCCCGTTGCCGTGTCCCGCGGCGGCCAGTTCCGCTATCCGCCGCTCGCTGGCCGTCAGGGCGCCGGTCCCGGTGTGCGGACCGCGGCGCGGGCGGGCGCCGCCGTCCCGCAGCGCCTGCCGCGCGAGCCGCCCCAGCCGGACGGCGCCGAGCCGCTCGGCGCGCGCGGCGGCCTCCCGCAGCACGTCGCGGGCCTGCCCGGAGCGCCCGGCGGCGGTCAGGGAGCGGCCCAGGCCGAGCTGGGCGGTGATCAGCTCCGGCTCGGCGTCCGGGTCCTCGCGCAGCCGGGCGACGGCCTCCTCGATCAGTTCGATGCCGCGCCGGCCGCCGGTGGCCGAGCCGAGCGCGCGCAGGGCGCGCCCCTCGGTCCGGGCCGTGCCCCAGACCCTGGCCAGCCGCAGCTCCTCGGCGGCCAGCGGCACCGCCTCGCCGGCCCGGCCGGTCCGCACCAGGCTGTCGGCGGCGGCCGAGCGCCAGGCGGTGACGACCGGGCTCACGACGCCCCGGGCGACCTGCCGCCGGCCGCAGTCGTGCAGGTCCTCCAGCGCGCCCGCGTCGTCGCCCCGCGCGGCACGCAGCAGACCGCGCGCGTACAGGAACTCGCACCACTGCCAGGAGTGGTCGGGGCCGGGCCCGGCGAGCCGCTCGGCGAGCGCGGCCGCCTCGTCCAGCCGGTCGAGCTCGGTGAGCGCGATCATCGTCTGGGCGCCGACATGGACGTTGGCGGCGGGGTCCTGGTCGTCGACGAGCCGGGCGAAGTCGCCCCGCATGACGGCGGCCTCCGCCCGCACGCTCACCAGGCACTCGTGCCCCGGGTGCAGCACCGGCTCGCCGAGCGGGATGCGGGCGGCGAACCGCTCCGCCTCGTCGAGCCGGTCGGCCCACTGCGCGACGGTGGCCACCGACCCCAGGACGTACGGCTCCAGCAGCGGGTCGACGGCGCCGGGGGCGAGCAGCGGGCGCACCTGCTCCCAGGCCTGCTCCGCCGAGAGCAGGCCCGCGGCCGACTCGTACTCGGTGAGCATCGTCTCGGCCATCGGATCGGGGTCGCCGAGGTGCCGCAGCCGCAGCAGTTCCGAGATCATCTGCCGCCAGCTCTCGCCGTCGTGCGAGGCGATCAGCGCGGTCGCCGCCTGCACCGCGCCCAGCAGGTCCGGGCGGCCGGCGAAGCCGTCGGCGAGCTCGCGCAGCACCGCGATGGCCGCGGGCACCTCGCCGTGCGCGGCCAGTGCCGTGCCCAGCGCGTTGGCGACCCGCACCCGGCCGTGGCCGTCCTGCTGCACGCGCAGCGCCTCGGCGAGCCGCCGGACCCCGGCCGCCCGCTCGATCCTGACCTCCAGGCAGCCCAGTTCGGTCAGCACGCTGCCGCGCCGCTCGGTGGTGAGGGGCTCGTCCAGCGCCCGGCGCAGGTGCGCGACGGCCCGCGGCACGCCGTCCGGCCGCGAGCGGGCCTCCTGCGCGGCGGCCAGCAGCACGTCGGCGGCCCACGCCTCGCCGACCGGCGGGACGGGCAGCAGGTGTGCGGCGACCGCCCCGGCCCGGTCGCCGCGTTCGAGCAGCAGCCGGGCGGCGGCGCGGTGCGCCGCGTCCCGGCGCTCGCGCGGCAGGGTGTGCAGCACGGCGTCGCGCAGCAGCGGGTGGGCGAAGCCGACCGGCTCGCCGCCCGCGGCCAGGAAGCCGTGGTGGCGCAGCGCGGCGGCCCAGCCCGCCAGCCGGGCGGGATCGGCGCTCTCCGGCACCGCGCTCCCCGGAACGCCGCCCGCCGGCACGCCGCGGGCTGGCGCCGAGCGGAGGCGGCGCCGGCGCTGCCACTCGGCGAGGAGCCCGAGCGGGTCGTCCTCGTCCTGGACCAGCGCGAGCGCGCAGCCGGCGTCGGCGGTCTGCCGGCCCGCCGCGGCCAGCAGCCAGGCGACGGCGTCCGCGTAGCCGCCGGGGTGGAGTTCGGCGACGCTGGACGGGGTTCGCTCCGGCGGGCCGCCGGGGTACAGCTCGGCCAGGTCCTGCAGCAGGGCGTGCAGCAGCAGCGGGTTGCCGGCGGTCGCGGCGGCGAGGCCGGACGGCGCCTCACCGCCGAGCCGCTCGCGGGCGATCGCGTCGACGCAGGGCCCGCTCAGCGGCGGCAGCCGCACCGTGTGGACGAGCGAGGGGGCCAGGCCCCAGGCGATGCCGCGCGCCGCGGCCGTCATGTCGTACTGGTGACGCTCGGTCAGGATCAGCAGCAGCGGCAGCCGGTCGAGCCGGGGCACGAGCCGGGCGAACCAGGCGCGGGAGGCCGGATCGGCCAGATGGACGTCGTCGACGGCCAGCGCGAGCGGGACGCCGCCGGGCGACAGCTCCTCGACGCACGCGGCCTCGGGGGCGCCGTCCAGCAGCCGGTGCACGACGGCGGGGAGGTCGCCCGCGTCCCGGTCGTGCTCCGCGCAGCGGGTCCTGCGGACGTCCAGGCCCTGCCGCCGGGCCAGTTCGGCCGCGGCGTCCAGTAGCGCGGTCCTGCCGCTGCCGGTTGTGCCGCGCACCACCAGCAGGGCGCCCGAGCCCGCCTCGGCCTGCTCGGCGAGGCGCGCCGCGACGGCGAGCTGGTCGTCGCGTTCGCGCAGACCGAGCCGCTCCCCCACCGTGGCCACCGCACCCCTTCCGCCGCCGCGGTCCCAGGATATGCCGTGGTGTTGTCGTGGTTGATCTCGTGGTGGTCCACGATGGCCGGACACCCCGGGTGCGGCACTGTGGAGACGTAGCCGATCCACCGGGGGACCCCTCATGCACAGGCCGAGCCTGCCCACCGCGGTAAGCCTGGCCGTGCTTGCCCTCTCCGTGTTCGTGCTGGTGACGGCGTGCGGCACCACCAAGGACGCCGCCCGTCCGTCACCGACCCAGAACCTGCCGGGGCACGCCTCCACGCCCCGGCCCGGTGCCGCACTGTCCGTTCTGTTCCGGACGGTGCCGGCCCGCTAGACCGCGGCCCGCCGCGGTCCCACGGTCTTCCGGCGGCGGGGACTCCCCCGTATTCCCCGCCGCCGGAGGCAACTCCCCCGCCGTCACCACACGCGGACGGAGCCTCCCGGGGCGAACGCCGGGCTGGTCGCGTCGGCGGGCACCTCCCGCAGCGGTTCGGCGATCTCCGCCACGGTGGGCCCGGACTTCGCGGCGACCGCGTCCAGCAGCCCCAGGTCGAAGCCGTAGACCCGGGCCGCGTTGCCGCCCACGATCGCGGCGACCTCGTCCGCCGGCAGCCCGGCGAACGCGATCCGCAGGCCCTCCCGGGTGTAGGGGTAGGTCCCCTCGTCATGCGGGTAGTCACTGCCCCACATGATCTTCTCCAGGCCGATCCGGTCGCGCAGCGGCACCTCGTGCGGGCGCATGAAGCTCGCGCCGACGAAGCAGTTGTCCCGCCAGACGGCCTGCGGGCCCTTGCCCATCGACGCCGCCAGCCCGGTGCCGAACTTGGCCTCGGCGGTGGCCGCCCGGGTCGCGGCGCTCACCAGCCGCCCGTGGTAGTACTCCAGCATGTCGAGCACGGCGGGGATCCACCCCGAGCCCTGCTCGGTGAGGACCAGCCGCAGCCCGGGATGGCGCTGGAACGCCCCGCCGAAGATCAGGTGCCACAGCGCCCGGTGCGAGAACCACGTCGTCTCGACCATGAACACCGCGCGGGCCGCCGGTTCGTCACCGAGCGGCGGGGAGGCCGAGCCGCCGTGGTGGTTGACGGGCACATCCAGCTCGTCGCAGACCGCCCAGAGCGGGTCGTACACGCCCGAGTACAGTTCGGGGACGCCCGAGCCCGGTGGCGCGCCCGGCAGCAGGATGCCGCCGGTCAGCCCGTGCTCCTTGGCCCACCGCACCTCGCGGACCGCCGCGTCCACGTCGTTGAGCAGGATCTGCGCCACGCCCGCGCGCCGGCCCGGCGCCTGTGCGCAGAAGTCCGCGAGCCAGCGGTTGTGGGCCCGCAGCCCGGCCCAGCGCAGCGCGAACTCCTCCTTCGTGGGCGCGGGGGCCAGCAGCGAGCCGCTGGGGAAGAACGGCGGCACGGTGTTGGGGAAGACGACCTCGGCGACGATGCCGTCCGCCTCCAGCTCCGCGAGCCGGCGCTCGGAGTCCCAGTTGCGCGGCGCCTCGGGCGCGATCAGGTCCTCGTACGGGTTGACGTAGGTGGCTGCCCACGCGTCGAACTCCGCGTGCAGGCCGCTCTCCAGGTACGGCCGGTAGTCGAGCAGGTCGGCGCCCGCGTGGCAGTCCGCCGAGATCACCGTGTAGCGGTCGTCGGGTCCTGGGCCGGGGAGGGGTCCGGTGGGTGTCATGTGCCCGCCTCCATCCCGACGTACGGGAAGTCGTGCCCGGTCAGCCAGTGCCGCCCGGTGTCCCGGGCGCGCGCCCAGGACGCCTCGACGGCCTCCTGGTCGGCCGGCTGCCCCAGCTCCGCCGGGGTCGGGCCGATGCGGCGGGCGATGGGCGCCAGCTTCCCGGTGTCGAAGCCGAAGACCTCGGCGGCGGCCAGCCCCAGCATCTGCCGGGTCTCGGTGACCGGGATGTCGTGGAAGGTGTTGCGCAGCCACTCCCGGGTCGCCGGCCAGGTCCCCTCGGGGTGCGGGAAGTCGCTGCCCCACAGGATGTTGCCGACGCCGATCTCGTAGCGCTGGGCCAGCTCGCGCCGCTTGGTGTTGGTCGCGCAGATGAAGACCTGGCGGTCCAGGTACTCGCTCGGCGGGCGCTTCAGCTCGGCGAACGGCGAGAGCTTCTTGCCGCCGTGCGCGCCGAGGTAGAGCCGGTCCATGAACCACAGCTGGTTCGGCAGCCACCAGCAGCCGGACTCAGCGACGCCGAACCTCAGCCCGGGGAAGCGCTCAAAGACCCCGGCCCAGAGCAGGAACCACAGCGGCCGGGACGGCCAGAACGTCACCTCGCTGACGTAGATGCCCAGGTGGTCCCCGTACTCGTGGTGCGGGGCCGAGCCGGAGTGGGTGACGATCGGCATCTCCAGCTCCTGCGCGACCGCCCATACCGGGTCGTAACGGGCGTCGTGGTAGGCCGCCTTGTCGACCCAGCGGGCCGGGATCATCAGGGCGCCGAGGCCGGACTCCTTCGCCCGGCGGACTTCGGCCACCACCGCGTCGATCTCGCCGGTGATGGGCAGCAGCGCAACCCCGCAGCGGCGCTCCGGGCTGCGCTCCGCGCAGAACTCCGCCAGCCAGCGGTTGTGCGCCTGGGCGCCCGCCATGCCCAGCGCCGGGTCCTGGTCGCCGGAGAGCCCGAGGCCCACCCCGAAGGGGGCGGCGGTCTGGCTGTCGACGGCGTCGGCGTCCGGGAAGACGACCTCGGCCGCCACCCCGTCCCCGTCGAGCTCCTTGTCGCGCTGCGCGCTGTCCCAGCCGCCGCGCAGCCCCTCCTCGTTGTCGCTGAACCACTTCTGCGCGAACGCCTCGTTGCGCACCCCGAGCCGCGTCATCGCCTCGCGGCGCGCCTGGCGCTGCCCGAGGAACTCGTCGAAGTCCGCGTGGAACCTGCTGTCGAGGTACGGCCGGTACTGCTCCGTCGGCAGGCCCGCGTGGCAGTCCGAGGAGATGATCAGGTACGGATCCGTCATGATGTCTGCTGTCCCCTCGTTCAGTCGAGAATGAAGTTCTCGAGGTAGCCGGGGTTGGCCCGGTCGAGCATCGACCGCGAGCGCGCCCGGATCTGGGCGTCGCTGCGCTCGCTGGCCGGCAGTATCCAGAAGCGGTCCGCGCGGATGCCGTCCGCCACGAGGGCGGCGACCTCCTCCACGGGGGTGAACTCCACCTCGTGCCCGGCCTCCCTCATCGCCGCCTCCCACTGGTCGAGGCTGCGGTAGGGGGTGCGGCGCGGCGCGGACTTGGCGTACCGCTCGGGGCGGTTGCGGTGCGACTCCCACAGGCCGGTGCGGAGCATGTGGGGGCCGGGGAAGAGCACGGAGGCGCCGACGGCAGCGCGCTCGGCCTTCAGATGGGCGTACAGCGACTCCGTCATCGTGACCACGGCGGCCTTGGTGACGGCGTACACGGACGCGGTCGGCAGCGGGGCGATCCCGCCGTCGCCCGAGGAGGTGTTGACGACGTGGCCCGGCTCGCCGGCCGCCAGCATCCGGGGCAGGAACGCCTGGACGCCGTGGAAGACGCCCCACACGTTGACGGAGAACGCCCACTGCCAGTCCTTGGGGTCGTGCTCCCACATCCGGCCCTCGGCCCCGGAGCCGACCCCGGCGTTGTTGCACAGCACGTGCACGGCGCCGAAGGCGCGGTACGCGGCCTCGGCGAGCGCGTCGACCGACGCGCGCTCGCTCACGTCGGTGAGCTGCCCGACGGCCTCGGCGCCGCCCTCCCGCAGCCGCCCGACGGCCTTGTCGAGCGCGCCCTCCTCCACGTCGGCGAGGACGACCCGCAGGCCCTCCGCGGCGAACCGTTCCGCCATGGCGTACCCGATGCCGCTCGCGGCGCCGGTCACCACGGCCGTCTGTCCCGCCCGCAGCTCCATCAGGCCTCCCGCGGGGGTGCGTCGAGGAGCTGCTGCACGTCGTCGTAGCGCTGGTGCATGTAGGGCAGCAGCGCCTGCGCGCTGACCCGCTCGACGACCTGGCCCGACTGGTCGCTGGTCTTCTCGCCGATGGTGATGTCGACGAGCCGGCGGACCACGAGGTCGGCGACCGGGTCGTAGGCGGACTCGCGCAGCACCACGCTGCCGGTGACCGCCTCCAGCTTGCGCACCCGCTCGTGCCGGGTGCAGCGCACGAGCACCGGGTCGCCGTCGAAGCCGTCGCCGTCCACCGCCGGCAGGAACTTGAAGTAGAAGTCGGTCTTCTCGGTGGTGTCCGGCAGCGGCAGCGGGCCGCCGACCGCGCCGGCGACCTCGACGAACGCGATCCCGTGCCGGGCGAGTTTGGCCATCACGACGTCGCCGACCCGCTCCACGGTCACCTCGCCGAGCTTCTTCGGCTCGCCGAAGACCTCCCGGCCGCCGATCAGCGCCCGCTCGGTCGTCATGGGCATCACCAGCGGGTACCAGCCCTCGACGCCGTCGTGCCGGGCGGAGACCGCGACGGAGCCGGCGCCCAGCGGGTGCCCGAACAGGTCGACACGGCTGATGTTGACCCGCACCAGGGGCCGTTCGCCGGGCTTGAGCGGCGGCGGCAGGACCTGCGCCACCACGTCCGGGTCGGTCTCCCAGACCGCCACCACCCCGGTGGACCAGATGTCCGGGAGCTTGCCGCCGGCGGCCTTCGCCGCACCGATCTCCGCAGCGCTGCGCGGGCCGTACCGTACTCGCGTCATGTCGTGCCGCCCTTCGTTCATGTCAGTCACACGGGTGCGTCATGAGGGATTCGGGACGAGCTTCTGTAACACAGTTACACCGACGCGCTCGAAGGGTAAATAGGCGTGCACGGTCCACAATGGGAGCACCATGACGCGCACCGCCCTGACCCGCGACGACGTCCTCGACGCCGCTGCCGCGCTCGTCCGGCAGCTCGGCCCCGAGGCGCTGACCATGCGCAAGCTCGCGGCGGAACTGGGCACCGCGGTCACCTCGATCTACTGGCACGTGGGCAACCGCGAGTCGCTGCTCGACGAGCTGGTGGCGCGCACCGTGCGGGAGATGGGCGCTATCGCCCCCACCGGCCGCGGGCCGCTCGACCGGGTGCTGTCCATCGCCCGCGCCCAGCGCCGGATGCTGCGCGACCGGCCGCACCTGATCGCGATGGTGCACGAACGGGGCCTGACCGAGCTGATGTTCCTCCCCGCCCAGCAGGCCCTGATCCGGGAGCTGCACGAGGCGGGGCTGCGCGGGGCGCGGGCCGCGGACGCGCTGCGCGCCATCGAGTTCCACGTCATCGGCTTCGTCCTGGTCGAGCGCAACCGCGAACGCTCGCCCGCCCAGATCCCGGTGGAACAGGACCTGTGGGACAGCGCCACGGCCGGCCACGACCCGGCGCTGGCCCGCGCGCTGACCGACCCGCCCGACCCCGAACGCCTCTTCACCACCACGACGCGCGCCCTGGTCGGTTCGCTGTTGCGTCTCTGAGTGTCAGCGGCGCCCCTTATTCTCAATGACCATGCTGGACAACCGCACCGAGCCGACCGCCGCACCGCCCCCGTGGCCCGCCGCCTACCCGGACGGATATGCCGTGGTCGACGTCGAGACCACCGGTCTGGGCCGCGACGACCGGATAGTGTCCGCCGCCGTCTACCGGCTGGACGCCCGGGGCGAGGTCCAGGACCACTGGTACTCACCGGTCAACCCGCTGCGCGATCCCGGCCCGGTGTGGATCCACGGGCTGACCAGCACGATGCTCGCCGACGCCCCGCTCTTCCCGGAGATCGCCGCCGAGCTGGCCGAGCGGCTGGCCGGCCGGGTCCTCGTCGCGCACAACGCCGTCTTCGACTGGTCGATGCTGGCCCGCGAGTACGCGCGGGCGCGGTCCGCCGCCCCGGTCGAGCAGCGGCTGTGCACGATCGTCCTCGCCAAGGAGCTCCGGCTGCCGCTGGCCAACCACAAGCTGGAGTCGCTCGCCGCGCACTACGGCGTCGTCCAGCAGCGCGCCCACCACGCCCTGGACGACGCGCGGGTGCTCGCCGAGGCGTTCCGCCCCAGCCTGCACCTGGCGGCGGCGGCCGGGATGCCGCTGCCGCTGCACGCCTGCCGGGCGCTGACCGAATGGGTCGACGCCGGGGTGCCGGCGGCCCGCCCGGCGCCGGCCGGCGGGTCGTACGGCTCCTACCGCCCCGGCAGCTGGCGCCCGGCCCGCAAGCGGCCGGCCTGCCCGTACCCCAACCCCGGGCGGCTGGAGCCCGACGGGGCGCTCATGCAGGGCATGCGGGTGGCGTTCTCCGGCGACACCGGGACAGACCGCGAGCTGCTGGAGGACCGGGCGACCGAAGCCGGGCTGCATGTGGCGTCCAGCGTGAGCCGGCTCACGAGCGTGCTCGTCACCAACGACCCGGACTCCCCCACCGGCAAGTCCGTCAAGGCCCGCGCGTTCGGCACCCCCGTCATCGACGAGCGGCGCTTCGCGGAACTCCTCAGGGCGGTGACCCCGGCGCCCGGGGTACACGGCTGATCGAGTGGCGCGGCGGCGACGCGCCCGGCCGCCTGTTGCCCACCGCCCCCGCGCCGCGCAATCTGTGCCCCATGGCCCGTTGTGAAGTGTGCGGAAACGATTACGTCATGAGCTTCGAGGTGCACGCCCAGGGGGCGGTGCACGTCTTCGACAGCTTCGAATGCGCCATCCACCGCATGGCGCCCATCTGCGAGCACTGCCGGGTGCGGATCGTCGGCCACGGCGTCGAGGCCGACGGCCACTGGTACTGCGGTGCGCACTGCGCGAAGGCGGAGGGCGCGCACGGTCTGGTCGACCGGGTCGGCTCCGTCCCCATCTCCTGATCCGTCCCGCATCGACCCGCTATCGGCCGGCACCCCACGACCGAGTACCGTCGTGGGGTGTACCGCTTTCTGCTGTCCCGCCAGTGGGTGATCCTCACCCTGCTCGGCCTGGTCATGATCCCCACGATGGTCAAGCTGGGCTACTGGCAGCTGCACCGCCACGAGCACCGGGTGGCCAACAACCACCTGATCAGCCAGAACGTCAAGGCGGCCGCCGTCCCCGTCGAGGAGCTGGCGGCGCCCGGCAGGGCGGTGCCCCGCAAGGACCTGTACCGGACGGTCAGCGCGCACGGTCACTACGACACGGCGCACGAGGTCGTCGCCCGCCAGCGCACCGCGGCCGACGGGCAGAAGAACGGGTACCACGTCATCACCCCGCTGGTGCTGGACGACGGCAGGGCGGTCCTGGTCAACCGCGGCTGGATCGACGCCGACGGCGGGCTCACCACGCTGCCGAGGATCCCGGCCGCCGCGACGGGCGAGATCACCGTCACCGGGCGGCTGCGCCCCGACGAGACGAGTTCGAGCACCGGGATCAGGAACAAGAGCGGGCTGCCCGACCGCATGATCATGCTCATCAACTCCGCCGACCTGGCGCAGGACAGCCCCCGGCCGCTGCTCGGCGGCTACCTGGAGCTGGCCACCACCGCGCCCAAGCCCTCCGGGCCGCAGCCGGAGCTGATCCCGGAGCCGGACGACTCCAGCATCGGCCCGCACATGGCGTACGCGATCCAGTGGTGGCTCTTCTCCGCGATGGTCCCGGTCGGCTGGATCATTCTGGTGCGCCGCGAGCGCAAGGAGCGCGCCGCAGGGCAGGAGTCCGAGAAAGGCGTTCCGGTCGCGGTGTAGGCGCGTCCCCGGCACGCTACGACCAGCAGTGTGGACGAAAGGCGGCCCAGTGCCAGGACTGATCGAGGACTACGCGCTCATCGGCGATCTGCAGACCGCGGCGCTGGTCGGCAAGGACGGCTCCATCGACTGGCTGTGCCTGCCCCGCTTCGACTCCGCCGCGTGCTTCGCGGCGCTGCTCGGCGACGAGGAGAACGGCCAGTGGCGGATCGCCCCGGCCGGCGCGGATCAGTGCACCCGGCGCGCGTACCGCGGCGACACCCTGGTGCTGGAGACGATCTGGGAGACCGGGACCGGCACGGTCAAGGTCATCGACTTCATGCCGCAGCGCGACCACGCCCCCGACGTCATGCGGATCGTGGAGTGCGTCTCGGGCACCGTGCAGATGCGCGGCGAGCTGCGGCTGCGCTTCGACTACGGCAGCATCGTGCCCTGGATGCGACGGTCCAACGGCCACCGCATCGCGGTCGCGGGGCCCGACTCGGTCTGGCTGCGCAGCTATCCCGCGCAGCTGCCGATGTACGGCAAGAACTTCTGCACCTACGCCGACTTCACCGTCTCGGCGGGCGAGCAGGTCGCCTTCGTCCTGACCTGGCACCCGTCCCACGAGACGCGGCCGCGCCGGATAGACCCCTACGAGGCGCTGGCGACCAGCGTCGAGGACTGGGAGAAGTGGTCGGCGCAGTGCACCTACGACGGCCCCTGGCGCGACGCCGTGCTGCGCTCGCTGATCACCCTCAAGGCGCTCACCTACGCGCCCTCCGGCGGTATCGCCGCGGCCGTCACGACGTCGCTGCCGGAGGAGATCGGCGGGGTGCGCAACTGGGACTACCGCTACTGCTGGCTCCGCGACGCGACCCTGACGCTCAACGCGATGGTCTCCAGCGGCTACCTCCAGGAGGCCTCGAAGTGGCGTGACTGGCTGCTGCGCGCGGTCGCCGGGGACCCCGCCGACCTGCAGATCATGTACGGGATCTCGGGCGAGCGGCGGCTGCCCGAGTACGAGGTGCCGTGGCTGGCGGGGTACGAGGCGTCCGCCCCGGTCCGCATCGGCAACGCCGCGGCGGGGCAGCTGCAACTCGACGTCTACGGCGAGGTCCTCGACTCGCTCTTCCTCGCGCGCGACAGCGGGCTCGCCGACGACAAGCACGCCTGGAGCCTGCAGCGCGCCCTGATGGACTTCCTGGAGTCCAACTGGCGCGAGCCGGACGAGGGCCTGTGGGAGGTCCGCGGCAGCCGCCGGCACTTCGTGCACTCCAAGGTGATGGCGTGGGTCGCCGCGGACCGCGCGGTCCGCACCGTGGAGGCCCAGCCCAAGCGCGGCGGGGACCTGGCCGGCTGGCGGGCCATGCGCGACCAGGTGCACCTGGAGGTGTGCAAGCGCGGCTACGACAACGAGCGCGGCACGTTCACCCAGTTCTACGGCTCCACCCAGCTCGACGCGGCGACGCTGCTCATCCCCCAGGTCGGCTTCCTGCCCGCCACCGATCCGCGCGTGATCGGCACGGTCGACGCGGTGCGCAAGGACCTGGACCTCGGCGGGCTCGTCCGCCGCTACTCCCTGGACGAGAAGGCCGTGGACGGCCTGCCCGGCCAGGAGGGCGCCTTCCTGGCCTGCTCGTTCTGGCTCGCCGACGCGCTGCACTCGACCGGCCGCGAGCGGGAGGCCCGCGAGCTGTTCGGGCACCTGCTGAGCCTGCGCAACGACGTCGGGCTGCTCGCCGAGGAGTGGGACCCGGTCGCGCGCCGCCAGCTCGGCAACTTCCCGCAGGCGTTCAGCCACATCGGGCTCGTCAACACCGCGCTGCACCTGTCCGGGGGCCGCAGCTCCGGGGCCCGTGAGGGAGCATGAGGGCATGGATCTCGAACTGAAGGACCGGGTGTACATCGTCACGGGCGCCACCCGCGGGCTGGGCCTGGCGGCCGCCCGCGAGCTGGCGGCCGACGGCGCGAAGCTCATCGTGACCGGACGCTCGCAGGAGTCGGCCGACGCGGCGGCCGACGCGCTGGGCGGCCCGGGCAACACCGTCGGGCTGGCCGCCGACAACACCGACGCGCAGACCCCGGACCGGCTCATCGGCGCCGCCCGCGAGGAGTTCGGACGGCTGGACGGCGTGCTGATCAGCGTCGGCGGCCCGGCCGTCGGCCGGACCGAGGACATCACGGACGACCAGTGGCGGGACGCGTTCGAGACGGTCTTCCTGGGCGCGGTCCGGCTGGCCCGGGCCGCCGCGGCGGCGCTCGGCGAGGGCGGGGTGATCGGCTTCGTGCTCTCCGCGTCGGTGTACGAGCCCCTCACGGGCCTCACCGTCTCCAACGGGCTGCGGCCGGGGCTGGCCGGCTTCGCCAAGAACCTCGCCAACGAGCTGGGGCCGCGCGGCATCCGCGTCGTCGGACTGCTGCCGTCCCGGATCGACACCGAGCGGGTGGCGGAGCTCGACGCCATCGGCGGCGACGCGGCGGCCTCCCGCGCCCGGCACAGCGCCGGCATCCCGCTGCGCCGCTACGGCACCCCGGAGGAGTTCGGCCGCGCCGCGGCCTTCCTGCTCTCCCCCGCCGCCTCGTACCTGACGGGCATCATGCTCCCGGTCGACGGCGGCGCCCGGCACGGTTTCTGAGCTGCGGCGCGCGCGGGCCCTCGCGGCCCGCCGCGCGCCGGCGGCGGTTCAGCTGACCCGGCTGGCCCGGTGCTTGACGGCCCGCAGCCGCGCCTCGGCCGGCAGGTGGTCGAGCCCGGCGGAACCGCCGGCCCGCCGCAGGATCTCGGTGTCGAGCCGGGAGACGACGCTGTCGGGCGCGGCGTGCGGCGCCAGCGCGAGCGTCAGCCGCGCGCGGGGCGCGGAGCGCTTGCCGGTCAGCGTGGCCCCGGCCCGGTCCACCCCGTGCAGTGCCTCGGTCTCGGTGACCAGGACGTCCTCCAGGGCCCGGCCGCGCAGGACCGCGTCCTGCCCGTCCCGGCTGTCGACGCGCAACTGGCGCATCCGGTGGCTGCGCAACTGCGCCAGGAACCACCACAGGGCCGCCAGCACCAGCACGCCCAGCGCGGCCAGCACGGTGGGCCACCACCATCCGTCGTCCCGGTAGCGGGTGCGCTCGCGGGCGGTCAGGAGCACGTCGTCCGGCCCGTCGAAGGGCCACTTGTCCGGAAGCGTGAAGCCCCAGCGGCGCTGCAGGTCGAGACTGCCGACCAGCACGGCGAGGCCGGCGACCAGCAGGAACAGGCCGGTCAGTGCCAGCAGGATCCGGTTGAGGGTGCTGCGCATCGGCGGATCAGCCCTTCTGGGCGCGCTGGACGGAGACGGTCAGGGCGGGCGGACGGGCCAGCCCGAGCTGGACGAGGCCCTCGTTCAGGGCGGTCCCCAGGTCGGCGCTCACCTCGTCCAGGTCGCGGAAGTGGGACGCGGCGCGGGCCTTGATCCGGCGGCGGCCGACGCGGACCCGGCAGGTGTGGACGCCGGAGACCTCCATCGCCCGGTCGCGCAGCGTCAGTTCGGCCGCGTGCCGGTCGAGCCCGGCGCGCACCCCCGTCGTGCTGCGGCGCATCGGCAGGATGTCGCGCAGCCCGGGGGTCACGGCCAGGACGATCAGCCACAGGCCGATCAGCGCGGCGACCGCGGCGCAGGTGACGACGAGCCAGTCGTCCAGCGGGCGGGTGGCCAGTTCCCGGGCCAGCCGGGGCCGCCACCCCATCGGGGCGCGGTCGGCGCGGACCGCGGCGATGTCGTAGAGCAGGATGCCGGCGGCGCCCAGCACCACCAGCGCGGTCAGCGCCGACGGGACCCTGCGCTGCGACCAGAACCGGGACGCCCGGCCGGCGGGCGGCTCGGCGGGGACCTCGGGGGGCTCGGGGCTGGACCCGTCCGGCCGGTCCGGGTCGTAGGAGCCGACGACCGGCAGCCGCCGCGTATCGCCCCCGGGTTCGGACTCCGCGCCGGTGGTGCTCACAGCACCCTCCCCTCGCTCTGCCGCCGCGCTGTCGCGGAGTGCAGTCGCTCGATCTCGACGGCGACCTCGGGTACCTCCATACCCGTCAGTGCCCGGACCCGGTCCGCGACATGGCGGCGCACCGAGCCGCAGACCCTTCCGAGATCACCCGGATAGCCCAGTTCCACCGACAACCGCACCCGCGCGGTCTCCTTGCGCACCGAGACCGACGCGTGCGGCGTGCGGTCCGGCGGCACGAGCCCGGACTCCGGCACGTCCGCGAGCACCTCGGACGCGGCCCGAGCGGCGATCTTGGCGACCACCCGGTCGGCGATCCGGAGCGCGCCGCGCTCCGCGGCCGGCAGGGCGACCGGGGCCGCGGCTGCCATCACCGGCGCCGGTCGCGGCTGCGGAAGAACTCTCCGGGCTCCAGGTCGCCGTCCAGGAACTTCCCGGCCACGAAGCCGACCGCGCCGAGCGCGGCCACCAGCAGGAACGCGCCGAAGCCGCCGAAGTACCCGGCGAAGCCGAGCGCCATGCCCACGATCAGTCCGACCAGTGACATCCTCATCGTCCGTCCACCGTCCTCGCCTCAGCGCTGTCGCCGGCGGTGCCGGCCACCCGTGTACCCGTCCGCACGGTCGTCACTGGACCCTCTGCTCGCGGTCGTCCTCGTCGTCGTCCTCGGGCAGCTTCACGTCGCCGACGGCGATGTTGACCTCGACGACCTCCAGGCCGGTCATCCGCTCGACGGCGGCGACCACGTTCTCCCGCACCGCGCGGGCCACTTCGACGATGGACACCCCGTACTCGACGACGATGTCCAGGTCGAGCGCGGTCTGCACCTCGCCGACCTCCGCCTTCACCCCGCGGGTCACGGACTTGCTGCCGGGCACCCGGTCGCGCACGGCACCGAAGGTGCGGGCGAAGCCGCTGCCCATCGCGTGCACGCCGAGCACGTCGCGCGCGGCCAGCCCGGCGATCTTCTCGACCACGCCGTCCGCGATGGTGGTCCTGCCGCGGGTCGCGGGGTCGCCGAGCGGCGCCCGGCGGCCGGGCACTCCCGCGCCCGTGCCCTTCTCCAACGTCTTGCCTTCGCCCACGGCCGCGGGGCCGTCCGGCTCGGAGATGTTGCGCTGTGCCGCCTCGGTCATCGCGAGTCGTCCCTTCGTCTGGGCTGCTCCGTGCACCACACTATGTCCGCATGCCCTACCGCGCCGCCGAGATGCGGCCAGGAGGCGTGGTGCGCACCGCCGTTCGGGTGGTGCGCGACGAAGGAGGCGGAGACCGGTGACTGTGGACCGTTTGACCCGTGCGGTACGGGAGCAGATCGCGTTCGGGCGCGTGCTGCCGCTCGGCGGGGTGGGAGACGGTGTCTGGATCACCGAGAGCGCGGCCGCCGACGCGCTGCGCGGAGCGGTGTCCGGGCTCCCCGGCGTACGGGTCGGCTCGCTGCGCATCACCCCGGAGGGGGACGGACCGCGAGCGGAGCCGGCTACGGAGGTGGAGCGAACCGCGGCCGGAACCGGCGCGGCCCTCGTACCGCCGAGCGCGGTGGCGCCCGGCCCGCTGCGCCTGTCGGCGGCCTTCGAGGCCGCCATCGACCGGCCGTTGCCCGCCACCGCGGAGGGGTTGCGGTCCGCCCTGTGGGACGCGGCCCACGAACTGCTGGGGCTGCCCGTCGCGTCGGTGGACCTCGATGTCACCGGCCTGCTGGAGCTTCCCGCCGGACCGGGTGCGCCCGTCCTCGATCCCGCGCCGGTGCCCGCGGTCGAGGGCCCGTCGGGCACCGTGGACCACGACGTGGAGGGGGCCGGACCGGCACCCGCCGGTGACCCTGTGGTCGTCGCCGCGCTGCTGGTGCCGGGCGTCGCCCGGGTGACCTCCCGGCTCGGCGGCTTCGCGTCCGGGATCCGCACGGCCGACGCCGGCGACCCGCCGGCCCGCGAGGTCCGGGTGCAGATCGCGGTCGTGCCCGGCCACCGCGCGCTGGACGTGGCCCGCGCGGTGCGCACGGCGGTCACGCGGGCCGCGGAGCCCGGTGCGCCCGGTCCGGTGACGACGGCGGTCGTGGTCACCGCCTTCGGGTGACCACGACCGGACGCGCGTCATAGGGACGCCGTACGGGGAACCAGTCGTACGGAGGACCGGCCGTACGCAGGACTACTCGCCGACGCCGGCGAGGTCGCGCAGCCGGCGGCCCTGGGCGGCGCGCTCGGCGGGCCGCTGCTCCTCGTAGGAGCGGCCGACGGCGCCCTGCAGCAGGGCCTTGGTCTCGATGACGGCGTCACGGGGCGCGGCGAGCAGCGCACCGGCGAGGTCGCGGACGGTCGCGTCCAGCTCGGCAGCCGGGACGACCAGGTTGGCCAGGCCGAGGCGCTCGGCCTCCGTGCCGTGCACGAAGCGCCCGGTGGCGCAGATCTCCAGGGCCCGCGCGTAGCCGACGAGGTCGACGAGCGGCTTGGTGCCACCGAGGTCGGGAACCAGGCCGAGGCTCGTCTCGCGCATGGCGAACTGCGCGTCGTCCGCGCACACCCGCAGGTCGCAGGCGAGGGCGAGCTGGAAGCCGGCGCCGATGGCGTGGCCCTGGACGGCGGCGATGCTCACGATGTCGCTGCGCCGCCACCAGGTGAACGCTTCCTGGTACTCGGCGATCGTCTCGTCGAGCAGCTTGTCGGAACCGCGCGCGAGGTCGATGAACGACGGCTCGCCGTCGAAGCCCTCGGGCGTGAAGGCCTGCCGGTCGAGTCCGGCGGAGAAGGACTGGCCTTCGCCGCGGAGCACGACGACGCGTACGTCGCCCGGCAGGAGCCGGCCGGCTTCCGCCAGCGTCCGCCACATGGCGGGCGACTGGGCGTTGCGCTTGGCCGGATTGCACAGTGTGACGGTCGCGACGGAGTCGTCGGCGGTGAGCCGTACTCCGTCACGCTCGAGCAGCACGGTGGGGTCGGGCATCGGGCACCTCCGAGCGAACCACGGAATTGATTACCGAAGAGTAACCACCCGGTCGACACGGTCGTCGACCGGGTGGGCACGCCGGGAATCCGGCTCGCGGGAGATGCCCTGCCCGTCAGGCCGTAGCGGCCTTTGACTTGCCTCGTGTCGCACCGCCGCGACCGCGAAGGGTCACGCCGGACTCGCTGAGCATCCGGTGCACGAATCCATAGGAGCGGCCTGTTTCCTCGGCCAACGCCCGGATGCTCGCACCGGAGTCGTACTTCTTCTTCAGGTCTGCCGCGAGCTTCTCGCGCGCGGCGCCGGTTACCCGGCTGCCCTTCTTCAGAGTCTCGGCCACCCGTGCCTCCTCTAGGGAAGTGCGCTCTGGACTCTCATGATCACCCCTAGGCGGCTTCCTGGCCACCCATTCGGCAAGGTCCGTACGACAACATTTGAACCGGGGACCTTTTTTCGGCGGCCGGGTGGCACGGGAAGATCCCCGAATTCGGCCGTCGCTTTCCGGACAATTGTCCGAGCGTCTCGAAAAGGGGCAGGTCATCCATGGTCGGTAAGGAGTTTCCCGACGTCACGCCACTGATCGACTCGGGACGGCACCCATACCGCGCCACCGGGTGGCGCGGTATGAGCTCGTCTCACACAGATGATGGATCACCCGTAGGCCGAATGATCCACTCGTAAGTGATCAGGCGGGCCGATCCGGCGGTCAGGCCAGCGAGACCAGATCCGCGTAGTCCTCGCCCCAGAGGTCCTCGACCCCGTCGGGCAGCAGGATGATCTTCTCGGGCGCCAGCGCGTGCACCGCGCCCTCGTCGTGCGTCACCAGGACGACGGCACCGCTGAAGGTGTGCAGCGCGCCGAGGATCTCCTCGCGGCTGGCCGGGTCGAGGTTGTTGGTGGGCTCGTCGAGCAGCAGCACGTTCGCGCTGGAGACCACCAGCGAGGCGAGCGCCAGCCGGGTCTTCTCACCGCCGGACAGGACACCGGCCGGCTTGTTCACGTCGTCGCCGGAGAACAGGAACGAGCCGAGGATCTTGCGGATCTCGACCAGGTCGGTGTCCGGGGCGGCCGAGCGCATGTTCTCCAGGACCGTGCGGTCCGGGTCCAGCGTCTCGTGCTCCTGGGCGTAGTAGCCGAGCTTGAGGCCGTGGCCCGGCTCGATCTTGCCGGTGTCGGGCGTCTCGACGCCCGCCAGCAGGCGCAGCAGCGTCGTCTTGCCGGCGCCGTTGAGGCCCAGGATGACGACCCGCGAGCCGCGGTCGATGGCCAGGTCGACGTCGGTGAAGATCTCCAGCGAGCCGTACGACTTGGACAGCCCGGTCGCCATCAGCGGGGTCTTGCCGCAGGGCGCGGGGTCCGGGAAGCGGAGCTTGGCGACCTTGTCCGAGACGCGGACGGCGTCGAGGCCGGCCAGCAGCCGGTCGGCGCGCTTGGCCATGTTCTGCGCGGCGACGGTCTTGGTCGCCTTGGCGCGCATCTTGTCGGCCTGCGAGTTGAGCGACGCGGCCTTCTTCTCGGCGTTGCTGCGCTCGCGCTTGCGGCGCTTCTCGTCGGCCTCGCGCTGGGCCTGGTACAGCTTCCAGCCCATGTTGTAGACGTCGATCGCGGTGCGGTTGGCATCCAGGTAGAAGACCTTGTTGACGACCGTCTCGACGAGCTGGATGTCGTGGGAGATCACGATGAAGCCGCCGCGGTACGTCTTGAGGTAGTCGCGCAGCCACGCGATGGAGTCCGCGTCCAGGTGGTTGGTGGGCTCGTCGAGCAGCAGGGTGTCGGCGTCGGAGAACAGGATCCGCGCCAGCTCCACCCGGCGCCGCTGGCCGCCGGACAGGGTGTGCAGCGGCTGGCCGAGTACCCGGTCGGGCAGTCCGAGGGCGGCGGCGATGGTGGACGCCTCGGCCTCGGCCGCGTAGCCGCCCTTGGTGAGGAACTCGGTCTCCAGGTTGGAGTACTTCCGCATCGCCTTCTCGCGGGTGGCGCCCTTGCCGTTCGCCATCCGCTCCTCGTTCTCGCGCATCTTGCGCAGGACGGAGTCCAGATCGCGGGCGGAGAGGATGCGGTCGCGGGCGAGGGTGTCCAGATCGCCGGTGCGCGGGTCCTGCGGGAGGTAGCCGACCTCGCCGGAGCGGGTCACGGTGCCGCCGGCGGGCTGGCCCTCACCCGCCAGGACCTTGGTGAGGGTGGTCTTGCCGGCGCCGTTGCGGCCGACGAGGCCGATGCGGTCGCCCTTGGCGATACGGAAGGAGGCGGACTCGATGAGGATGCGGGCTCCAGCACGCAGCTCAAGACCGGTGGCAGTAATCACGGGAAAAGCTCCAGGGCATGGCGAACGACAGAAAGGGGCGCGGGAGGGTCGTACGCCGCCGGCTAATGAACGAGAGGGACTGCCATACAGGCCAGTCTACCGGGGCGTGGCAAGCCGGTTGTTGCCCGTCACAGGGCGACGGGGTGCTACGGGGCCGGGTCCGTGGGCCGCGAACAGGGGACTTTCCCGAGCGCCGGTGTGGGGCACATCACCATCCGGCCGCCGTCGGGCACCGAGGCGGTGCGGCCCGCCGGGGGCCGCACCGCTCGACCGGATCCTCAGACGCCGCCGGTGTGCACCTGGAAGGCGGCCCGGCGGACGGCCTTGGCCACGGCCGGGTCCGGGTGCGCGGCGGCCAGCGCCACCAGCACCTGGACGGTACGGGGGTGCCCCGCGCCGCGGATCTCCACCAGCAGCGCCCGCACCGAGCCCTGCACGGCCGCGTCGAGGTGGCTGACGAGCAGCTGCCCCTCGCCGTGGTCGGCGACGGCCGCGGCGGTGTCCACCCACAGCCAGGCGGTCTCCTCGCGGGTCAGCAGCCCCGCGACGGCCTCCGGGTCGTCGCCGTCCTGCTCGGCCAGCCACAGCAGCGCGTACGGCCGCAGTGTCGGCTCCTCCGACGCCGCGCGCACGGCGGGCTCGGCGGGCGCCCCGACCACCCGGAGCGCCTCGAAGGCCAGGCCGCGCAGCAGCGCGTCCTCCCCGCGGGCGGTCTCCAGCAGCTCGGCGACGGCCAGTCCGGCGGGCCGGGCGGCGAGCCAGGCCCGGTACTCGGCGCGGGCCGGGCCCGGGGAGAGCCGCGCGCAGGCGCGCAGCATCTTCTCCGCGGGCTGCTCGATGTGGCCGGCCGGGCCCTGGGCGGCCACGCAGATCTGCTCCAGCTTGACCCAGACCGCCCAGTTGCCGAGCGGGGTGAGCGCGACCTCCTGGAGGTCGGAGCACGCGTCGCGCGGCTGCAGCGCCCCGACTCCGGCGACCGCGTCGAGCACCCAGTCCAGGAGCGCGGGCAGCGGGTCGTGGGCGTCGTCGGCGGGCGGCTCGTGCCGTTCGGTCCGCAGCTCCGCGACCCGCTGGCGCAGCAGGTCGAGCAGGGTGTCGACGGGCACCGGACCCGAGGACAGGTGCAGGAACGACAGCAGCTGGGGGGCGGCCTCGACGACCTCGGCCACCAGCGAGGGGTCCGCCCCGGCGAAGTCGCCGGGGGGATGCGCGAGGGACCAGGCGTCGAAGAGCGCGACCCAGCCGCGCAGCACGGCGGTGTTGTCGCGGTCCCAGGCGCGCAGCCGCCAGCCGGGGCGGGCGGTGCCCTGGTGGAGTTCGATCAGGCCGGCGAGCCGGGCCCGGTCCCAGCCGGACCGGATCTGCCGTTCCGTCAACTCCAGCTCGGCTGCCGCCTGCTGGACGTCGGCGTCGGAGAGTATCCCGGTCGGGCAGGCGGTGCCGGAGCCCGCCTCCGACCAGCGCGCGAGGCGGACCGTGTCGCCGAGTTCGGCACGCGCCTGGCGCGCGAGCTCGGCGAGCGCGGGCGTGCCTTCGGGCGGCCGCGGCGGCCGGGAGCGCCGCGCCGTCGCCGTGGGGCGGGCGGCGGAGCCCCCCACGGCGAAGGCCAGGGAAGGTCGTCGGGGGACAAGACGGAGCGGAGTGTCTCGCGAAGTACGGGACGTCACTGGAGCAGTGTCCCGGGTGAGGCCCCAGAATCCCAAACGCGCTCCGGGGCGCCGCCCCTCACCCTGTGCTCCCGGACCCGCGCCGAGCGCTACATCAGCGGGGTCAGAAAACGCCGCAGCGCCTCTTCGTACGCGGCCGGGTCGACGTTCCACATAGCGCTGTGGGAGGCGCCGGCAACGGTGTGCAGCGTCACCAGATCCGGTCGCCTCGCGGCGAGTTGACGCGATCCTGACCAGGACGAGAGGGTGTCGTCCGGGCCGTGCACCACGAGGGTGGGGACGCTGAGGCGGGCGGGGTCCGCGGCGTCCGCGATGCGTTCCGCATGCAGCCCCGTGCGGCCCTCCGCAGCGCGCACCCCGAGCGGCACGAGGGCTCCCGGCACGCCGTGCGAAAACGCGGCGGCGCGCACGGTCGACTTCCAGTCCAGAACGGGCGAATCGAGGATCAGCCCGCTGATCCGGTTCCGCAGCGCCGAGTGGTCGGCGGCCCGCAGGGCCATCGTGGCGCCCGTCGAGAACCCGTAGAGCACGAACCGCTCGGCGCCGTACTCCACCGCGTACCGCATCGCCGCGTCCAGGTCGCGCCACTCGGTGTCGCCGAGGTGGCCGAGGCCGTCGGGCGAGGCCGGGGCGCCGGGGTCGTTGCGGTAGGCGAGGTCGAGCACCGGGAAGCGGTGGCCGCTGAGGGCGGGCAGCACGTTGAGCGGGAGTTCGCGGGTCGTGCCCAGGCCGTGCACGGCGATCACCCAGGTCGGGCGGACGCCGGGCACGAACCACGCGGGCAGCGGGCCCAGTTCGCCCGGCACCAGCACCTCGGCGTAGTCGAGCCCGAGGGCGGCGCGCGGGTCGCCCGCGTGCACCTGGGCCGTCAGCCGCACCTGGGTGCCGGGGTCCAGCGCGCCGCTGTAGACGCGGTCCAGGCGGCGGGCGACCGTGTCGGGCGTCGTCCACAGCACCTCGCCGACCGCCGCGTGCACGCCGTCGCCCGTCAGGCCGTAGACACCCGGCCGCAGGGAGACCTGCGCGCGCGTCATGGTGACCTGGCCCGCCGCGGTGGCGTGGACGGTGAGCCGCCCGTCCGGCTCCACACTGTCGGGCGACGGCTTGAGGGCGAGGTCGGACACGTACCGTCCGGCCGCCACAGCGGCCGCCCCGGCACCGAGCACGGTGGTGGCGGCCACGGCCGCCACGGTTCGCTTACGCATCGGTACCAGTGTCGACCGGGCGGCCCGATGCGGCCAGTGGACGTCGGCCGCCCGTGTCAGCGGCGGCCACCGGGGCGGTGTCAGCCGGGCTGGCCGTAGCCGCGCAGCCGGCCGGCCGCCTCGTCCATCTGCGCGTCCGACAGCAGCGCGGGGCTCAGCCCGGGGACCGAGCGGGCGGTGAGCCAGACCCGGCACATCCACTCCAGCTGCGCCGTCCGGTCGTACGCCTGGTCCAGCGTCCGCCCGTACGCGACCGTGCCGTGGTTGCGCATCAGGCACGCGCTGCGGTCGCGCAGCGCCTCCAGCACCCGCTCGGCCAGCTCGTCCGTGCCGTAGAGGGCGTACCCGGCGACCCGGACCGGGCCGCCCATCGTCGCCGCCACGTAGTGGACCGACGGCAGCTCGTCGACCAGCGTCGAGACGGCGGTGGCGTGCACCGCGTGGGTGTGCACGACGGCCCGCGCGTCCGTGCCGCGGTAGACGGCCAGGTGCATCGGCAGCTCGCTGGTGGGGCGCAGCCGCCCGGAGACCTGCCGGCCGTCCAGGTCGACGGCGACGGCGTCGACCGGTCCGAGCCGGTCGTAGGGCACGCCGGTCGGGGTCACCAGCACCAGGTCGCCCACGCGGACCGAGACATTGCCGGACGTACCGACCACCAGGCCGTCCGCCACACTGCGCCGGGCCGTGGCGACCAGGTCCGACCAGGCTTTCTCCAGGGCATCGCGCATCCGTCGATCCTTACAGGTTGGCCGTTGCCGCGTGCTCGCGGGGCGCAGTAGCGTCCGGCACACCACCGGCCGCACAGCACGGCCGCACCGGATCGCACACGGATTGCAGGGGCATCATGACCACCGTCAACGGCGGCATCTCCTTCTGGTACTCGCGGACCGGCGTGCCCGTGCCCCGCGAGCCGCTGCCCGGGGACACGACCGCCGACGTCTGCATCGTCGGCGGCGGCTACACGGGGCTGTGGACGGCCTACTACCTGAAGAAGGCCGTGCCGTTCCTGCGCATCATCGTGCTGGAGCAGAAGTTCTGCGGCTACGGCGCATCCGGGCGCAACGGGGGCTGGCTCTACAACGGAATCGCCGGGCGGGACCGCTACGCGAAGCTGCACGGGCACGACGCGGCCGTCGCGCTGCAGCGCGCGATGAACGAGACGGTGGACGAGGTGGTGCGGGCCGCCGCCGAGGAGGGCATCGACGCCGACATCGTCAAGGGCGGGGTGCTGGAGGTGGCGCACTCCCCCGCGCAGCTCGCCCGGCTGAAGGCCTTCCACGAGGCGGAGGTGGCCTTCGGCGAGAAGGACCGGCTGCTGCTGGGGGCGCGCGAGTCCGCCGAGCGGATCCGGGTCGCCGGGACCTCCGGCGGCACCTGGACGCCGCACGGCGCTCGTATACAACCGGTGAAGCTGCTGCAGGGGCTGGCGCGGGCCGTCGAGGCGCTGGGCGTGGTGATCCACGAGTCGACCGCGGTGACCGCGATCAGGCCGAAGCACGCGGTCACCGCGTACGGCACCGTGCGCGCCCCGTACGTGCTGCGCTGCACGGAGGGCTTCACCGCGTCGCTCAAGGGGCAGAAGCGGTCCTGGCTGCCGATGAACTCCTCGATGATCGCCACCGAGCCGCTGCCGCGGGCGATCTGGGACACCATCGGCTGGGACGGCCGCGAGACCCTCGGCGACATGGCGCACGCGTACATGTACGCGCAGCGCACCGCCGACGACCGGATCGCGCTGGGCGGTCGCGGGGTGCCGTACCGCTTCGGCTCGCGGACCGACAACGACGGGCGCACCCAGCCGGCCACGGTCGAGGCGCTGCGCGAGATCCTGGTCCGCTTCTTCCCCGCGACCGCCGGGGCGGCCATCGACCATGCCTGGTCAGGGGTGCTGGGTGTGCCGCGCGACTGGTGCGCGAGCGTGACGCTCGACCGGGCCACCGGGCTCGGCTGGGCGGGCGGCTACGTCGGCAGCGGCGTCGCGACGGCGAACCTGGCGGCGCGCACGCTGCGCGACCTGGTGCAGCTGGACTCGGGCCAGGGCCACGGCACGGAGCTGACGGCGCTGCCCTGGGTCGGGCACCGGGTGCGGCGCTGGGAGCCGGAGCCCTTCCGCTGGATCGGGGTGCACGGGATGTACGCGGCCTACCGCGGCGCGGACCGCCGGGAGCTGGCCGGGCGCAGCGCCGGGACGGACCCGGTGGCGCGCGTCGCGGACCGGATCTCCGGACGGCACTAAGCGGAATCCGCGGACGGTTTCGTACCAATTTTCCGGGTGGCGCCGGCCCCGGTGGCGAGCTGCTAAGGGGCCGGGTTCCCGTGGGGCGCCTGAACCGTCCCAACACCCGTCGTGGCCTGAAGAATCGGGTGCCCGGACACCGGCACCACGCAGCCGCCGCCAGTTAACCTTCCGTTCACCCAGGCTCCGTACGGTCGCCATCGCCACTGTCCGATCAAACGATTGCCTGGGTAAATGGAACACATCACGCTCCTGATCGGAATCGTGATCGTGACCGCTCTCGTGTTTGACTTCACGAACGGTTTCCACGACACCGCCAACGCGATGGCCACCACCATCTCCACCGGCGCACTCAAGCCCAAGACGGCGGTGGCCATGTCCGCCGTGCTGAACCTCGTCGGCGCCTTCCTCTCCGTGGAGGTCGCCAAGACCATCTCCGGCGGCATCATCGACGAGAGCGCCGGGATCCGGCCCGAAGTCATCTTCGCGGGCCTGGTCGGCGCCATCGTCTGGAACATGCTGACCTGGCTGGCCGGGCTCCCGTCCAGCTCCTCCCACGCACTGTTCGGCGGCCTGATCGGCGCCACCCTGGTCTCCGTCGGCGCCCACGGCGTCAACGGCGACAAGGTCGTCATGAAGGTCCTGATCCCGGCGCTCGCCGCCCCGATCGTCGCGGGCCTGGCGGCGATGCTCGCCACCAAGCTCACCTACCGCATCGGCCGCAACAGCGACCCGAAGGCGACCGCCAAGGGGTACCGGGCCGGGCAGATCGCCTCGGCCGGCCTGGTCTCGCTCGCGCACGGCACCAACGACGCGCAGAAGACCATGGGCGTCATCACCCTCGCGCTGATCACCGGCGGCGTCGTCGCCCCGCACGCCGACCCGCCGATGTGGGTCATCGTCTCGGCGGGCACCGCCATCGCGCTCGGCACCTACCTCGGCGGCTGGCGCATCATCCGCACCATGGGCAAGGGCCTCACCGACATCGAGGCGCCGCAGGGCTTCGCCGCCCAGACCGGCGCGGCGGCCACCATCCTGGCCTCCTCGCACCTCGGCTTCGCGCTCTCCACCACCCAGGTCTGCTCCGGCTCCGTCATGGGCTCCGGCGTCGGCCGCAAGGGCGCCGTGGTCCGCTGGAGCACCGCCGGCCGCATGGTCGCCGCCTGGGGCCTGACGCTGCCCGCCGCCGGCCTGGTGGCCGCCGGAGCCGCGCTGCTGGCCGACCAGGGCAGTTGGGGCGTCACCGCGGTCGCCGTGCTGGCGCTCACCGCCTGCACCGCGATCTGGCTGGCCTCGCGCCGCAAGCCGATCGACCACAGCAACGTCAACGAGCTCCCGGCCGAGTCGCAGGGTGCGGTCACCGCCGCCATCGCGGCCGTCAGCCCGCCGCCCGCCGGCCACGTCGCCCCGCTCGCCGCGACCATCCCGGCCCCCGCGGTCATCACCACCGCCGACGCCACGCCGGCCACGGCCTGATCCCGGCCCGGAAGGAATCCGCACCATGCAGATCGACTGGCAGGCCCTCGGCACCGTCCTCGGCGTCACCCTCGCGGTGACCATCGGGCTGGTGGGCGTCTTCACCCTCGGCATCGTCGGGCTCGCCAAGCGGGAGTCCGCCGACGGCGCCGCCGCCTCCGGCGGAACCGCCGCCCTGACCCGGACCGGCGCCTACGCGTGCTTCGCGCTCTGCGCGGCGGCCGTCGCGTACGGCATCTTCCTGATCGTCGCCTGATCCCCGCCTGATCCCCGCTCGACCGCCGGCGTCGCCGGCGCGGCACCGCCGAAGGCCCGCACCCCGCACCGCGGGTGTGGGCCTTCGCACATCTTCCGTCGCAGGTCAACAGTGAGTTGACGGGGTTCCCGGCACGTGGTGGACTGCCCGGTGCCATACGGCGGCAGGAGAGGAAGTCCGGTGCGAATCCGGCGCGGTCCCGCCACTGTCACCGGGGAGTGCACCCCACCCGAACACCACGGCCGAGCGATCGGCCGGTCGGAGCGGGGTGCGCGCATCCGGGAGCCAGGAGACTCTCCGCCGCCGGTCACGTCGAACCAGGGCGCGGACCCTGAGTGAGGACTCCTGCCATGCCCGGCCGCCGTCGTACCCCACCGGATTCCCAGGCCCTGTCCCGTCGAGGCATGACGGCGGGCTGACGCCGTGCGCGCCGGACACGCCCTCGCGTGCGGCACCGCCCTCGGCCACCTCGCCGACCTGATCGCCGGAGATCCGCGCCGCGGCCACCCGGTCGCCGGGTTCGGACGTGCCGCGGCCGCCGCCGAACGCCGCCTGTGGCGCGACCACCGCGGCAGCGGCGCGCTCTGGACGGCGCTGTGCGCGGGCGGCGCGACCGCCGCCGCCGCGCTCGCCGCCCGCTCCGTACGCTCCTCCCCCGCCGCCGCCATCGCGCTGACCGCGACCGCCACCTGGTCGGTGCTGGGCGGCGCCTCGCTGGGCCGCGAAGCGCTGGCCATCGGCTCCGCGCTGGAGGCGGGCGACCTGGAGGTGGCGCGCGAGCGGCTGCCGAACCTGTGCGGCCGCGACCCGCAGTCGCTGGACGCCGCGCAGATCGCGCGGGCCGTCGTGGAGTCCGTCGCCGAGAACACCTCGGACGCCGTCGTCGGCGCCCTGGTGTGGGGCGCGGCCGCCGGGGTGCCGGGGCTCGTCGGCTTCCGCGCGGTCAACACCCTGGACGCGATGGCCGGCCACAAGTCGCCGCGCTACCGCCGGTTCGGCTGGGCCGCCGCCCGCCTCGACGACGTCGCCGGCTGGCCCGGCGCCCGGCTGACCGCCGTCCTCGCCACCCTCGCCGGCCCCGACCCGCGCGGCGCGCTGCGGGTCTGGCGCGCCGACGCCGCCGGCCACCCCAGCCCCAACGCGGGCCCCGTGGAAGCCGCGTTCGCCGGCGCCCTGGGCGTCCGGCTCGGCGGCACGCTCGCCTACGCCGGCCGCGTGGAGCACCGCGCCGTGCTCGGCCCGGCAGGCCGGCCGCCCGAAGTCGCCGACATCGCCCGCGCCGTACGGCTCTCGCGCCGCGTCGGCGCGCTGGCGCTGGCGGTCTGCGTCGGCGGGCGGCTGGCCGCGACCGCGCTGTCACCGTCCCCCCAGGGAGGAACCCGATGAGCGGAACGCGTCCCACCGGCGGAGGGCTGCTGGTCGCCGGGACCACGTCCGACGCGGGCAAGAGCGTCGTCACGGCCGGCATCTGCCGCTGGCTGGTCCGGCAGGGCGTGAAGGTCGCGCCCTTCAAGGCGCAGAACATGTCGCTCAACTCGTTCGTGACGCGCGAGGGCGCCGAGATCGGCCGGGCACAGGCGATGCAGGCGCAGGCCGCCCGCGTCGAGCCGACGGCGCTGATGAACCCGGTGCTGCTCAAGCCGGGCGGCGACCGGACCAGCCAGGTCGTGCTGATGGGCCGGGCCGTCGGCGAGATGAGCGCCCGCGGCTACCACGGCGACGGCGGGCGCGGCAGCGCACTGCTGCCCACCGTGGTGGAGTGCCTGGCCGAACTGCGGGGCACGTATGACGCGGTGATCTGTGAAGGGGCGGGCAGTCCGGCCGAGATCAACCTGCGGCGGAACGACATCGTCAACATGGGCCTGGCCCGCGCCGCCCGGCTGCCGGTCGTGGTGGTCGGGGACATCGACCGGGGCGGCGTCTTCGCCTCGTTCTTCGGCACCACGGCGCTGCTGAGCGCCGAGGACCAGGCGCTGCTCTGCGGCTACCTCGTCAACAAGTTCCGCGGCGACGTCTCGCTGCTGGAGCCGGGCCTGGACATGCTGCGCGGGCTGACCGGCCGCTCGGTGTACGGGGTGCTGCCGTTCGCGCACGGGCTGGGCATCGACGAGGAGGACGGACTGCGCGTGTCGATGCGCGGCGCCGTCCGCGAGTCCGTCACCGCCGCGCCGCACGGCGCGGACCTGCTGCGGGTCGCGGTCGTCGCCGTGCCGCTGATGTCGAACTTCACCGACGTGGACGCGCTGGCCGCCGAACCGGGCGTCGTGGTGCGCTTCGTCGACCGGCCGCAGGAGCTCGCCGACGCCGACCTGGTGGTGCTGCCCGGCACCCGGGGCACCGTCAGGGCGCTGGCCTGGCTGCGCGAGCGCGGGCTCGCCGACGCGATCGTCCGGCGGGCGGCCGAAGGCCGTCCGGTGCTGGGCATCTGCGGCGGCTACCAGATGCTCGGCGAGGCCATCGAGGACGACGTCGAGTCGCGCGCCGGCCGCGTCGACGGGCTCGGACTGCTGCCCGTCCGCGTCCGGTTCGCGGCGGAGAAGACGCTGGCCCGGCCGGTCGGTGAGGCGCTCGGCGAGCCCGTGGAGGGGTACGAGATCCACCACGGGGTCGCGGAAGTCCTCGGCGGCGACGGGCCGTTCATGACCGGCGACCGGGGGCGCGCGCTGGACGGCTGCCGGTCGGGCGCCGTCTGGGGCACCCACTGGCACGGCTCGCTGGAGAGCGACGGCTTCCGCCGCGCCTTCCTGCGCCGGATCGCCGACCAGGCGGGGCGGCGGTTCGTCCCCGCCCCCGACACCTCCTTCGGGGCGCTGCGCGAGGAACAGCTCGACCGCCTCGGCGACCTGATCGAAGAACACGCGGACACCGCCGCGCTCATGCGGCTCATCGAGGACGGCGCACCCGCCGGCCTCCCCTTTATCGCTCCGGGGGCACCGTGACCACCGTTCTGCTTCTGTCCACCGCCGACACCGACCTGCTGGCGGCCCGCGCCTCCGGGGCGGGGTACCGGATCGGCAACCCGACCCGGGTCTCCCCCGACGACCTGGCCGCGCTCACCGAGGGCGCGGACATCGCCGTCGTGCGGCTGCTCGGCGGCAAGCGCGCCTGGGAGGACGGGCTCGCGGCGCTGCGCGCGTCGGGCATCCCGACGGTGCTGCTCGGCGGGGAGTCGGTGCCGGACGCCGAACTCATGGCGGAGTCCTCGGTGCCGGCGGGCGTCGTCGCGGAGGCGCTGCGCTACCTGGTCGAGGGCGGCCCGGCCAACCTCGTGGAGCTGACCCGCTTCCTGTCGGACACCGTCCTGCTGACCGGCGAGGGCTTCGAGGCGCCCGCCGCCATGCCGCAGTACGGGACGCACGGCGCGTACCCGTTCACCGAGGGCCGCCCGACCGTCGGCGTGCTCTTCTACCGCGCCCACGAACTCTCCGGGAACACCGGCTTCGTGGACACGCTCTGCGCCGCGATCGAGGCGAAGGGCGCCAACGCGCTGCCGGTGTACTGCGGGACGCTGCGCGGCGCCGACGAGGGCCTGTACGCGCTGCTGGGCCGGGCGGACGCGCTGGTCGCGACCGTCCTGGCGTCCGGCGGCACCCGCGCCTCCGACGCCTCGGCGGGCGGCGACGACGAGGCCTGGGACATCGGCGCGCTCGCCGACCTGGACGTGCCCGTCCTCCAGGGCCTGTGCCTGACGTCGTCCCGCGCGGCCTGGGAGGCCTCCGACGCGGCCCTGTCGCCGATGGACGCGGCGATGCAGGTCGCCATCCCGGAGTTCGACGGCCGGCTGATCACCGTCCCCTTCTCGTTCAAGGAGACCGGCGAGGGCGACGTGCCGGTCTACGTCGCCGACCCCGAACGCGCCGCGCGCGTCGCCGGGATCGCGGTGCGGCACGCGGTGCTCAAGCACAAGCCGAACCCGGAGAAGAAGCTCGCGGTCGTCTTCACCGCGTACCCCACCAAGCACTCGCGGGTCGGCAACGCCGTCGGCCTCGACACCCCCGCGTCGGCCGTCGGCCTGCTGGACGCGCTGCGCGGCGCCGGGTACGCCGTCGACGGCTACCCCGACAACGGCGACGAGCTGATCCACCGGCTGATCGCCGCCGGCGGCCACGACGTCGAGTGGCTCACCGAGGAGCAGCTGTCCGCCGCCCCCGCCCGGGTCCCGCTCGCCGACTACCAGCGGTGGTTCGCCACCCTCGACCCCGAGCTGCGCGCCGGGATGCTGGAGCACTGGGGGGAGCCGCCGGGCACCCTCTACCTCGACGGCGACGACATCGTCCTGGCGTCCCTGCGGTTCGGGAACGTCGTGGTGATGATCCAGCCGCCGCGCGGCTTCGGGGAGAACCCGATCGCGATCTACCACGACCCGGACATGCCGCCCTCGCACCACTACCTGGCGGCCTACCGCTGGCTGGACAACACCTTCGGCGCCGACGCGATCGTCCACATGGGCAAGCACGGCACCATGGAGTGGCTTCCCGGCAAGGGCCTCGGCCTGTCGGCGGGGTGCGCGCCGGACGCGGTGCTGGGCGAACTGCCGCTCGTCTACCCGTTCATCGTCAACGACCCGGGCGAGGGCACCCAGGCCAAGCGGCGCGGCCACGCCACCGTCGTCGACCACCTGGTGCCGCCGATGGCGCGCGCCGACACCTACGGCGACCTCGCCAAGCTGGAACAGCTCCTGGACGAGTACGCGCTCGTCTCCGACCTGGACCCGACGAAGACCCCGGCCGTCCGCAGCCAGATCTGGACGCTGGTGCGGGCCGCCGAGCTCCACCACGACCTGCACGTGGACGACCAGCCCGACGAGGACGCCTTCGACGAGTTCGTCATGCACATCGACGGCTGGCTCTGCGAGATCAAGGACGTGCAGATCCGCGACGGCCTGCACATCCTCGGCGGCGGCCCCGTCGGCGAGCCCCGCGTCAACCTGGTGCTGGCCATCCTGCGCTCCTCCCAGGTGTGGGGCGGCGTCGGCGCCGCGCTGCCGGGCCTGCGGGCCGCGATGGCCGAGGCGTTCGGCCTGGAGGAGAAGGCGCTGCTCGCCGAGCCCGGCGCCCGGGTGGCGGTGCCGGCCGCGCTGACCGCGCTGGTGGAAGGGCCCGCCCGGACCGCCGCCGACGCCGTCGACCTGCTGGAGACGCTCGCGCGGCGGCTGGCCGGGGCGATGGAGGAGTCCGGCTGGAGCCGGTCGGCCGCGGCGCCGATCGTCAAGGACGTGCTGGGCACCGAGGTCGTGGACGCCGTCCGGATCCTGGAGTTCGCCGCCGAGGAGGTCGTGCCCCGCCTGGAGCGCACCACCGACGAGATCGACAACATCCTGCGCGCGCTGCGCGGCGGCTACGTGCCGGCCGGGCCGTCCGGGTCCCCGACCCGCGGCCTGGTCAACGTGTTGCCGACCGGCCGCAACTTCTACTCCGTCGACCCGAAGGCGATCCCGTCCCGGCTCGCCTGGGACGTCGGCACGGCGCTCGCCGACTCGCTGCTGGCGCGGCACCTCGCCGACACCGGTGCGTACCCGAAGTCCGTCGGCCTGACGGTGTGGGGCACGTCCTGCATGCGCACCCAGGGCGACGACATCGCCGAGATCCTCGCCCTGCTGGGCTGCCGCCCGGTCTGGGACGACGCCTCGCGCCGGGTGACGGGCTTCGAGGTGGTCGGCCTGGAGGAGCTGGGCCGGCCGCGCATCGACGTGACGGTCCGCATCTCCGGCTTCTTCCGCGACGCCTTCCCGCACGTCATCCAGCTGCTGGACGACGCGGTGCGGGCCGTCGCGGAGCTCGACGAGCCCGCCGACTCCAACTACGTCCGCGCCCACGCGGACGAGGACACCGCGGAGCACGGCGACCGCCGCCGGGCCACGGCCCGCATCTTCGGCTCCAAGCCCGGCGCCTACGGGGCCGGCCTGCTGCCGCTGATCGACGCCCGCAACTGGCGCTCCGACGCCGACCTCGCCGAGGTCTACGCGGTCTGGGGCGGCTACGCGTACGGGCGCGGCCTGGGCGGGCGCGCGGCGCGCGGGGACATGGAGCAGGCGTTCCGCCGGATCCAGGTCGCGGCGAAGAACATCGACACGCGCGAGCACGACCTGGTCGACGCCGACGACTACTTCCAGTACCACGGCGGCATGGTGGCGATGACGCGCCACCTGACGGGCGTCTCCCCCGCCGCCTACGTCGGCGACAGCGCCACCACCGACCAGGTCAAGACCCGCACCCTCGGCGAGGAGACCCACCGCGTCTTCCGCGCCCGCGTGGTCAACCCCCGCTGGATGGCCGCTATGCGCCGCCACGGCTACAAGGGCGCCTTCGAGATGGCCGCCACCGTCGACTACCTCTTCGGGTACGACGCGACGGCGGGCGTGGTGGACGACTGGATGTACCAGCGCCTGGCGGCGGAGTACGTGTTCGACAAGGAGAACCAGGACTTCATGCGGCGCTCCAACCCCTGGGCGCTGCGCGGCATCACCGAGCGCCTGCTGGAGGCCGCGGAGCGGCAGCTGTGGGCGGAACCGGAGCAGGAGACCCTGGACCAGCTCCGTGCGATCTACCTCGAGCTCGAGGGCGATCTGGAGGGAGACGCGTGAGCTTCCCCGGGACCTCCGCCCGCGCGGAGACGGTTCACTCGTCCCGCGGAGCGCGCAGGGGTCGGACGGCCCACCGCCGCGTCGGCGGAGAACCCCACAGCACCCTGGCACAGCGCGCGGCTGCCCGCGTCATGTCCGTTCGCCGTTCACCCGCAGGAGGCATGACGTCATGAGCACCCCGTACCCGTTCACCGCGATCGTCGGGATGACCGACCTGCGGCTCGCGCTGCTGCTCAACGCCGTGTCGCCGGCGGTCGGCGGTGTGCTCGTGCGCGGCGAGAAGGGGACCGCGAAGAGCACCGCCGTGCGCGCGCTCTCCACGCTGCTGCCCGACGTCGCCGTCGTCCCCGTCTGCCGGTTCAGCTGCGATCCGGCCGCGCCGGACCCGGCGTGCCCGGACGGCCCGCACGAGGGCGGTGCCGGGGTCGCCCGGCCCGCGCGGATGGTGGAGCTGCCGGTCGGGGCGTCGGAGGACCGGCTGGTGGGTTCGCTCGACATCGAACGCGCCCTGTCCGAGGGCAAGAAGTCGTTCGAGCCGGGGCTGCTCGCCGACGCGCACCGCGGGGTGCTCTACGTCGACGAGGTCAACCTGCTCCACGACCACCTGGTCGACCTGCTGCTGGACGCCGCCGCCATGGGTGCCTCCTACGTGGAGCGCGAGGGCGTCTCCGTGCGGCACGCGGCCCGCTTCCTGCTCGTCGGCACCATGAACCCGGAGGAGGGCGAGCTGCGCCCGCAGCTCCTCGACCGGTTCGGGCTGACGGTGGAGGTCGCGGCGTCCCGCGAGACCGACGAGCGCGTCGAGGTCGTGCGGCGGCGGCTCGCGTACGACGAGGACCCGGCGGCGTTCGCCGGGAAGTGGGCGGGCGACGAGGACGCGCTGCGGGCGCGGATCGTGGCGGCGCGGGCGCTGCTGCCGTCCGTGGTGCTCGGGGACCGGGCGCTGCGCCAGATCGCCGCGACCTGTGCGGCGTTCGAGGTCGACGGGATGCGCGCGGACATCGTCATGGCGCGGACCGCGACCGCGCTGGCGGCGTGGGACGGGCGGACCGAGGTCATCGCGGAGGACGTCCGCCAGGCGGCGCTGCTGGCGCTGCCGCACCGGCGGCGGCGCAACCCCTTCGACGCGCCGGGCCTCGACGAGGAGAAGCTGGACGACACGCTGGAGCAGAACAGCGGCGGCTCCGACCCGGAGGACGACCCGGAGGACGACCCGGATCCGGAGGGGCCCGACGACGGCGGCGGGCAGCCACCGGAGGGCGGTCCTGAGGGCGGTCCTGAGGACGGTCCTGAGGACGGGCCGGATGCCTCGGACTCTGCCGAGCAGCCGCAGGGCGGCGGTTCGGGGGCCGGCGAGCAGAGTGCGGCTCCGGCCGGTGAGCCGTTCAAGACCAAGGCGTTCACCATCCCCGGCACGGGTGAGGGCGCGGCCGGGCGCCGGTCGCGGGCGCGGACGGCGCACGGCCGGACGACCAGCGCCCGCCGCCCGCAGGGCCAGTTGACGAAGCTGCACCTGGCGGCGACGGTGCACGCGGCGGCCCCGCACCAGAAGGCGCGGGGGCGCAGCGGTCCCGGCCTGGTGGTGCGGAAGGACGATCTGCGGCAGGCGGTGCGGGAGGGCAAGGAGTCGAATCTGGTGCTGTTCGTCGTCGACGCCTCCGGCTCGATGGCCGCCCGGCAGCGGATGACCGCCGTCAAGGGCGCGGTCCTGTCGCTGCTGATGGACGCGTACCAGCGGCGCGACAAGATCGGGATGATCACCTTCCGCGGCGCCGACGCCGAGCTGGCGCTCCCGCCGACCTCGTCGGTCGAGGCGGGCGCGGCGCGGCTGCGGGTGCTGCCGACGGGCGGCAGGACGCCGCTGGCGGCCGGGCTGCTGAAGGCGCGCGAGGTGCTGCGGATCGAGCGGCTGCGGGACGCGTCCCGCCGCCCGCTGCTGGTCGTGGTGACGGACGGCCGGGCGACCGGCGGCCCCGAGCCCGTCCAGCTGGCGGCGCGGGCGGCGCGGCTGCTGAGCGCCGAGGGCGTGGCGTCGGTCGTCGTGGACTGCGAGTCGGGGCCGGTACGGCTCGGCCTCGCGGGCGCGCTCGCGGCCGACCTGGCGGGCACCGCCGTGACGTTGGAGGAACTGCGCGCGGACACCGTGTCCGCGCTCGTACGCGATGTGCGGAGGGCCGCGTAATGCCGCAGGGACAGCCGAGCAGCGTGCCGGACGACGGGCTCACGACGCGCCAGCGCCGCAACCGGCCGCTGACGATCGTGCACACCGGCATCGGCAAGGGGAAGTCGACGGCCGCCTTCGGGCTCGCGCTGCGCGCGTGGAACCAGGGGTGGCCGATCGGGGTGTTCCAGTTCGTCAAGTCGGCGAAGTGGAAGGTCGGCGAGGAGCGGGCACTGCGCGTGCTCGGTGACTCCGGTGAGGGCGGCACGGTCGCCTGGCACAAGATGGGCGAGGGCTGGTCCTGGGTCCAGCGCGACATCGCCGACAGCGAGGAGGCGGCGCGCGAGGGCTGGGAGCAGGTCAAGCGGGACCTGGCCGCCGAGACGTACCAGCTGTACGTGCTCGACGAGTTCGCGTACCCGATGCACTGGGGCTGGGTGGACACCGACGAGGTGATCCAGGTCCTGGCCGACCGCCCCGGCACCCAGCACGTGATCATCACCGGCCGCAACGCGCCGGAGAAGCTCGTCGAGGCCGCCGACCTGGTCACCGACATGTCGAAGGTCAAGCACCCGATGGACGCCGGGCAGAAGGGCCAGAGGGGCATCGAGTGGTGAGGTCCGTCCCCCGCCTGGTCATCGCCGCGCCCTCGTCGGGCAGCGGCAAGACCACCGTGGCCACGGGGCTGATGGCGGCCTTCACCGGGGCGGGCCTGGCCGTGTCCCCGCACAAGGTCGGCCCCGACTACATCGACCCGGGCTACCACGCGCTGGCCACCGGCCGCCCGGGGCGCAACCTCGACGCCTTCCTGTGCGGGCCCGACCTCGTCGCCCCGCTCTTCCTGCACGGCGCGGCGGGGACGGATCTGGCGGTCGTCGAGGGCGTCATGGGCCTGTACGACGGGGCCGCCGGGCAGGGCGAGCTGGCGTCGACCGCGCACGTGGCGAAGTTGCTGCGGGCGCCGGTGGTGCTGGTCGTCGACGCCTCGTCGCAGTCCCGGTCGGTGGCCGCGCTGGTGCACGGCTTCGCGTCCTGGGACCCGGAGGTGCGGCTCGCGGGCGTCATCCTCAACAAGGTCGGCTCCGACCGCCACGAGGCGCTGCTGCGCGAGGCACTGGACGAGTCCGGCGTCCCGGTGCTGGGCGTCCTGCGCCGGGCCGAGCAGGTCTCCGTCCCCTCCCGCCACCTCGGTCTGGTCCCGGTCGCCGAGCGCAGCAGCGAGGCGGTCGGGGCGGTCCGTGCGATGGCGGCCCAGGTCCGCGCGGGCTGCGACCTGGACGCCCTGCTGGCCCTGGCGCGCAGCGCCCCACCGCTGGACGCGGACCCGTGGCCACCCTCGGCCGAGGTGTGGGCGGACGTTCCGCGGGGCGGAACGGGTGGGCACGACGCCACGACGGACCCGCACCTTCGCGGGGTCCGGGGCGGAGCCCCGGTAGTGGCCGTCGCGGGCGGGCCCGCGTTCACGTTCTCGTACGCGGAGCACGCGGAGTTGCTGACCGCCGCCGGCGCCGAGGTCGTCACCTTCGACCCGCTCCGGGACGAGCGGCTCCCCGACCACGCCGCCGCCCTGGTGATCGGCGGCGGCTTCCCCGAGGTGTACGCGCCCGAGCTGTCCGCCAACGAGCCGCTGCGCAAGGCGGTCGCGGCCCTCGCCGAGTCCGGGGCGCCGGTCGCCGCCGAGTGCGCCGGGCTGCTCTATCTGGCGCGGGAGCTGGACGGCCGGCCGATGTGCGGGGTGCTCGACGCGAGCGCGCGGATGTCGGAGCGGCTGACGCTCGGCTACCGCGAGGCGGTGGCGGTCTCCGACAGCGTGCTGGCGCGGGCCGGAACGCGGGTGCGCGGGCACGAGTTCCACCGCACGGTCGTCGAGCCGGGCGCGGGCGCGACGCCCGCGTGGGGGGTGACGCGGCCGGAGCGCCGCGTCGAGGGTTTTGTCCACGGGGGCGTGCACGCCTCGTATCTGCATGTGCACTGGGCCGCCGTTCCGAGCGTGGCCCGAAGACTGGTGGAGAGGTGTTCCGAATGAGCGGTCGGCTGATCGGGGTCGGGGTGGGCCCCGGCGATCCGGAGCTGGTGACCGTCAGGGGGGTGAACGCCCTGCGGGCGGCGGCGGTCGTGGTCGTCCCCGTCATGGACACCCTCGAACGCGGCCGGGCCGAGGCGACCGTGCTGCACTACGTGGAGCAGGAGAAGATCGTCCGGATCGTCTTCGCGCTCAACGAGCGGACCGACCGGGCGCGGCGCGAGGCCGCGTGGGACGCGGCGGGCGAGCAGGTGGCCGAGCTGCTGCGGACGCACGGCACGGTGGCGTTCGCGACGATCGGCGACCCCAACGTCTACTCGACGTTCACCTATCTCGCGCTGACCGTCGGGGAGCTGGTCGGGGGCGTCGCCGTCGAGACCGTTCCCGGCATCACGGCGATGCAGGACCTGGCCGCGCGCAGCGGCGTCGTGCTGGCCGAGGGGACCGAGCCGCTGACGCTCGTGCCCGTCACGGCCGGGTCGGCGGTGCTGAAGGAGGCCCTGGCGGGTCCCGGCACGGTCGTGGCGTACAAGTTCGGCCGGCTGGCGGCGGACGTGGCGACCGCGTTGCGGGAGACCGGCAGGACCGAGGGCGCCGTGTGGGGTTCCGCGCTCGGGCTGCCCGAGGAATCGATCCGGCCCGCCGCCGAACTGCTCGAAGGCCCGCTCCCCTATCTCTCGACACTCATCGTCCCCGCTCGCCGGGACACCCGTGGAGGCAAGCTGTGACCGGCAAGGTGACCATCGTGGGGGCGGGGCCCGGCGCCGCCGACCTGCTGACCTTCCGGGCGGCCCGCGCCATCGCGGCCGCCGACATCGTCATCTGGGCGGCGAGCCTGGTGCAGGCGGAGGTGCTGGAGCACGCCCGCGAGGGCGCGGAGATCCTGGACTCGGCGACGATGTCGCTGGAGGACGTCGTCGCGGTCTACCGGCGGGCGCAGGCCGAGGACCTGCACGTCGCGCGGATCCACTCCGGCGACCCGGCCCTGTGGGGCGGCACCCAGGAGCAGGTCGACCGGCTCGACGAGCTGGGCATCGAGGTCGAGATCATCCCGGGTGTCTCCTCGTTCTCCGCGGTCGCGGCGATCGCGCAGCGCGAGCTGACGATCCCCGAGGTCGCGCAGTCCGTGATCCTGACCCGGCTGGGCGGCGGCAAGACGCCGATGCCGCCGGGCGAGGAGGTACGGGAGTTCGCCCGGCACGGCACGACGATGGCGCTGTTCCTGTCGGCCGCCCGGTCGGGCCAGCTGGTCACCGAGCTGCTGGAGGGCGGCTATCCGACCGAGACGCCGGTCGTGATCGCCTACCAGGCGACCTGGCCGGAGGAGCTGGTGCTGCGCTGCACGATCGCGACGCTGGAGGAGACGGTCAAGGAGCACAAGCTCTGGAAGCACACCCTCTTCCTCGTCGGCCCGGCGCTCGCCGCGTCCGGCACCCGCTCGCACCTGTACCACCCGGGGCACTTCCACGGCTTCCGCCGGGCGGACCCGGTGGCCCGGCGCGCCCTGCGCGAGTCCAAGGCGTAGCCCGCTTGCACCCCCCGACGAAGGGACGGCCTTGAGCCGGACGCCGTACCAGCCGTACGCCCAGCCCGGCCCCCGCGAGCCGGAGCTGCCGCGTACCCCCGGCACGCCCGCGCCCGGCGCGATCACCGTCATCGGCACCGGCACGGGGACCGGTGCCGGCACCGGCGGGGCCGCCACGGCTCCGGCCGGCGCCACGCTCGTGGTCGGCGCGCGCCGCCATCTGGAGGCGGCGCGGCTGCCGGAGGGGGTGGAGCGGATCGTCCTCGGCCCGCTCGCCCCGGCGCTGGACGGCATCGAGCGGCACCTCGGCCCGGCGGGGCGGCCGGACCGGCGGGTGACCGTGCTCGCCTCCGGCGATCCCGGGTTCTTCGGCATCGTCCGGGCCCTCGGCGAGCGCTTCGGCCCGGCGGCCCTGGACGTGCGCCCGTCCTCCCCCTCCATCGCGGTGGCCTTCGCCCGGCTCGGGCTGCCCTGGGACGACGCGGTCGTCGTCAGCGCGCACGGCCGCGATCCGCGCACGGCCGTCAACGTCTGCCGCGCGCACCCCAAGACCGCGGTGCTGACCGGCCCGGGGGCGGGCCCCGCCGAGCTGGGCGCGGCCCTGGCCAGGACCGGCATCCAGCGCACGCTGGTGGTCGCGGCGGCCCTCGGGACGGCGGACGAGACCGTCGAGCGGGTCTCCCCCGCCGACGCCGCCGCCCGCGACTGGAGCGGCGCCGGGGTGAGTGTCGTGCTCTGTCTGGACGAGGCGCGGGTGCTGTCGCCGGTCCAGCGGATCGTCGCGGGACCGCCCGCAGCGCCGGCCGGATGGGCGCTGCCCGAGGCGGCGTTCGGGTACCGCGACTCGATGATCACCAAGTTCGAGGTGCGGGCCCTGGCCCTGGCCCGGCTCGCGCCGCGCCTCGGTGACCTCGTCTGGGACATAGGGGCCGGTTCGGGGTCGGTGGCCGTGGAGTGCGCCCGCTTCGGCGCCGCCGCGGTCGCCGTCGAGCAGACCTCCGACGGGATCGAGCGGATCCGGGCCAACGCGGCGGCCCACAACGTGGACGTGCAGATCGTGCACGGCGCCGCCCCGACCGTGCTCTCCCAGCTCCCGGACCCCGACGCCGTGTTCATCGGGGGCGGCGGGCGCGACCTGTCCGCCATCGTCGGTGCCTGCGCCCGGCGCGCCCGCAGGACCGTGGTCGTCACGCTCGCCGCCGTCGACCGCGTCGGCGACGTGCGCGACGCGCTGTCCGCGGCCGGTCTCGTACCGGACGGGCTGCTGCTGCAGTCCTCCCGGCTGGCGCCGCTGCCGGGCGGCGTCACCCGGCTCGCCGCCAACAATCCCGTATTCGTCCTGTGGGCCACCCGGCCCGGCACCGAAGGAGCAATTCTGTGATCGGCCTGATTTCCGCCACGTCGGCGGGGCAGCGCGGCTGCGAACACCTGGCCGCCGCCTGGCCGGACGAGGTCCGGGTCTACGACGGGCCGGTCCGCGAGGCGGTCGAACGCGCCTTCGGCGAGTGCGACCAGCTGGTGTGCTTCCTCGCCACCGGCGCCGTCGTCCGCCTGATCGCGCCCCTGCTGCGCGGCAAGGACACCGACCCGGGCGTCGTCACGGTGGACGAGACGCACCAGCACGCGATAGCCCTGCTGGGCGGCCACGGCGGCGGTGCGAACGCACTGGCGCAGCGCGTCGCGGACGTGCTGGGCGGCCGTCCGGTGGTCAGCACCGCCACCGACGCCGTCGGTGTGCCGGGCCTGGACATGCTGGGCTGGCCCGTCGAAGGCGCGGTCGCGGCCGTCAGCCGCGCGATCCTCGACGGCGACCCCGTTCGTCTGGACACCCCCCATGGCGTCCACCCCCTTCCCGCTCTGCCACCCAACGTAACCGCCGCCACTGACAGTGACGTCTCACTCGTCGTCACCGACCGTGTAACCAGTGACGATGCGGCCGCCGCCACCGTGCTGCTGCGTCCGCCGTCGCTGGTGGTGGGCGTGGGCGGCAGCCGCGGAGTGTCGGTGGACGAGGTGCTGACGCTGATCGGCGGCGCGCTCGCCGACGCCGGCCTCTCGCCCCGCTCGGTCGCCGCGCTGGCGACCGTGGACGCGAAGGCGGACGAGGCGGGGATCGTCGAGGCCGCCGAGCGGCTCGGGGTGCCGCTGCTGACGTTCGGCGCGGACCGGCTCGCCGGGATCGACGTGCCGAACCCTTCGGAGGCGCCGCTGGCGGCCGTCGGCACCCCGTCCGTCGCCGAGGCGGCGGCCCTCGCGGCGGCGCCCGGCGGCGAACTGCTGGTGCCCAAGCGGAAGTCCGCGCCCGAGCGGGGCGCCGCGATGGCGACCGCCGCCGTGGCGCGGCGCCGCCCGCGCGGCCGGCTCGCGGTGGTCGGGCTCGGCCCCGGCGCCCGCGACCTGCTGACGCCGCGCGCCCGCGAGGAGCTGCGCCGCGCGTCGGTGATCGTCGGCTTGGACCAGTACGTCGACCAGATCAGGGACCTGCTGCGGCCCGGCACCCGGATCCTGGAGTCCGGTCTCGGCGCCGAGGAGGAGCGGGCCCGTACCGCGGTGGAGGAGGCGCGCGCGGGCCACGCCGTGGCCCTGATCGGCAGCGGCGACGCCGGCGTCTACGCGATGGCCTCGCCCGCGCTCGCCGAGGCCGCGGACGACATCGACGTCGTCGGGGTCCCGGGCGTGACGGCCGCGCTCGCCGCCGCCGCGATCCTGGGGGCGCCGCTGGGCCACGACCACGTGTCGATCAGCCTGTCGGACCTGCACACCCCGTGGGACGTCATCGAGCGCCGGGTCCGCGCGGCGGCCGAGTCCGACCTGATCGTCACCTTCTACAACCCCCGCAGCCGGGGCCGCGACTGGCAGCTGCCGAAGGCGTTGTCGCTGCTCGCGGAGCACCGCGAGCCCGGCACCCCGGTCGGCGTGGTGCACGCCGCGTCCCGGCCCGACGAGCGCAGCGAGGTGACGACGATCGAGGCGCTGGACGTGACGACGGTCGACATGGTGACCGTCGTGACCGTAGGCAACACCGCCACCCGCAACGTGGCCGGCCGCATGGTGACCCCGCGCGGCTACCGGTGGCAGGCATGACCGAACGGCATCCCATCCGACGACCGGGAGGTTCCCTGTGACCCGCACCGTCCACCCCATCGAGCAGGAGTCGTTCCGCAGACTGCGCTCCCGGCTCGACACGTCGCACCTGCCGCCGCTGACGCGGGCCGTGGTCGAACGGGTCATCCACTCCAGCGCCGATCTGGAGTACGCCGGCGAACTCGTCTGCGACGAGGACGAGCTGCTGGCCGCGCACGCCGCGCTGCGCGCGGGCGCCCCGATCGTCGCGGACGTCGAGATGGTCGCCGCCGGCATCACCACCCGGCCCGTCGTCTGCCGGCTCAAGGACGGCCGGTCCGGGCCGGACCTGACCCGCAGCGCGCACGCCGTCCGGCTGGCCTACGAGGAGGTCGGGCCCGGCGCCGTCTGGGTGATCGGATGCGCGCCGACCGCGCTGGAGGAGCTGCTGACGCTGGACGCGGCGCCCGCCCTGGTGATCGGCCTGCCGGTCGGCTTCGTCGGCGCCGCCGAGAGCAAGGCCGCGCTGCGCGCCTCCGGTCTGCCCGCCGTCAGCAACATCTCCGAGAAGGGCGGCTCGGCCGTCGCGTCCGCCGCCCTCAACGCCCTGCTCTACACCGAACTCCCCGGCGGTTCCGCCGCCGTCCCGGGTTCCGCAACCACCCCCAGCAACAAGGAGAACTCCCTGTGACCCCGCCCGCACTCCTGCTCGTCGGCCACGGAACCCGGGACGAGGCGGGGGCCGAGGCCTTCCGCGCCTTCGTCCGGCAGCTCGGCGAGCACAACCCGGGACTGCCGGTCGGCGGCGGTTTCATCGAGCTGTCGCCGCCGCCGCTCGCCGACTCCGTCGCCGAACTGGTCGGCCAGGGCGTCCGCAGCTTCGCGGCCGTGCCCATGGTGCTGGTCTCCGCCGGCCACGCGAAGGGCGACATCCCGGCGGCCCTGGCCCGCGAGGAGCAGCGCCACCCCGGCACGTCCTACACCTACGGCCGCCCGCTGGGCCCGCACCCGGGCCTGCTGACGATCCTCGAACGCCGGCTGGACGAGGTGCTCGGCGACGACGACCGCTCGGACACCACCGTGCTGCTCGTCGGCCGCGGTTCGACGGACCCGGACGCCAACGCCGAGATCTACAAGGTGGCACGCCTGCTGTGGGAGGGCCGCGGCTACGCGGGCGTCGAGACGGCGTTCGTGTCGCTGGCCGCGCCGGACGTGCCCTCGGGCCTCGACCGCTGCCGCAAGCTGGGCGCCGGCCGGGTCGTCGTGCTGCCGTACTTCCTGTTCACCGGGATCCTGCCGGACCGGGTCCGCGACCAGGCCGCCGAGTGGGCCGCCGCGAATCCGGAGACCGACCTGCGGCAGGCGGCCGTCATCGGCCCGGAGCCGGAGCTGGCCGACCTGGTGATGGAGCGCTACCGCGAGACGCTCAAGGGCGATCTGCGGATGAACTGCGACTCCTGCGTCTACCGCGTCAAACTGCCCGGTTTCGAGGACCGGGTCGGCGCTCCGCAGCAGCCGCACCACCACCCCGACGACCCGTCGGGCGGTCACGGCCACCACCACGGCCACCATGCCCACTCCCACTGACCGCTCCCGCGGTGCCGACGTCAGCGACGTTGATGACGTTGCCGACGGGGACGGCAGGGACGACGGGGACGACGGGGCCGGCTACGACCTGCGGCACCACGGCGACGCGGAGGTGCGCGACGACGGCGGGGTGCTGACCGACCTCGCCGTCAACGTCCGCTCCGGTACGCCCCCGGCGTGGCTGAAGGCCGTGATCGCCGCGTCGCTCGACGGCCTGGCCGCCTACCCCGACGGGCGGGCGGCCCGTGCCGCCGTCGCCCGGCGGCACGGCCGGCCGGAGGACGAGGTGCTGCTGGCGGCGGGTGCGGCGGAGGCGTTCGTGCTGCTGGCGCGGGCGTTCGCGCCGCGCCACGCGGTCGTGGTGCACCCGCAGTTCACCGAACCCGAGGCAGCGCTGCGCGACGCCGGGCACCGGGTGCACCGGCTGGTCCTGGACGCCGCCGACGGCTTCCGCCTCGACCCGGCGGCCGTCCCCGAGGACGCCGACTTCGTCGTGCTCGGCAACCCGACGAACCCGACGTCGGTGCTCCACCCGGCCGGTGTCGTGGCACGGCTGGCCCGGCCGGGCCGGACCCTGGTGGTCGACGAGGCGTTCATGGACGCCGTACCCGGCGAGTCCGCCTCGCTGGCCACCCGCCGCGACGTGCCCGGACTCGTCGTGCTGCGCAGCCTCACCAAGACCTGGGGGCTGGCGGGGCTGCGGATCGGCTACGTTCTCGCCGGGGCTGAGGACATCGCCCGGCTGGGGCGGGCGCAGCCGCTGTGGGCGGTCTCGTCGCCGGGGCTGGCCGCCATCGAGGCCTGCGTCGCGCCGCGGGCGCTGGCGGAGGCGGAGCGGGCCGCGGCCGACATCGCGGCCTGCCGCGCGTATCTGATCGACCGGCTGGGCGAGTCCGCCGGCGTGCGGGTCGCGGGCACGCCCGCCGGGCCGTTCGTCCTGGTCGAACTGGCGCGGGCGGCGGCCGTCCGCGAGCGGCTGCGCGACCTCGGCTTCGCCGTCCGCCGCGCCGACACCTTCCCCGGGCTCGACGCGCGGTGGCTGCGGATCGCCGTACGCGACGCCGCCACCACGGACGCCTTCGCCGAGGCCCTGGCCAAGGCGCGCGGCTCCGTACCGGAGGAGGAGAACCCGGCGGAGGGGAACCCGGCGAAGGAGGGGAACCCGGGGGTCAGCCCTTGACGCCGAGCGCCTGCAGGTCCACCCCGCCCAGCGCCGGGTGGAGGTAGACGTTGGTGAGCCGCGCCGACCGGTAGTTCAGCTCCCGCACGTACATGTACGGGAGCAGCGTGCCGCGGTCCTGCGAGGTGGAGTCGACGGTGCGCCACACGCTGTCCGCGGAGTTCCGGTCGGTCTTGGCGTCCGCCTCGTCCATCAGGTCCTTCAACTGCTGGTCGGCGAGGGCCGCGTAGTTGTTCGGGCTGCCGGTCAGCAGCAGCGGCCGCAGGAAGCCGGCCGCGGTGGGCCAGTCGGCCTGCCACGTGGTGAGGACGATGCCCCAGCCGCGCTCCTTGAGCTTCTTCTGGTCGGACAGCGCCCCGTAGAAGTCCGCCGGCTCGGGGTACTCGGCCTTGGCGGTGATCCCCACGGCGGCCAGCTGGGTGCGCAGGCTCTCCACGACGGCCTTGGTCCGGGGATTGCCGCTGGCCGTGGCGATCGTGGTCGAGAAGCCGGACGCGTGACCGCAGTCGGAGAGCTGGCGTTTGGCGAGGTCCGGGTAGGCGCGGCCGTTGGCCGTGCCGTAGGTGTTCAGGTGCGGGTCGTAGCCGCCGACCGTCGGCGGCAGCATCCCGCCCGCGACATCCCCTGCGTCCTTCCCGCCGCCCGCGTCGCGCAGCACCGTGCGGTTCGCGGCGTACTGCACCGCCCACCGGCACCGGTAGTCGTTCAGCGGCGCGACGGCGGTCTGCAGGGAGAAGTACCGGACGGCCCCTATCAGGGCGGAGTCCGTGTTCGCCTTGAGGCTGTCGCTGGCGAGGATCTTCGTGCGGGTGGCGTCCTGGACGCCGACCTGTCCCGGGTCCAGGTCGGCCTCCCCGCTCAGCAGGGCGGCGTCGACCGCGTCGGAGCTGGCCGCGACCGTGAAGTCGACGACGTCCGGCAGCGCCGTGCGGATGCCGTCGGTGGTCGGATCCCACTTCTCGTTGCGCACCAGGCGCAGCTTCTTGTCACGGTCGTACGTGGCGATCTTGTAGGGACCGCTGGCGACCGGGAGCTTCTCGTAGTTGCCCTTGGTGTCCTTCGCCTGCGGCACCGGTGAGGCCATCGGCAGCGCCAGAACGTACGGGAAGTCGGCGAAGGGCGCGTCGAGATGGAAGACGACGGTCTGGTCGTCGGGCGTGAGCACGCTCTTGAGGCCCAGCTGTTCCGGGTCGGTGTCCTTGTACGGGCCCGCGTAGGACTGGCCCTGGTCGAGCAGGTCCCGCAGGTGCGTGGGGCCGCCGCTGTACAGGTCGGTCGCGAACGTCCGCTCGATGCCGTACTTGATGTCCTTGGACGTGATGGCCGTGCCGTCCTCGAACGTCACGCCCTTCTTGAGGGTGTACGTGTACGTCCGGCCGTCGTCGCTGATGGTGCCGGTGGTGGTGGCGAGGTCCGGTGCCAGCACCGTCCCCGCCTGCCCGGGCTGCGGGGCGAAGTCCACGAGCTTGCGCATCAGGAGCCGGTCCAGGTTGAAGGACAGGGGCGAGTAGGAGCGCGCCGGGTCCAGCGAGTCCGGGGCGTAGAACGACATCAGCTTGAGGGTGCCGCCCTTGACCGTGGACGGGTTGACGGTGCCGGTGACGGCCCCGTTGAACCCGGTGGCCGGGTGGCGCTGGTCGATGAGGTCCATGGCCGTGACCTGGTGCTCGGGCGGGCGCGACGAGGAGCCGAAGCGGACGGCGAGGACCGTGCCGACCGTCAGCACCACGGCCGCCGCCACCGCGATCAGCGCGCGCCGCCGCGCCTTGCCGCGCCGCGGACCGGCCGGCGGCGTGCCCCAGCCCGGCGCCGTGTACGCCTCGCCCGGCCGCTGGGAGACCGGCGGCATGAGCTGCGGCACCGGCGTGTGCGGTGGTGTGTGCGGCGGGTTGTAGGCCGGGTGCAGGGGCAGGGCCGGACGCGCGACCGGGGCCGGGGCGGGTGGCGGGGCCGGGGTGGCGCTCCGGGGGGCGGCGAGCCAGGCGTTCAGGTCGTCGCGCATGGCGGCGGCGCTGCGCGGGCGCAGCGCGGGGTTCTTGGAGAGCGCGGCGATGACGACCGCGTCCAGCTCCGGCGGGACCGCAGGGTTCCGCGCGGAGGGCGGTTCCGGGGTGGAATGCACGTGCGCGTACATCACCGTGAGCGGCGTCGGGCCGGGGAACGGGACGGTGCCGGTGAGCAGTTCGGTCAGCATGCAGCCGACCGCGTACAGGTCGCTGCGCGCGTCGACCTCGCGGTCCTCGATCTGCTCGGGCGACATGTAGCCGGGGGTGCCGAGGGCGGATCCGGTGCCGGTGATCCGGGTCAGCGAGTGCACGACCCGGGCGATGCCGAAGTCGGCGACCTTGATGCCGCCGGTCGACGTGATCAGGACGTTGGACGGTTTGACGTCCCGGTGCACCAGCCCGCGCGCGTGCGCGTGGGCGAGCGCGTCCAGGATGTCGCAGGTGATCCTGACGGACCGTTCGATATCGAGCCTGACCTGGCTGCGGGCCAGGTCCGCGAGGGTGCTGCCGTCCACGTACTCCATGACGAGGTACGGCACGATGTCCTCGTCCGTGCGCACCTCGTCCTGGTCGTGGACGGTGACGATGCCGGGGTGGTTGAGTCCGGCCGCGGCGCGGGCCTCGCGGGCGAAGCGGCGCCGCGCCTCGGCGTCCCTCGCCAACTCCGGCAGGAGGGTCTTGACGGCGACGGTCCTGCCGAGCCTCGTGTCGTACGCGAGATGGACCCTTGCCATGCCCCCGGAGCCGAGCAGCTCCCGGATCTCGTACCTGCCCCCGAACAGCGCGCTGTCCATCGCGTCCCCCGACCCCCGGCCCGTCCAGCGGACCCCGTGACCCCTGAAGCGAACCCCGAAACGAAACCTGCGAACCCTGTGCTTGCTCTCCCCTGGACACCACAGTAGAGGGCGCCGCCGACACTACGGCGTCGCCCTCTACTATTCCCCCTCCGAGCCCCTCAGGTCCCCCTCACTCCCCCGCGGGCCCCCGTCCGGTCGTCACCGGACGTCTACGCGGCGGCCTCCGCGTCCGCGACCGCCTGGGCCGCCTTGCGGCGGCGCGACGTCAGGTACAGCGCGCCGCCGCCGACCGCCACGAGCCCGGCCGCGCCGGCGGCGAGCAGCGGGGTGTTCGAACTGCTGCCGGTCTCCGCGAGGTTCTGCGTGGTGGGGCCGGTCTGCGGCTGGGACCCGCCGCTGCCCCCGGTGCCGCCGGAGCCGCTCGCGCCGCTCGATCCACCGCTCGCGCCGGAGTCACCGCCGGAACTGCCGCCGGAGGCGCCACCGCTCGTGGTCCCGCCCGAGGTGCCGCCGTTCGTGGCACCCCCGTTGGCCGTGCCGCCGTTGGTGGTTCCGCCGTGGGTGGTGCCGCCCGTGCTGGTCCCTCCGTGGGTGGCGCCCCCGGTGGTGCCGCCGTGGGTGGTCCCGCCGGTCGTCGGGTCGACCACCTTCGGTGCCTCGCAGGTCGCCTTGACCAGCGTCACGGTGCCGCTGACGTCGGCGACGTTCAGATTGCCGGGGTTGACCTTCACCTTCAGCTCCAGGCCGGTGGCGGCGGCCGTCCGCGTCGTCGTCTCGGTCTTCGACAGGTCCAGGCTGACCTCGCCGACCCCCGGCACCGCCACCTTCGTCGTCCCGGTGGCGGTCAGGGTGATCTTCTTGTTGAGCACCCACACGCCCGCCAGGGTGGCCGAGGCCGTCGGCTTCCGGCCCGCCTCGCAGGTCGCCTTGGAGGTGACCGCCTCGATCCTGATCAGGGACAGCGCCGGCAGGCCGGGCAGGTGCACCTCGGCGCGGGCCAGGTTCGCGTACCCCTCCGCCTTGTGCGTGTCGGCCGTCGCGCGGGCGGTGGCGACGTCCGCCCGCAGCATGCTGAACGGCTTGCCGTTGTCGACGCCCGCCAACTGGGCGGTGAGCGCGGTCTCGTCGGCGTCGGCCGGCGCCTTCACATCGTTGAGCGAGACGTTCAGCGGCACGTCGACCGTCTTGTTCAGCAGCGATACGTCGAGACCCGCGCGCAGGACGGTCGCGGTCGACTTGCCGCTCTCCGGGCGGCCGCCGGAGGTGCCCCCGGCATTGCCGGAGGGATGCGCCTGGGCCGCCGGGGCGACGACCAGCGCACCTGCCGCCAGCGCGACGGCCGCGCCCAGGGCGGCGGCCGAACGGCGTGCGGGCAGGCTGAAGTTGGAGCTGTACACGGTGGAACCCCCACGAGTGGCTTGGAGTCAGCGGCGTCGCTTGAGGGGACAACGCGTCCGCCGGTGACCTCGGTCCCGCAATATTTACGCACTGAGAGTGAACTGGCGACTACCTGCAGCTAGTTCACCCATACGGGTGGTTTCCGGCACTGTCTTCGAATCTCGCTGCACGTCCGTTCCCAACTGTCACCCGTGTCACGTGATGACGGCCCCCACCTCCGTTGACGCGCCGTGGCGCACGCGGTGGTGCTCAACGATCCGCACCCGCTCCACGTAACGCTGCGTCAACCGGAGTCCCCTCAGCCCACCACCCGGCCGCGCAGCACGACGCGCCGCGGATCGGCCAGCACCCGCACGTCCGCGCGCGGGTCGGCGGCGTACACGACCAGGTCGGCCGGGGCGCCTTCGGTGAGCCCGTCGCGGCCGAGCCACTCGCGGGCGCCCCAGGTCGTCGCCGAGAGCGCCTCGACCGGCGACAGGCCCGCCAGGACGAGTTCGGCGACCTCGTCCGCGATCAGGCCGTGGGCCAGCGAACCGCCCGCGTCGGTGCCCGCGAAGATCCGGATGCCGGCGTCGTGCGCGGCGCGCACCGTGTCGTGCCGGCGCTCGTGCAGCCGCCGCATGTGGGCCGCCCAGCGCGGGAACTTGGCCTCGCCGCCGGCCGCCATCGCCGGGAACGTCGCGATGTTGACCAGCGTCGGGACGATGGCGACCCCGCGCTCCGCGAAGAGCGGGATGGTGTCCTCGGTCAGCCCGGTCGCGTGCTCGACGCAGTCGATCCCGGCCTCCACGAGGTCGCGCAGCGAGTCCTCCGCGAAGCAGTGCGCGGTGACGCGGGCGCCCTCCTCGTGGGCGGCGGCGATGGCGTCCTCCAGCGCGCCGCGCGGCCAGCAGGCCGTCAGATCGCCGGCCTCGCGGTCGATCCAGTCGCCGACGAGCTTCACCCAGCCGTCGCCGCGCCGCGCCTCCCGGCGCACGTACGCCGCCAGGTCGCCCGGCTCGATCTCGTGCGCGTAGTTGCGGATGTAGCGGCGGGTGCGCGCGATGTGCCGGCCGGCGCGGATGATGCGCGGCAGGTCCTCGCGGTCGTCGATCCAGCGGGTGTCGGAGGGCGACCCGGCGTCGCGCAGCAGCAGGGTGCCGGCTCCGCGGTCGGTCAGCGCCTGCTTCTCCGCGGTCTCCGCGTCCACCGGGCCGTGCGTGTCGAGGCCGACGTGGCAGTGCGCGTCGACGAGGCCGGGCAGCGCCCAGCCCTCGACGGTGGTCACCTCGCGCGCACCGGCCGGCCGGTCGTAGGAGATCCGGCCGTCGAGCACCCACACCTCGTCCCTGACGTCCTCGGGCCCGACCAGCACCCGGCCCTTGACGTGCAGCGCACCGCGACCACCCATGACACTCATGCCCAGCACCCTAAAAGGTCGGAGGTACGCTCGCGACGGCACCCTCGGGCCCGCCACGGCCCGCCGGTCCCCCGGCCCCCATCACGCACGGAAGAGACACATCGTGACGCACCCCCTCCTGGACCTGCCCGCGCTGACCGCCGCCCGCTTCGCCGGGATCGAACGCCAGGTCGCGGCGCTGCTGGACACCGAGCAGGACGTCGTCATCACCCAGGGCGAGGCGCTGCTGCCCCTGGAGGGGTGCATCCGCGGCGGGGCGCGGCCCGGCTCGGCGGCGCTCAACGTGGTGACCGGCCCCTACGGGAAGACGTTCGGCGACTGGCTGCGCGACGCGGGCGCCGAGGTCGTCGACCTGGCCGTGCCGTTCCACGGGGCGGTGAGCGCCGAGCAGGTGGAGCGCGCCCTGGCGGAGCACCCGGAGATCGACTTCGTCTCGCTGGTGCACGCCGAGGCGGCCACCGGCAACACCAACCCGGTGGCGGAGATCGGCGAGGTGGTGCGGGCGCACGGCGCGCTGTTCATGCTGGACGCGGTCGCGTCGGTGGCCGCGGAGCCGCTGCTGCCGGACGCGTGGGGCGTGGACCTGTGCGTCATCGGCGCTCAGAAGGCGATGGGCGGCCCCGCGGGGGTGTCGGCGGTCTCGGTCAGCGCCCGCGCCTGGGAGCGCATGGCGGCCAACCCGGCGGCGCCGCGCCGTTCGTACCTCTCCCTCCTGGACTGGAAGGAGCGCTGGATCGACGCCGGGCGCGCCGCGCTGCCGCACGCGCCCGCGCAGCTGGAGATGCTGGCGCTGGAGGCGTGCCTGGAGCGGATCGAGGCCGACGGCCTCGACGCGGTGATCGAACGGCACCGGGCGGCCGCGGCCGCGACCCGCGAGGGCGCGCTGGCGATCGGCGGCGGCCTGGAGCCGTACGTGCACGAGGTGCGCGACGCCGCGCCCGTCGCGACGACGCTGCGGGTGCCCGCGGGCACCGACGCCACCGCGCTGGTGGCGAGGGCGCTCGCCCTGGACCCGTCGGTGCCGCTCGTCGCGGGCGGCGGCGCGCTCGCCAAGGAGATGGTCCGCGTCAACCACTACGGTCCCGCCGCGGACCCGGCCGTGGTCGCGCGGAGCCTCGCGGCGCTGGGCACGGCGCTCTCCGGCTGACGCCGGTCGCCGTCGGTTTCGGCCGGCCGGCAGGCTTCACTTCCGGGGAATTCGCATTCCCTCCGAGATATCGGAGCCGAATTCCCCGGACTTATTCTTCCGTCTGACTCCTGCCCAGCCCTCCACGGACCAAACCCGTCAATTCCGCTCATCCCCCTGAGCCGATCCGGCCGTGTGACAGAGTCCACATCAAGATCAAATCACCCGGTAATATCAGGATATAGCACCAGTTCTCACCACGGTTTTGGCCACCCGCGCCCGTTCGCGCGATAACACGAGCACCCGGCCGCGCAAAGGGCTCAGCCCCATGCAATTCCACTTTTAGCTCGGTAAGTTCGTTCCGCATGAACGCCGCTACGGAATTGAAGGCACCGATCGCCCCCGCATTCCTCGACACTCCCTCGGTCGACGACGGCGGAGCGATGTGGCGCATAGCCCGCGATTCACGGACGCTCGACCTGAACTCCTCGTACAGCTATCTCCTGTGGTGCCGCGACTTCGCCGCCACCTCGGTGGTCGCCCGCGACGCCGACGGGGCCCCGGTGGGCTACGTGACCGGCTACATCCGCCCCGAGGCGCCGCAGACGCTGGTCGTCTGGCAGGTGGCCGTCGACGCCGAGCAGCGCGGCCGGGGCGTGGCCGCCGCCATGCTCGACCACCTGGCGGCGCGCGTCGCCGCCGGCGGCGTCCGGCTGATCGAGACCACCATCACGCCGGACAACACCGCCTCGCAGCGGCTGTTCACCTCCTTCGCCGAACGCCACGGCGCTCCGGTCGAGCGCGACGTCCTCTTCCCCGGCGCCCTGTTCCCCGACGGGCACGACGCCGAGGTGCTGTTCCGCATCGGCCCGACGGCCTGACGCGACGAGCGGCCTGACGCGACGGACGGCCTGGCCCGACCGCCTGACGCGGCCGTGTCCGGACGCCCTCCCCCGACTTCGCACCACCCCCATCGCCCCGACCCCCGGAAAGCAGGCACAGTGACCATCACCGCCCCCGACATGACCGTCTTCGAGTCCCTGGAGTCGGAGGTCCGCAGCTACTGCCGCAGCTGGCCGGTCGTCTTCGACCGCGCGCAGGGCAGCGTCATGTACGACGAGGACGGCCGCTCCTACCTGGACTTCTTCTCCGGCGCCGGCGCGCTCAACTACGGGCACAACAACCCGGTGCTCAAACGCGCGCTGCTGGACTACCTGGAGCGCGACGGCGTCACCCACGGCCTGGACATGAGCACCACGGCCAAGCGCACCTTCCTGGAGCGCTTCCAGCAGGTCGTCCTGGAGCCGCGCGGCCTGGACTACAAGGTGATGTTCCCCGGCCCGACCGGCACCAACGCGGTCGAGGCGGCGCTGAAGCTGGCCCGCAAGGTCAAGGGCCGCGAGTCGATCGTCTCGTTCACCAACGCCTTCCACGGGATGTCGCTCGGCTCGCTCGCCGTCACCGGCAACTCGATGAAGCGGGCCGGCGCCGGCGTGCCGCTGGTGCACGGCACCCCGATGCCGTTCGACAACTACTTCGACGGCCGCGTCCCGGACTTCCTGTGGTTCGAGCGGCTGCTGGAGGACCAGGGCTCCGGCCTCAACCAGCCGGCCGCCGTGATCGTCGAGACGATCCAGGGCGAGGGCGGCATCAACGTCGCCCGTCCCGAGTGGCTGCGGGCCCTCGCCGACCTGTGCGAGCGGCGCGACATGCTGCTGATCGTCGACGACATCCAGATGGGCTGCGGCCGCACCGGCGCGTTCTTCTCGTTCGAGGAGGCCGGCATCACGCCGGACATCGTCACGCTCTCCAAGTCCATCAGCGGCTACGGCATGCCGATGTCGCTCGCGCTCTTCAAGCCGGAACTGGACGTCTGGGAGCCCGGCGAGCACAACGGCACCTTCCGCGGCAACAACCCGGCGTTCGTCACCGCCACCGCCGCGCTGGACACCTACTGGGCCGACGGCCAGCTGGAGAAGCAGACCGTGATGCGCGGCGAGATGGTCGAGCGGGCGCTGCGGGAGATCTGCGTCGCGCAGGCGCGCGCCGGCGCCGAGTTCCGGGGCCGCGGCCTGGCGTGGGGCCTGCAGTTCATCGACCCCGCGATCGCCGGCCGGGTCTGCGCCCGCGCCTTCGAGCTGGGGATGCTGCTGGAGACCTCGGGACCGCGCAGCGAGGTCGTCAAGCTGCTGCCGGCCCTGACCATCAGCCCCGACGAGCTGGACGAGGGTCTGCGCACCCTCACGCGGGCCGTGAGCGAAGCGGTCGCCGAGAGCGCCTGAGTCCCGGCGTCCGCGACCCACCACGAACGGAAAGAAAGCAGAGGCAGACCGTGATCGTCCGATCCTTCCAGGACATCGAGGGCACCGACCGCGATGTGACCGCCGAGACCGGCACCTGGCGCAGCAAGCGCATCATCCTCGCCTCCGAGGGCGTCGGCTTCTCGATGCACGAGACCACGATGTACGCCGGCACCGAGACGTCCATGTGGTACGCCAACCACATCGAGGCGGTGCTGTGCGTCGCCGGCGAGGGCGAGCTGACCAACGACGAGACCGGCGAGACCCACTGGATCTCCCCGGGCACGCTCTACCTCCTCGACGGCCACGAGCGGCACACCATGCGCCCCGCGACCGACCTGCGGTTCGTCTGCGTCTTCAACCCGCCCGTCACCGGGCGGGAGGTGCACGACGAGAACGGGGTCTACCCGCTGCTGACGGAGGCCGGGGGCACGACGACCGCGACCCGGACCGGGAACCGGACCGAAACGGGGACCGAGACCGAGACCGAGGGAGCCTGACGCCATGACGACGACCACCACCGACACCATCACCAGCCGGTACCCGACGCGCGGCGCGACCGAGGTCATCACCCCGCGCCAGGACCCGGTCGTGTGGTCCGACTACGGCACCCCTGGCCCGATCCAGCCCGCCGAGCTGCGCGGCTACGAGCGGGACGGCTTCCTCGGCGTCGACCAGCTGCTGATGCCGGGCGAGGTGGACCGCTACCGCCAGGAGCTGGACCGGCTCGTCGCCGACCCGGCGGTCCGGGCCGACCCGCGCGCGATCGTCGAGCCGAAGTCCGGGTCGATCCGCTCGGTGTTCGAGGTGCACAGGATCAGCGAGGTCTTCGCCGAGCTGGTGCGCGACCCGCGGCTCGCGGACCGCGCGCGGCAGATCCTCGGCTCGGACGTCTACGTCCACCAGAGCCGGATCAACGTCAAGCCGGGCTTCGGCGCGTCGGGGTTCTACTGGCACTCGGACTTCGAGACGTGGCACGCGGAGGACGGCCTGCCCGGGATGCGGACGGTCTCCGTCTCGGTCGCGCTGACCGAGAACCACGACACCAACGGCGGTCTGATGATCATGCCGGGGTCGCACCGCACGTTCCTCGGCTGTTCGGGCGAGACGCCGAAGGACAACTACAAGCGGTCGCTGCAGATGCAGGACGCGGGCACGCCGTCCGACGAGGCGCTCACCGGGCTGGCCGGGGAGCACGGCATCAAGCTCTTCACGGGCAGGGCGGGTTCGGCGACCTGGTTCGACTGCAACTGCATGCACGGTTCCGGCGACAACATCACGCCGTTCCCGCGCAGCAACGTCTTCATCGTCTTCAACAGCGTGGAGAACGCGGCGGTCGAGCCCTTCGCGGCTCCCGTGCGGCGGCCGGAGTTCATCGGTGCCCGGGACTTCACCCCGGTGCGCTAGCAGGACCCTTCGGAGGGCGGGCCGCCACGGGCGGCCCGCCCTCCGCGCGTGGTCGGCCGCCTCCGCGCGTCCGCCCCGCCCTCCGCGCGTCGCGCGTCCCTCCGCGCGCCGCGGGCGGCCTCAGCTGCCGTCGCGCAGGTCGGCGGGCGCCCAGGACCGGAAGGCGATCTTGTCGAAGACCGCCGTGCACCCCTCGGCGTCCGGGGACGGGCACTGCGTCATGAAGCCGACGCTCGCGGCGGCCGCCTCCCGCTCCGTGCCGAGGGCGAAGAGCCGGACGAACGTCCACCGCTCGCCGTCGCCGGAGGCGTGGAAGGCGAAGGCGCGCCCGGTGCGGGTGATCCGCAGCCAGACGTGGTCCCCCGGCACCTCGTAGCTGTTGGCGTCGTCGGAGCGGCCCCGGGTGACGACCGAGACGACGGTGTACCGGGCGGGTGACAGCTCCAGGCAGAGCTTGGCCCACTCGCCGTCGGCCACCCCCAGGTAGAGCGCCCCGGCGTCGCCCGCGGACCGCAGTCCGGCCGTCACCCGGGCGATCAGCTGGAAGTCGCCGGGCGGCGGCGTGCCGAGCAGCCGGGGCGCGTCGGCGGCCGGCTCCTTCGGCTCCCGGCCGGGGTGCACGAAGCGGTCCTGGCCGGGACCCGCGGTGAGGACGAGCGTGCCGTCCCCGTACCCCGGGTCCGCGGCCGGACCGTACGCCCGCAGCCCGAAGGGCAGCTCCTCCAGGGCGAGCACCGTCAGATCTCCAGCCGGCCGTCGAAGCGGCGCGGCAGGCCCAGCGGGTTCTCGTCGCGCAGTTCGGCGGGGAGCAGCGCGGCCGGGGTGTCCTGGTACGCGACCGGGCGCAGCCAGCGCTCGATGGCGGTGCCGCCGACCGAGGTGGACGTGGACGTGGTCGCCGGGTACGGCCCGCCGTGGTGCTGGGCGGGGGCGACGGCGACGCCGGTCGGCCAGCCGTTGACGAGCAGCCGTCCCGCCAGCGGGGTGAGTTCGGCGAGCAGCGCGGTGGCCGGGCCGTCCTGCTGCCCCGCCTCCTCGTCACCGAGGTGGACGGTGGCGGTGAGGTTGCCGGGCAGCCGCTGAAGCACCGCGGTGATCTGCTCGCGGTCCTCGTAGCGCGCCACGACCGTCACCGGCCCGAAGCACTCCTCCAGCAGCAGGTCGTGCGGCCCTTCGGCGGCCAGCCGCTCGGCGGCGACGGTGAGGTATCCGGCGCTGACGGTGTGCTCGCCGCCGGAGCCGGGCGTCACCGGGGCTTCGACGCCGGGCAGCGCGGCCCTGGCCTCGACGCCGGCGACGAAAGCGTCCCGCATCCGGGTGTCGAGCAGGACGCCCGCGTCCGAGTCGCTGACGGCCGCGGTGACGGCCTTGAGCAGCCGGTCGCCCGCCGCGCCGGCCGGGGCCAGCACCAGTCCCGGCTTGACGCAGAACTGGCCGACGCCGAGCGTCATGGACCCGGCGAGTCCCGCGCCGATCTGCTCGGCGCGCTCCTCCGCCGCGGCCTCGGTGATCACGACCGGGTTGAGGCTGCCCAGCTCGCCGTGGAACGGGATCGGCTTGGGGCGGGCCGCGGCCGCGTCGAACAGCGCCCGGCCGCCGCGTACCGAACCGGTGAAGCCGGCGGCGCTGACCAGGGGGTGCTTGATGAGGTCGATGCCGGCCTGGAAGCCGTGCACGACGGAGACGACGTCGGCCGGCAGCCCGACCTGCACGGCGGCGCGGCGCAGCACGCTCGCGCACAGCTCCGACGTGGCGGGGTGGTCCGGGTGCGCCTTGACGACGACCGGGCAGCCGGCGGCCAGCGCGCTCGCGGTGTCGCCGCCGGGCACGGAGAACGCCAGCGGGAAGTTGCTGGCCGAATAGACCGCGACCACGCCGAGCGGGATCTTGTAGCGGCGCAGGTCGGGACGGGGAGCGGGCTTGGCGGCCGGGTCCGCGTGGTCGATGACGACGTCGAGGAAGGCGCCCTCGTCGACGATGTCGGCGAACGCGCGCAGCTGGAACGTGGTGCGGGCGAGCTCGCCGGTCAGCCGGCCGGGGCCGAGCGCGGTCTCGGCGTCCGCCGCCTCCAGCACCTGCGGGCCGGCCTCCTCCAGGAGGTCGGCGGCGGTGCGCAGCAGGCGGGCGCGTACGCTGCGGTCGGCGAGCGCGGGCGCCGCGGCGGCCGCGGCGCGGACGGCGGCGTCGATCTCCGCCGTGGTGGCCTCGTCCGCCACCTGCTCCCGCTGCTTCCCGGTACGGGGGTCGACGGACCAGACTGGAACAGCCACCGGGGAACCTCCAGATTTGCCTCATGTGGATCAGGCACTGTTCGATATGCTGAACAGTGTCTTCACTTATGAATCTTTGAACCATTCCGGAGCCTACTTGCAGGGTCCGGGGCCGAACAAGAGGGGTCAGGACGATGTCTGCTGGCGACGGTGGCGGTTCTCAGGTCAAGTCCGCGGTCCGTACGGTCGAACTGCTGGAGTTCTTCGCCGGGCGCCCCGGCATGCACAGCCTCGCGGCCGTGCAGGAATCCGTCGGCTACCCCAAGTCCAGCCTGTACATGCTGCTGCGCACCCTCGTGGAGCTCGGCTGGATCGAGACCGACGCCACCGGCACACGCTACGGGATCGGCGTCCGCGCCCTGCTCGTCGGCACCTCGTACATCGACGGTGACGAGGTCGTCGCCGCGGCCCGCCCGACCCTCGACCGGCTCTCCGACGACACCAGCGAGACGATCCACCTCGCCCGCCTGGACGGCACCAGCGTCGTCTACCTCGCGACCCGCCAGTCCCAGCACTACCTGCGCCCCTTCACCCGGGTCGGCCGCCGCCTGCCGGCGCACTCCACCTCGCTCGGCAAGGCGCTGCTCGCCACGTACTCCGACGAGCAGGTCCGCAAGCTGCTCCCCGAGACCCTCGAACCCCTCACCGAGCACACCCACACCGACCGCGAGAAGCTCATCGAGGAACTCGCCGTCATCCGGGAGCAGGGCTTCGCCGTCGACCGCGAGGAGAACACCCTCGGGCTGCGCTGCTTCGGCATCGCCATCCCGTACCGCACCCCGTCCCGCGACGCGATCAGCTGCTCCGTCCCGGTGGCCCGCCTCACCCCCGCCCACGAGCAGATGATCAAGGACGCCCTCTTCGACGCCCGCGACCGCCTGACCCTGGCCACCCGCCGCCTCTGACCCCCCTGATCGTCACAGAACGTCGACGACCCGCCCCTGGCCGGGTCGCGCCGGATCCCGCAGTGCGAGAATCAACGCGGAGTTGATCACACACGGGGGAGAACGTGGCGAATCGTCCGACGGATTGGCATGTGCTGGACCTGGACCGGGATCCGGTCCCGGGCGACGCGTACGAGGTGAAGGAACTCGCCCGCAAACTGGGCGACTTCGCGGACGACGTCTCGTCGGCCCTGCGCTCGGTGAAGGGTCTGAGCGGCAACAACGCGGTGCAGGACTGGGCGGGTCTCGCCGCCGACGCATACCGGGAGCAGTTCGGTGATCTGCCGGGCGAGCTGACGAAGCTGGAGAAGTCCTACCGGCTGGCGTCGGGCGCCCTGGAGACGTACTGGCCGAAGCTGGAGACCGCGCAGGCGGACGCCGACCGGGCGCTGGCCCAGGGGCGTACCGCCCGCCAGGACCTGGACGCGGCGAAGACCACGCAGGGCAACGCCAACGACTGGGTGAAGCGGGCGGGCGACAAGTCCAAGGAGTACCAGGCCGACCCCAAGCCGGGCGTGGAGCCGCCGTCGGCGGAGGAGGTCCGGACCGCCACCCGCAACGCGCTGGACGCGTCGAACGCCCAGAAGTCCGCCAATGCCGCGGTGCACGAGGCGCAGCAGCGCCTGGACGCGGCGAAGGAGCTGGCCGCCCAGGCGGCTCACCTGCGCGACACCGCCGCGTCGACCGCCGAGCACGCCCTGCACGAGGCGTCGGACGCGGGGATCAAGAACAAGCACTGGTGGGAGAAGGCGGTCGACTGGGTCGCCGACCACTGGGACGAGATCGTCGCCGTCTGCAAGGTCATCGTCGCCGTCCTCGGCATCCTCGTCATGATCATCGGCGGCCCGCTGGCCTGGCTCGTACTGGCGGCGGCACTGGTCGTCCTCGCCGACACCCTGGTCAAATACGCCCAAGGAAAAGCCAGCCTCTGGGACGTGGCGTTCGCCGCCCTGGACTGCATCCCGGGTTTCAAGGGTCTGACCACCGCCGGCGGCCTGCTCAAGATGGCCAAGAGCCTGCCCAAGCTGATGAAGGGCATGGGCAGCCATCTCGGCGACATCGCCGGCGCCATGCGCAAGGGCGCCCAAGGCGTACGGCAGGCGGCGAAGCGCATGGGTGAGCGCCGGTGCAAGAGCGACCCGATCGACGTGGTCACGGGCGAGATGGTGCTGCCCCAGGTCGATGTCGACCTGCCCGGGGCCCTGCCGGTCCTGCTGGAGCGCGCGCACATCTCGTCCTACCGCTCCGGCCGGTGGTTCGGGCCGTCCTGGGCCTCGACGCTCGACCAGCGGCTGGAGCTGGACGGGCAGGGAGTCTGCTTCGTCGCCGACGACGGCATGCTGCTGCAGTACCCGGTGCCGGCCCGCGACGTGCCGGTGCTGCCCGTCGCCGGTCCGCGCTGGCCCCTGGTCTGGGACGGCTCGCCGGCTGGAATCGTCACCGTCACGGATCCCGACAGCGGACGCACCCTGCACTTCGACCCCAACGGGCCCACCCTGCCGACTGCCTCCGGGCAGCCGCTCCAGCTGCCGCTGCGCGCACTCAGCGACCGCAACGGACAGCGAATAGACATCGACTACAGCGACGACGGGGTGCCGACGGGAATCCGCCACGCGGCCTACCACCTCAAGGTGGCCACCTCGGAGGGCCGCATCGCAGCCCTGTACCTGCTCGACAGGGCGCGCGAGGGGTCCGCGGAGCAGGTAGCGGACGGACAGGAGCGCCGGGAGCCGGCAGAGATCCTGCTCGGCCGGTTCGGCTACGACAACGGCCGACTCGCCGAGGTGTTCAACTCCTCGGGCCGCGCCGCCCGCTTCGCCTACGACGACCACGGCCGGATCACCGGGTGGCAGGACCGCAAGGGAACCGGCTACGCGTACACGTACGACAGCGCTGGCCGGTGCGTGCGCACCACCGGTTCCGACGGGTTCCTCAGCGGCACCTTCGACTACGACACCGACCGCCGGGCCACCGTCCACACCGATTCACTGGGTCATACGACCACGTTCCACTACAACGAGGAACTCCAGGTCGTGCTGGAGATCGACGCCCTCGGCCGCAGCACCGCGAGCGAGTGGAACAGCCGCGACCAACTCCTGGCCCGCACCGACGCCCTCGGCCGCACCACCCGGTACACCCGCGACGCCGAGGGCAACCTGCTCACGATCCGGCGCCCTGACGGCACGTCGACCACCGCGGAGTACAACGCCCTCCGGCTTCCCGAGTCGATCACCGAACCGGACGGCAGCCGCTGGCGCTTCGGCTACGACGAGCGGGGCAACCTCCTCACGGTCACCGACCCGATCGAGGCCACGACCCGCCACACCTACGACGAGCTCGGGCGGCTCCGCGCCGTGGCCGACGCGCTGGGGCACACCCGCCGCATCGAGGCCGACGCCGCCGGCCGGCCGGTCGTCCTGACGGACGGCAGCGGGTCCTCCACCCGGTACACCTACGACGCGCTGGGCCGGGTGACCGCCATCACCGACCCCACCGGCGGCGTCACGCGCTTCACCTGGTCCGTCGAGGGGTTGCTGACCTCCCGCAGCACCGCGGCCGGCCACACCGAGCGGTGGGTGTACGACGGCGAGGGCAACATGGTGCAGCACATCGAACCCACCGGAGCCGTCAACCGCTTCGAGAGCACCCACTTCGAGCTGATGACCGCCAGGACCGCGCCGGACGGCTCCCGGATGGAGTTCGCCTACGACACGGAACTGCGCCTCACCCGGGTCACCGACCAGCAGGGCAGAACCTGGACCTACGAGTACGACCCGGCGGGCAACCTCCTGCGCGAGACGGACTTCAACGACCGCGTCCTGTCCTACCGGTACGACGCGGCGGGGCAGCTCGTCGAGCGCGTCAACGCCGCGGGCCAGAGCGTCGAGTACACGCGGGACGCCCTCGGGAACATCGCGGAGCAGAACTGCGGCGGGCTCGTCACGACGTTCCGCTACGACCGGCTCGGCCGGATGGTCGGGGCCTCCAACCCCGACGTGGACATCGCCTTCGAACTCGACGCGGCGGGCCGCCTCGTCGCCGAGACCTGCAACGGCCGCGTCCTGCGGAACACGTACGACCTGCTCGGGCGCCGGACGCGGCGCCTGACCCCGGGCGGGGCCGTCAGCACCTGGGAGTACGACGCCGGCCACCGTCCCACCGCTCTGCGGGCCGCCGGGCAGCTGCTCCGCTTCGGCTACGACACGACCGGCCGGGAGGTCAACCGAGAACTCGGTGCGACCACCCTTCACCGGGAGTGGGACGACGACCACCGGCTGACCTCGCAGACCCTGACCGGCTCGGACGGCCAGGTCGCTCTGAGCCGCCGGTACACCTACCGCGCGGACGACTACCTGACGGCCGTCGACGACCGGGCCGGCGGCAGCCGCGGCTACGACCTGGACCCGGTGGGACGGGTGACCGCCGTACACGCCGATGCGTGGACCGAGCGGTACGCGTACGACGCGGCCGGCAACCTGACCGAGGCGCAGTGGCCCACGGGTCCCGACCCGGAGGACGCCGATGTGCTGGGCGCCCGCACCTTCACCGCGGCGCTGGTCAGCAGGGCGGGCCGGACGACGTTCGAGCACGACGCCCAGGGGCGCGTCGTGCGTCGCAGCCGCAAGCGGCTCTCGGGCGGTTCCCGCACCTGGGAGTACCGCTGGGACGGCGAGGACCGGCTCACCGACGCGATCACGCCGGACGGCCGGCATTGGCGCTACCTCTACGACCCCCTGGGGCGGCGGACGGCCAAGCAGTTGCTGGACAAGGACGGCCAGGTCGTCGAACGGACCGACTTCACCTGGGACGGCACCGTACTGGCCGAGCAGTGGAGTTCGGCGCAGGGCCGCACCCTGACGCTCGACTGGGCTCCGGACAGCGGACTGCCGGTGGCGCAGACCGATCGCGTTCCACTGGGCGACGCGTCCCAGGACGAGTTCGACGAGCGCTTCTACGGCATCGTCACCGACCTGCTCGGCACCCCGACGGAACTCGTCTCCCCTGACGGGCACATCGGCTGGAGCCTGCGGACCAGCCTGTGGGGAAACGCGCTGTCCGACCCGCGCGGCGAAACCGAATGCCCGCTGCGTTTCCCCGGTCAATACCATGACGACGAGACCGGGCTGCATTACAACTACTTCCGTTACTACGATCCGACGGTCGGCCGCTTCCAGAGCCTCGACCCTCTCGGTCTCGCCGGTGGCCCGAATCCCGGTTGGTACGTCCCGAACCCGACGGCATGGATCGACCCGTACGGCCTCGCCCTCTGCCGGCAGAAGCCGCGTATCGAGGACGGGAACGTCAAGGAGGGCTGGATTCACATCGACGGCCGCCACATCTCGGGCACCATCCCCAACCACGGCGGCCTGAGCAGCCTGATGCCGCCCACCACCACCCGCGAGCAGGTGCTCAAGGCCGCGACGACCGCGGTACGAAAGGGGAACCGGATCTCCGACCCGGCCAAACGCATGCAGTTGTTCGAGAAGAAGATGACGGTCAACGGTTTCACTGCCAAGTACCATGTCCTGGTCGATTCACACGACGCGAACCGGGTGGTCACCTTCTTCCCCTTCGGAAAGAGTTTTGGGGCGTAATGCGATTCGTGTTCTCCGCCGACGATGTGCCGCCGCCCTCCGGGTTCGACCTCGGGCACATGGAGGTGGAGGGGAACCTGGGGGTGTACTCGTCGCGCGCGCAGGTTCCGGACCAGGCGATGATGATCTACGTTTCCGTCTCGCTGCTGCTGGACGGTCTGCGGTCGCTCGTCGAAGCCGGGCGCGGCGGGTACACGTTCGGCGGGGTCGACTCGTCCTTCTCGCTGAAGTTCTCGCTGACGAAGGACGGGACGCTCACCACGCGGGCCCCCGGTACGCCGGTCGACCGGTCGGACGTGCGGACCGTCGTCGCCGCGGTGTGGGCGGCGGCGCGGGAGTTCGCCGCCGCCCGGCTGCCGGGGCTGCCGCCGGACGACGCCGGGCGGCAGGACCTGGAGATGTCGCTCGCCGCCTTCGCGCCGCTGGCCTCGGCCGGCGGGTAGCCGGGGTCGGGTCCGGTCAGACGCGGGTGACCTGGCCGCAGCCCTCGGCCGGGGCGACGGGCTTGCTGCGGTCGTAGGGGTCGACGGCCGAGGCGGAGGGGCCCGGGGTCGTGCCGGGGCCGTCCGCGGGGTCGATCTCGGGGTGCAGGAAGCCGTCGGTGATGTCGCAGGCCGAGTTGCCGAGGTCCTGGCGGTAGTCGGTGATCCAGAGCTTGCCCGCGGTCACGTTCTTCACCCGGGGGTCGGCGACCTCGAAGTCCAGCACGCGCCGCACGATGGTGCGGGAGACGGCCGTCGAACGGCCGTCGGCGGCGGTCACCCCGTAGACGAAGGTGACGTCGGCGTGCACGGCGACCGAACCGCCCTTGCCCTCCGCGAACGTGACCAGGCCGCGGGTCTTGACCACGTCGCCGACCAGCCGCACCTCGGCCGGATCGAACCGGCTGGCCACGGTCAGCGGGTTGTGGCTCTTGCCGGGCTTGCTGAAGGCGGTGTCCCAGCTCGCGATGACGTCCGACTCCCAGGGGTCGATCAGGTTCATCGCGACCTGCGGGCGCTCCCCCCGCAGCGTCGCCGGGTTGAGGTTCGTGTCGATCAGGAACTGCTTCGTCCGGTCCAGCGCGCCCGCCACCTGCTCGCGCGTCATCCGCCCCACCGGCTTCGCCGCGGGCAGCACGATCCCGGCCTCGCCGTTCGCGTACAGCAGGGCCGGCGAGCCGCGGAAGGGCTCCGCGAGCGTCGGGGTGTCCGCCATCGGGTCGGCGGGCGGGGCGGCCGTGGGCGGGGCCGTCTCCGGGGGGAGGGTGGCGGGCGGGCGGCCGGAGCCGTCGGACCGGTAGCCCGTCTGGTCGGCGGAGTCCGCCGAGGCGCCGGAGCCGCTGAAGTCGCCGTGCAGCCAGTCCAGCGCGGTGGACGGGTTGAGCACCGCCAGGAGGACCACCACCACCGCGAGCACGCCCAGCGCCCCGCGCCACCGCCGCCGGGTCGCCCGGCGCTCCTTCTCGTGCCAGGTGGTCCCGGTGCGCCAGCCCGCGGGCTCCACGGGCCGCGCCGCCCGCGCGCGGCGCCCCCAGCGGCTGCCCTTCTTCTGCTGCTGCGCGGCGAGTTCCGCCTCGCGGCGGAGCCGTTCCGTCACCATCCGGGCGCGCGCCGAGGGCTCCTTCGGAGCCTGCGCCCGGATGTCCTGTTCGGTGTCCCGGACGAACTTCTCCCAGACATCGTCCGGTATGCCGGAATCTCCTCCGGAAACGGGTGGTTCAGCGGTCACGGAAGGGCCCCCCACAGGCTGTTCTGACACGTGAGGGCAGTTCTACAGGCCGGTGGCGCACCCTACAAATCGGTTCAGGACCGCAGGGTGCCGAGCGCCGAGCGGACCGTTTCCAGGTCCGCGTCGGAGGCCAGGCCCGCGTGGTAGAGCCGGACCTCGGTGGCGCCGAGGTCCGCGGCGTGGGCGAGGTCGGCGGCCAGCGTGCCGGGGCTGCCGCCCATGCCGGCCACGACCGGGAAGTTGGCGGCGAGGACGGTGCCGGGGCGCCGGTGGGCGCCGAAGGGGCCGAGGACGGCGGCCCGTTCCGCCGGGCCGCCGGCGCAGGGCAGGACGAGGCCGTCGGCGTGCGCGAGCACGTCCTCGGCGTCGACGCCGACGTTGGCGCCCGTTCGGTGCGGGCCCGGGTCGGCGTGCAGCAGGACCTGGAAGCCGGGGCGGGCCGCCGCGCGGACCGCCGCGACCACCTCGCGCTGGAGGTGCCGCGCCACCATCGCGCGCCAGGACAGCGTCGCCCCGGCCAGGTCCGCGCCGAGCAGCTTCTCGACCCCGGCCCACTCGGCCGCGCGGTCGCCGGGCGCCGGCTCCCGCTCGCCGGACCAGACGGGCGCCAGCGCGGTCCGCACGGCGCTCTGCAGCGCGTCGGGGTCCTGGCCGAGCCCCGAGTAGCCGTCCCGGCAGGTGCGGCAGAAGCAGAGCGACATCAGGTACTGCGCCGACCCGTCCAGCGGCACTCCCCCGACCTTGTCGTGCGCGTGCAGATGGCTGAATCCGTACCATCCGCAGGACTCCAGCTCGGTGCCGTCGCTCCCCGGCCGGACCGCCGCCTCCACCGCGAGGTCGACGGCGTAGGCGCGCACCTCGGGCTGTGCGATGCACGGCGCCCACGGGTAGCGGTCGCCGTAGGCGTTGCGCACCGAGGTGCGCGGGAACTCGTCGCCCATCCGGGAGTTGTGCGCGAGCACCACCCAGGAGTGGACGGCGAGCCCGGCCGCCGACAGCGCGGCCGCCGCCTCCCCGTACGCGTCGGTCGCCGGCACCCACGCCTGCGGGTAGGGGCGCAGCGAGCGCCCGCTCCAGCGCTGCGGGTCCGGCGGGTAGAGCACCGCCGCGTGCCGGGCCGTGACGATGCGCCCGCGCGGATGGCGGGGGGTCAGGGCGCGGGTGGAGTGGTACGCGGACGCGAGCGTGACCTGCTGCACGCCGAGGTCGGCGATCCGGCGCGGGGCGTCCGGATCACCGACGACGTCCCAGGGGTAGACGAAGGCGGAGGCTTTCACTGTGGCTCCTCATACGGCGGGTCGGCACACGCGGGCCCGGTGCGGCCGCACCGGGTGCCCGTCCGTCAGCTGTCGTCAGCTGTCGCTCAGCAGCGCCGTTCCGCGCTCGATCAGTTCGGCGAGCTCCTTGACGTGCGCGGGCGCGGGTTCCACCAGCGGGGACCGCACCTCGCCGACGTCCAGGCCGCGCAGCCGGACGCCCGCCTTGACCAGGGAGACCGCGTAGCCGCGGCCCTGGTTGCGCAGCGCGACCAGCGGCCGGTAGAAGCCGTCGATGAGCCGGTTGACGGTCGCGTCGTCGCCGGTGTTCAGCGCCTTGTGGAAGGCGAGGGCGATCTCGGGCGCGAAGCAGAAGACGGCCGAGGAGTACAGCAGCACGCCGATGCCGCGGTAGGCGAGGCCGGTGAGCTCCGCGGTGGGCAGCCCGTTGAAGTAGAGGAAGTCGCGCTCGGGCAGGTCGGTGCGGACCGCGCTGACGATCCGCTGCATCAGGTCGAGGTCGCCGAGGCCGTCCTTGAGGCCGATGATGTTGGGGATCCTCGCCAGCTCGACGACGGTCTCCGGGTCGAAGACGGCGTTGTCGCGCTGGTAGACGATGATGTCGAGCCCGGTGCCTGCGGCCAGGCCGGAGTAGTGGCGGAGCAGGCCGGCCTGGTCCGGGACGACGAGGTAGGGCGGCATGGCGAGCAGCCCGTCGGCGCCCGCGTCCTCGGCCAGCCGCGCGAACTGCACCGCCAGCGCGGTCCCGTAGCCGGCTCCCGCGACGACCGGCACCCGGCCGGCCGAGACCTCGACGGCCGCGGCGACGCAGGCGCGGAACTCCTCGGGGGTCAGCGCGTGGAACTCGCCCGTGCCGCAGCACGCGAAGACCGCCGCCGCGCCCGCCTCGATCCCCTGGCGCACGTGCGCGCGGAAGGTGTCGAGGTCCAGCTCACCGTCCGGACCGTAGGCCGTGACGGGGAAGAACAGCAGGCCGTCGAGGCGCTCGGCAAGTGAGGCTGAGGTCATCGGATCCCCTTGAAGTTCTGTGCGCTCTTCTGGCTGTGCGCTCTTCTGATTCACGTCCATATTCGTGAACGCTGCCACGCTAAGCGAGCCCGGCCGCGCCGGTCAAGCGAACGGACATGCCTTGACGGTGCCGAGGGCTCTCTTTAGCCTGTCCATAGATATGAATGATGTCCACGGAGGAGAACAATGCCCGTTCCCCGCACCATCCTGCTCACCGGCGCCGCGGGCGGCCTGGGCACCCTGATGCGTGAACTGCTGCCCGCGTACGGCTACGAGCTCCGCCTGCTGGACGTCCGGCCCGTCGACGGGGCGCCGGACGCCATCACGGCCGATCTCACGGACGCCGACGCGCTGCGCGAGGCGGTCCGGGGCGTCGACGCGATCATCCACCTCGCGGGCATCTCCCTGGAAGCACCCTTCGAGAAAATCGTGCGTTCCAACATCGAGGGGACCTACCACCTCTACGAGGCGGCGCGCCTGGAGGGCGTGCCGCGCGTCGTGTTCGCCTCCAGCAACCACGCCGTCGGCTTCACCCCCCGCCCCACCGGTGACGACCCGCTGATCCCCATCGACACCCCGCGCCGCCCGGACACCTTCTACGGGCTCTCCAAGTGCTTCGGCGAGGACCTCGCCTCCCTCTACTGGGACCTGCACGGCCTGGAGACCGTCTCGCTGCGGATCGGCTCCTGCTTCCCCGAGCCGACCTCCGTGCGGATGCTCTCGGTCTGGATGAGCCCCGCCGACTGCGCCCGGCTGCTGCACGCCGCCCTCACCGCCGAGGACGTCCGGCACACCGTCGTCTACGGCAGCTCGGCCAACACCCGCCTGTGGTGGGACCTGACGACGGCCCGCAAGCTCGGGTACGAGCCGCAGGACGACTCCGAGCCCTTCGCCGCCGCCCTCATCGCCGAGCACGGCGAGCTCGACCCGGCCAACCCCGACCACGCCCACCTGGGCGGCCCCTTCTGCACGAACCCGCCCGTCTGGCCGTACTGACGGCGCGGGACGCCGCTCCGGCGGGCCGTACGGCCCTGCGGCCCGTGCGACCAGGCCGTTCCCGACCGGTGGAGCAAGGTAATGGAACCGCAAAGCCCGGTCGATCGTTAGCGGGGCATGACCGCTATGACACCCGGCTCGAATGTCCCGCTCTCCGTACCGCGCGTCGCGGTGGACGTCACCGCACCCGTGCGGCTCGACGTGTCGGGCCTGCTGCTCACCGCCGACGGCAAGGTGCGCTCGGACGACGACTTCGTCTTCTACAACCAGCCGAACGGCCCGGGCGTGAGCCACCAGTCGGGCCGCGGCACCGGACCCGACTCGATCACCGTGGACACCGGCGCGGTGCCCGAGGGCATCGAGAAGATCGTCGTGACGGCGAGCCTGGACGCGGCGAACGCCACCTTCGCCGGCACCGAGCCCACGGCCACGGTCCGGGACGCCGACAGCGGCAGCGTCATCGCGACGTTCACCCCGCCGCGGCTGGGCTCGGAGACCGCGCTCGTGGTCGCCGAGGTCTACCGGCGCGGCGGCGCGTGGAAGGTGCGCGCGGTCGGCCAGGGGTACTCCAACGGCCTGGCCGGGATCGCCACCGACTTCGGGGTGAGCGTGGAGGAGCCCGCGGCCGCCCCGGCGGCGCCCGCGGCCCCGCAGGCACCCGCCGCGCCCGCCGCCCCGCAGCCGCCCGCCGCCCCGCAGGGCTTCGGCCCGCCGCCCGCCATGCCGAGCGCACTGCCGCCGCAGCCCCCGGCCCCGCCCGCCCCGCCGGCCGCCCCGCCCGCGCCCACGAAGATCAACCTGGACAAGGGCCGGGTCAGCCTCACGAAGAACCAGTCCGTCTCCCTGGTCAAGGGCGGCAGGCCGCTGATGTCCTCGGTGCGGCTGGGCCTGGGCTGGGAGCCCGCCTTCGGCGGCCGCTCCATCGACCTGGACGCGTCCGTCATCGCGTACGGCCCGACCCGCAACCACATCGAGACCTGCTACTTCGGCCGGCTCAGCATCATCAACGGCGCCATCCAGCACTCCGGCGACAACCTCACCGGCGCGGGCTCCGGCGACGACGAGACGATCACCGTCCACCTCGGCGGCCTGCCGCCCGAGGTCACCGGCCTCGTCTTCACCGTCAACTCGTACTCCGGGCAGAAGTTCAACAAGGTGGCCAAGGCGTACTGCCGGCTGCTGGACGGCGCCACCGGCGAGGAGCTGGTCCGCTTCGACCTCACCAACGGCGAGGCCCGCACCGGCGTCCTGATGTGCAAGATGGTCAAGCAGTTCTCCGGCGAGTGGGAGATGACCGCGCTGGGCGACTTCATCGACTCGCGCAGCGCCAAGGGCATGGTGAAGCCGGCCGCGGCGGCGCTGTAGCGCCACGGCGGCCGGCTGCCGGCCCGGAGCCCGTCAGCCCGCCGGCCGGCCGTTCGGCCGCCGGCGGGTCACCGGGTCAGCAGTGCTTCTGCCGACGCCAGGGGCCGGTGATCGCGAGCATGATCCCCGGCTCCTGGATGTTGGCGAACAGGGTGTGCCCGTCGGGCGAGAAGGTCACCCCGGTGAACTCGCTGTACTCCGGCTCCAGGTCGGTGCCGATGTTCAGCTCGTTGCGGGCGATCGGGTAGGTGCGGCCGTCGTCCAGCGCGCCGAACAGGTGCTGGATGCCCGCGCCGTCCTCGGCGATGACCAGGCCGCCGTAGGGCGAGACGGTGATGTTGTCCGGGCCGTCGAACGGGCCGTCGGCGCCCGGGTCGGCGTTGACGCCGAGCAGCACCTTGAGGGTCAGCGTGCGGCGCTTCGGGTCGTAGAACCAGACGGCGCCGTCGTGCGGCACCGGGCTCTCGGCACGGGCGAAGGACGAGACGATGTACGTGCCGCCGTCGCCCCACCACATCCCCTCCAGCTTGCGGGCCCGGGTGACCTCGCCCGCCGCGAACTGCTTGCGCACCGAGACCGTCTTCGCGTCGCGGTCCGGGACGTCGACCCAGTCCACGCCGTAGACGGTGCCGGTCCGCGTCGCCCGCGACAGGTCGTCGACGAACTTGCCGCCCGAGTCGAAGCACTTGAACGCCTGCAGCACACCGGCGGTCTCGCCGAGCGTGTCGAGCCGCCCGCGGCCGTGGTGGAAGCCGGCCGGCGGCGTCCAGCGGTAGAGCAGCCCGTTCGGGCCCGACGCGTCCTCGGTCAGGTACAGGTGGCCGCGCTTGGGGTCGACGACGACCGCTTCGTGCGCGTACCGGCCCAGCGCCTTGATCGGCTTGGGGTCGCGGTTGGCCCTGCGGTTGTACGGGTCGACCTCGAAGACGTAGCCGTGGTCCTTGGTCATGCCGTTCTGGCCGGCCTTGTCCTCGGTCTCCTCGCAGGTCAGCCAGGTGCCCCAGGGGGTCGCGCCGCCCGCGCAGTTGGTGGAGGTGCCGGCGATGCCGACCCACTCGGCGACGTGGTCGCCGTGCTTGGCGACCTCCACGACGGTGCAGCCGCCGGACGCCGCCGGGTCGTAGACCAGGCCCTCGATGAGCGGCACCGGGTGCGGCCAGTCGGCCCGCTTGCCCTTCAGCTCGTGGTTGTTGACGAGCAGCGTCGCCCCGCGCACGCCGGCGAAGGTGGCGGTGCCGTCGTGGTTGGACGGGGTGGACTCGCCGGTCTCCAGCTTGGTGACGCCGGTGCGGGTGATCACCCGGTACGAGAAGCCCGCCGGCAGCCCGAGCAGGCCCTTCGGGTCCTCGATGATCGGGCCGTAGCCCAGCTCGGGCGCGTGGTGCCCGGCGCCCGGCTTGGCGGCGGCTGTGGCGGGGGTGTCGGCGGCGAGCGCGCCCGGGGCGGTGGCGAGGACGTCGACGGCACCTGCCAGGGCCACGCCGGCACCGGTGATGGCTGTGCGCTGAACGAAGTCTCTACGGCTGAGCGGCACTCTGGGGCTCCTTCTGTCGCGGGCTGCGGCGGTCACGTTCCCTTCCCGAGACGAACGCCACATGAACGACATCCGGCCACCGGGAAGCCACATATGGATAAGCTGTAAAACCCGTAAAGAATCTTCGTATACAAGGTCAAGTCATGACCAACACCCTGATGTACGAATTTCCGTGTGAAAGTGCTTGACCTTCCTCACGGGTCGCAATAGACCGGCAGGTGTCGCACCAATCCGTGGGGGAGGCGGAGCGCATGGACGCCAAAGAGGCCCGCATCCGTCACGAGAGCCGGCTCATGCAGCTGGCCAACGTCACCGGAGTCGGCACCGGGCGGGACGAGCGGACCGGCGAGGACCTGATAGTCGTCTTCGTCAGCCGCAAAGTACCCCGCGCCGAGCTCCGCGCTGAAGATGTGGTTCCGGCCGAACTGGACGGCGTGCCGGTACAGGTGCTCGCCGTCGGAGATGTGACCGCGCTGGGCGGATGACCCGGCGGTGCGACCCGCGGCCTGTCGGCCCGCGGCCGTCGCAGGAAGCCGGTCGGCCGGTCGCGGCGCCGTGAGGCACCGGAACCGCGAACCCCGAGCAGGGTTCCGATCAGGACTCCGATCGGAACTCCGATCAGGACTCCGAAGAGGAAGAGGTGGTCAGGCGTGAGCCGACCCGAAATGATGCGCGGCCCCACCGGTGGGCGTGTGAGCGATTCCTCGAAGCAGCAGGCACTGTCCGAGTTCCTGCGGCCGCAGTCTCCCCTCTCCAACGTGGTCGGCTTCGGTCACGGCATGAAGTGGACCGACGGGGAGCCGACCGGCGAGGAGGCCGTTCTGGTCTTCGTGACGCAGAAGCTGCCCGAGTCGATGCTGCCCGAGCGGGACGTCGTCCCGCGGCAGATGGACGACGGAACGCCGACCGACGTCCTGGCCGTCGGGCATGTGGCGGCACAGCGGCAGTCGCCGCGCCAGTACCGTGAACTCCAGCGCGAGGGCGGCTCTTCCCGCGCCGACGGCAGTATGTCGGAGCAGCAGCTGCAACTGGAGGAGCTGGGCCTGAGCCTGGCCGAACCGCAGGTGCTCAAGCGCCGGATGCGGCCGGCCCCGTCCGGCTTCTCGGTCGGCAACATCGCGGTGACCGCGGGCACGCTGGGCAGCGTGGTGTACGACTTCCTGCCCGGCGCCACCACGGACCCGCCGGGACCCGGCATCGGTTCGCCCTCGCAGTACTACATCCTCAGCAACAACCACGTGCTCGCCGACTCCAACCGGGCGCAGATCGGCTCGGCGATCCTGCAGCCCGGCGTGTTCGACGGCGGGACGGACCCGGCCGACCGGATCGCGACGCTGAGCCGCTTCATCCCGATCCAGTTCGCACCGCAGACCCCGCTGGACCAGCACAACAACGTCGTCGACTGCGCGCTGGGCAGGGTGGAGTTCCAGGACGCCACCCGCGACCAGAACTACTGCGGCCCGCCGCGCGCCTGGCGGCGCAAGTCCAACGTGGCCGTCGGCGACCTCGTCAAGAAGACCGGCCGCACCACGAACTTCACGATCGGCCGGATCGTCTCGGTCGACGCCGTCATCGACGTCAACTACGGCACGGCGGGCACCGCCCGCTTCAAGGACCAGATCCTCACCACCAACATCTCGGCCGGCGGTGACTCCGGGTCCCTGGTGACGTCGCTCGACAGCGTCGCGGTCGGGCTGCTCTTCGCGGGGTCCAACACCGTCACCGTGCTCAACCACATCGAGAACGTACGCGCCCTGCTGCGCGTCGAGATCGCCGAGCAGCTGGCCTGAGAGGGGGGAACCATGACCACCCAAGCACAGAAGAAGCAGCGCCAACAGCGCTCGGAGCACCGCTTCATCAACCCCCAGGGCGCCGAGGTCAAGTCCCGTGACGAGGCCTTCGGGCCGCAGGCGGACGTGTCCGACAAGGCCGTCCAGACGACGGCCAAGCTGGAACTGCACAACGGCGCGGTGTCCTTCGGCATCGAGGTCACGTACAACCCGAACACCTACCCGCACGTGATCACCGGCGGCCACATCACCTCCGGCATCTGCGGTGCGCCGTGGGACATCACCGGCGGCTTCCTCGGCGAACAGATCCGGCTCGACGCGAAGCGGTCGGGGCAGGGCTCCTGCGCCAACACGATCACGATCGTCGGCGAGTACCAGAACCCGCCGGCCTACCGCGGAACGTACGGCTTCGACGGGGCGTCGTCCTCGTTCAAGCACACCACGAAGTTCGAGTGCTGACGGCCTGAGCGCCCGAGTGCCTGCGGGCTGTTCAGCGAGTGCTCCACCGGGAGCGCGCCGGCCGGGCCGGGTTCCGACGGCCCGGCCGGCGCACCGCTGTCCTCCGGGCGCCGGCTAGCGTCCAGTGCCCGCCTTGGAGCGGGCCTTGAACGCGGCCTTGCGGGCGGTCTTGGCGACCGACTTGTCGGGGTGCAGCCGCCCCATCGCCTCCAGGACGTCGGAGGTGGCCGGGTGGTCGACGCGCCACACCGCGTCGAAGAAGCCGTCGTGCTGGGCGACGAGGCCGGTCACGAGTTCGGCGAGCAGCTCGGGGGCGTGCTCCGCGTCGAGCTGCGCGGCCAGCGTGTCGACCGTCAGCCAGAACACCATCGCCTCGTCCGGCGCGGGGACGTCCGGCGCGCCGCGCTCGGTCAGCCACACCCGGGCGAGCCCGCCGAGCCGGCGGTCGTCCAGGACCTCGCGCAGCGCGGGCTCCGCGTCGGCCCCGAGCAGGCTGAGGGTCTGCTGGCACATCAGCCGGCGGCCGGGCGCGCCCAGGTCGTCGCCGGTGGACGCGGCGAGCAGCTCGCGGGCCGCCTCGACGGGCTTGCGGCCGTCGAGCCACAGCTCGGCCTCGGTGCGGGCCGCCTGGTCCGGGTAGTCGGTCATCGCCTCCAGGAGCACGGACCCGGGCCGGTCGGCGAGGTCGCCGACGGCGGGGGCGTGGGCGCCCGCGTCGAGCAGCCGGGCGCGGACGCCGAAGACGCCGAGCGGGGTGAGCCGGACCAGGCCGTAGCGGGAGACCTCCTCCGGGTCGAGTTCGCCCGAGAAGTCCCGGTCGAAGGCCGCGTCACCGTCACCGGCCGCCCCTTCCTCGTCCTCCTCGATGAGCGCGTCGTCGACCGGCTGGTACTCGATCAGGCCGGTGGGGGCGAGCAGCCGGAAGTGGTCGTCCAGCCGCATCATGACCTCGGTGACCTCCTCCAGGACGTCGTCCGTCGGCTCGGCCATGTCGTCGGGGACGACGAGCGAGGCCGCGAGCACGGGCAGCGGCACGGCCTCGTACCCGGCCTCCTCCATCGCGGTGTACGCGTAGAGGTTGGCGAGCGCCGCGTCGAGGAACTCGGCCTCCTCCTCCGGGTCCCAGTCCAGCGCGTCGAGGTCCAGGACGCCGTCGTCGTCCTGCCCGTCGCCGCCGATGGCGGCGCGCAGCCCCTCCAGGTCGGGCGAGGCGGCCTCGCCGAGGGCGGTCTCGGCGGTGGCGAGCCACACCTCCAGCACGTCCTGCGGCTCGCCCGCGGTCAGTTGGGCGAGCGCCTCGCCGGGCAGTGCGCTGCCCGCGGGCTCGCCGGACTCCGTGGTCTGGCCCGCGGCCTCGTCGATCTCCAGCTCGACCAGGCCGGTGTCGATGGCGATGCCCCAGGCCTGGGAGGTCTCGGCCAGCCCGTCCTGGTCGTCGGCGAGGCCCAGCTCGGCCGCCGCGCGCAGCCGGTCGTCCTCCGTCAGCTCGCCCATGACGTCGACCCGGGTGCCGGGCCCGGCCCAGCGGGCCAGCCGGACCGCGCGCTCCAGCAGCGGCACGGCGAGCGCGAGCCGTGCCAGCTCGTCCTCGGGAAGCAGCCGCACGGGCGGCAGGGCGAGGCGGTCAGCGGCCATGGCGGGGTTCTCCTCAACAGCGGTGGGGGGTGACAGCGCCGCGCGTGCGAGGCAGCGCGGACCCAGCCTAGACGCGTCGGGAGGCGGCAGGTCCGGTTCATCTCCCCTTCAGGGTTCGTTCCCTTTTCGTCCCTTGTCCGGCTCTTGACAACACACGCCCCCTACAAGGAAATTGACGCGCGTAGACCTTTGCTCGGGAGACCCGCGCCCCACCAACTCCCGCACCTTGTTCCAGAGACCTTTGCCCTCACGGAGGCCACGTTGACCACCCCTCGCTCCATCGGCGCCATAGTCACCGCCGCGCTCGCGGCCGGGCTGATCGCCATGCCGCAGTCCGCGACCGCGGACACGTCCGCCGCCGACGGTGTGCGCGTGCACGACCTGCAGGGCGCCACCCGGCTCTCCCCGCTGGCCGGCCAGGCGGTGACCGCGGTGCCCGGCATCGTGACCGGCGTCCGCACCTACGGCTCCTCCAAGGGCTTCTGGCTGCAGGACCCGACGCCGGACGCGGACCCGGCGACCAGCGAGGGCGTCTTCGTCTTCACCAGCTCCGCCCCCACGGTGGCGGTCGGCGACTCGGTGACGGTCTCCGGCACGGTCAGCGAGTTCTACCCGGGCGGCAAGGCCGCCGGCGACCAGTCCGTCACCGAGATCACCAAGCCGGTCGTCACGGTCGTCTCCTCCGGCAACGCGCTGCCCGCCCCGGTGGTCCTGAACAGCGCCGCCGTCCCGGCCGCGTACGTCCCGGCCGGCGACCCGGCCGCCGGCAACAGCATCGAGGCGCTGCCGCTGCGGCCCGCGGCGTACGCGCTGGACCTGTACGAGTCCCTGGAGGGCATGAACGTCCAGGTCGCCGACACCCGCGTGGTCGGCGCCACCGACCCGTACTCCGAGCTGTGGGTGACGGTCCGGCCCGAGGACAACCCGTCCGCGCGCGGCGGCACGGTCTACGGCTCCTACGCGAACCAGAACTCCGGCCGGCTGCAGATCCAGTCCCTGGTCCCGACGGCCCAGCAGCCCTTCCCGACCGCGAACGTCGGCGACGTCCTGACCGGCACCACCGAGGGCCCGCTGGACTACAACCAGTTCGGCGGCTACACCCTCACCGCCCGCACCCTCGGCACCGTCGCCTCGCACGGCCTGCAGCCGGAGACGACGCGCAAGCAGCGCAAGGACGAGCTGGCGGTCGCGACGTACAACGTCGAGAACCTGGACCCGTCCGACCCGCAGGCCAAGTTCGACCGGCTCGCCGCGGGTGTCGTCACGCACCTCGCGTCGCCCGACATCGTCGCCCTGGAGGAGATCCAGGACAACAACGGCGCGGTCAACGACGGCACGGTCGCCGCCGACCAGACGCTCAACAAGTTCATCGACGCGATCGTCGCCGCGGGCGGCCCGCGCTACCAGTGGCGCTCCATCGACCCGACCAACGGGACCGACGGCGGCGAGCCCGGCGGCAACATCCGCCAGGCGTTCCTCTTCAACGCGGCGCGGGTCTCCTTCACCGACCGGCCCGGCGGCGACGCCACCACGCCGGTCTGGGTGTCCAGCAACCACGGCAGGGCCGCGCTCAGCGTCTCCCCCGGCCGCATCGCCCCCGGCGACAGCGCCTGGGCCGACAGCCGCAAGCCGCTCGCGGGCGAGTTCTCCTTCCGCGGCAAGCCCGTCATCGTCATCGCCAACCACTTCGCCTCGAAGGGCGGCGACGCGCCCCTGACCAGCCGCGTCCAGCCGGTGGTGCGCAGCTCCGAGACCAAGCGCCTGCAGCAGTCCGTCCAGGTCAACACCTTCGTGCGGCAGATCCAGGCGGTCCAGAAGGACGCCCGGGTCGTCGTGCTCGGCGACATCAACGACTACGAGTTCTCCGCCGCCGGGCTGCGCCTGACCGAGGGCCGCGCGCTCAAGGACCTCGCCCTGTCGCTGCGTCCGAGCGAGCGCTACTCCTACGTCTACCAGGGCAACTCGCAGGTGCTCGACCACATCCTGGTCAGCCCCTCCCTCGGCACGCCGGACTACGACGTGGTCCACATCAACGCCGAGTTCGCCGACCAGGCCAGCGACCACGACCCCCAGGTCGCCCGCATCCGCCCGTAACGCCTCCGCGACCCGGGGCGCCCGCCGTCACGGCGGGCGCCCCGGCGTCGTCCCCCGGCCGTCCGGCCGCCGACTCACACCCGTCCCGCGCCCGGCAACCGCTCCGTGGCGTCGTCGGCGGTGACGGCGGTGGCGGTGGCCGCGGCGATGTTGACCAGGTTGGAGTCGCCGTAGACCAGGGTGTTGTTCTGGATGATGGCCACCTGGCGGACGAAGCCCGCGACGGCGACGCCGTGCTCCTCCAGGAACTCCTCGACCGCGTTGAACATCCACTTCTGCAGGATCGACACGTGGCGCCGGACGTCCTCCTCCTGGTGCATGTCGGTGACGGTCCGCATCGCGTAGCGCTCGCGCAGGCTCAGCGGCTGGTCGGGGCGCGGCGGCTGCGCGGCGGGCGCCTGGTGCTCGCGGGCGGGCGGCAGGGTGCGCAGGGCGTGGCCGGTCGCACGGTACGCGCGGGCCGCCAGCGCGACGGTGTCCGCGACGCAGTCCACCGGCAGTTTGGCGATCTGCAGCGCGAGCCGGCGCCCCCGGCGCACCCGGCCGGCCGCCTGGAAGAACGGCGGGGCGATGATGTGCGGCCGGGTCACGAAGTGCAGCGTCCTGCCCTCCAGGGCCGCGTGGACGAAGACCGTGACCACGACGTGCCCGCCCCAGCTCACCACCTGCGCCGACAGGTAGCGGCGGGAGTGCGCGCTGGACGGCGAGCTGCGCCCGTTGAGGCACATCGCCTCCGCCTCGGGCTCCGGCCAGCCCCCTCCGCGGGGGTTCCTGAGGTCCCGCCAGAGGTACGCGGGCGTCACGTACATCTCCGCCACGTCGCAGTTGGGCAGCGCGTGGGTCTCCGTCAGGTTGCCGCTCAGCGCGAGCAGCTCGTCCCGCACCCGGTCGAGCAGGTCGTCGGCCTCGAACGTCCGGTACCCGTGCGGCCCGTGGGACGCGCGGTGCTCCTCGGAGTCGGCGTCGTACTCCTCGTCGTCCGGGTCCCGCGCCCGCCCGTTCCTGTCGTCCGGGCCGGCGGCGGTCAGCTGGAGCCGCACCGCCCCCGGGAACCAGGCGTCGCGCCCCGCGCCCAGGAAGTGGCTGATCGACCCCTCCCGGACGTAGGGGATGGTCTGCCAGGTCTCCATCTCCTCGATGGCGGCGATCCGGCTCGCCGCGTACGGGGCCCCGCGCGGCCGCTGCGCCACGGTCTTCCTGGCCGGCCGCAGCGACTGCGTGTAGCCGAGCGCCGCCACCCGGTCGGCGAGGTGGACGACGGTGAGCAGGACGGCGAGCCACCCGGCGGTGTGCAGCGCTTCGATGACGGTGTCGTGCAGGAACCCGCTGTGCGACCGGGCGACCACCCAGGCCCAGACGACCAGGACGGCGAGGAGCGCGGTCACGACGACCGAGCCGGCGCCCCGGCGCAGCAGCCCCATCGCCCCGCCGCCGGTCAGCAGTTGGGTCACCAGGACCACGATGAGCCAGACCACCAGGGCCCGCGGGTGCCACAGGGACATCAGGCCGAACGCGGCCCACAGCGCGAGCACGCGCAGCCGCTGCTGGCGGCGGGCGGCCACGCAGTGGGTGAGGATCGTCGCCAGCCCGAAGCCGTAGGACGGCACCGGCCGCAGCGGCGAGCGCAGCACGTGGGCGATGGCCCAGGCGGCGATCCGCTCGCCGGTCTCGGGTGAGGGGCCGGAGGACCGCGGGGCCGGGCCGCGATGGCCCGCCATCCGCTCCCCCGCCTCCATCAGCCGCCGGCGCAGCTCGGCGGCCCGGTCGCGCCGCACGTGGACGCCTGCCGCGAGGCGCCGGGTGACGGGAGTGTCGGCGACGTGCCGCCGCACCGCGTACTTCCGGCGGCCCCGCCCGGATCCGGGCGCGTCCAGCGGTACGGCCGGCGCGGCCCCGATGTCGTTGACCGTGCGGCTGCGCCACGACAGGATCGACATCCGCGGACCCCCGTTCACCCCGTTCACCCCGAAGCGGGTCGAAGGAGCGCGGGCGCACAGCGCGGCCCGCCCCCTGACCGCTTCCCCCTCGTGGCGCCATATTGGGGGACCGGCCCGTACCGCGCCAGGGTCGGAACCGGAGCGCGTCGGCCGGTCCTGACATTGGCCGGATTACGGCCAACGCCCTGGGGCGGGGGTCGAGCAGCGGGGCTGGAGTGCGGCGCCGGACGAGCGGGGCCCGCCCGGCGCCGTCGCTCAGTTGTGGCTGTGCAGCAGTGCGTTCAGGCCGCCCCACGAGCCGGTGCGCTGCAGGACCTCGACCGTGCCGGTGGTGGAGTTCCGGCGGAAGAGGAGGTTGTCGGCGCCGTTGAGCTCCAGGGCCTTGACGATCCGGCCGTCCGGGAGCGTGACGCGGGTGCCGGCGGTGACGTAGAGGCCGGCCTCGACGACGCAGTCGTCACCGAGCGCGATGCCGATGCCGGACTCGGCGCCCAGCAGGCAGCGCTCGCCGATGGAGACGACCTGCTTGCCGCCGCCCGAGAGGGTGCCCATGATCGACGCGCCGCCGCCGATGTCGGAGCCGTCGCCGATGACGACGCCCTGCGAGATCCGGCCCTCGACCATGCTCGTCCCGAGAGTTCCGGCGTTGAAGTTGCAGAAGCCCTCGTGCATCACGGTGGTGCCGGCGGCGAGGTGCGCGCCGAGGCGGACGCGGTCGGCGTCGGCGATGCGGACGCCGGCGGGGGTGACGTAGTCCGTCATGCGGGGGAACTTGTCGACACCGTAGACGGACAGGTGCAGGCCCTCAGCGCGGGCGGCGAGGCGCGTGGCGTCGATCCCGGCGACCGGCACGGGGCCGATGGAGGTCCAGGCGACGTTGGCGAGCAGCCCGAACAGGCCTTCGAGGCTCTGGCCGTTGGGGCGCACCAGGCGGTGGCTGAGCAGGTGCAGGCGCAGGTAGGCGTCGTGCGCGTCGAGCGGCTTGTCGTCGGTCGAGGCGATCACGGTGCGGACGGCGACGACCTCCACCCCGCGGCGCGGGTCCGGGCCGAGCGCCTTGGGCGCGGCCGCGCCCAGCAGCTCGGCGGCGCGCTCGGCGGTCAGCCGCTCGGTGCCGGCCGGACCGGGGTCGGCGACGAGCTCGGGGGCGGGGTACCAGGTGTCCAGGACCGTGCCGTCATCGGCGATGGTGGCGAGGCCGGCGGCAACGGCACCGGTGGAGCGGGCAACGGTCGAAGCGGTCGAGTCAGTCATGCCCCGCACGCTAGCCGCTGACCACGCCCGATGCCCAACCGGCCCGACATGCGACATGCGCGTCCGCGCGAGGACGCGGCCGGCCGCCGCCTAGGTCGTCGCGCTCCCGGCCAGCAGGCGGCCGAACATCTCGCGGGCCCAGCCGCGGTCGTAGGGGGCGTTGGTCAGCAGGGACTGGAGGCAGATGCCGTCGATGAGGGCGATCAGGGCCCGGGCGGTGGCCGGGTCGGTGTGCGGGGTGAGGAGGTCGGTGGCCTGGGTGACCCACTCCGCCGCGATGGGGCGGACCGCCTCGCGGCGCAGGGCCGCCAGGTAGAGGTCGTAGTCCCGTTCGATCAGGGTGCGGTCGCCGGTGAGCCACACCTCCAGCAGCCGGGACAGCTCGTCCGCGAGTGCGGCCGGGGAGGCCGCCCGCGCGGGCGGGTCCGCGAAGAGCGGGCTGTCGCGGATGGACTGGGCGAAGCCCTCGTTGGACTGGCGGAGCGCGGCGACCAGCAGGTCGTCGAGGGTCGCGAAGTGGTACGTCGTCGAGCCGAGCGGCACGTCCGCCTCGGCGGCGACCGAGCGGTGGCTCAGCCCGGCGATGCCGCGGGCGCCGACCACCCGGATCGCGGCGTCGATGATGCGCGCCCGCCGCTCGGGGTCGTGGCGGCGGGGCATCAGTGCGACCCGCCGAGGTTGAGGACGATGACGCCCGCGATCACCAGCAGCACCCCGAGCACCTTCGCGGCGTTCGCCGCCTCCCCCAGGAAGAGCATCCCGATCGCCGCGATGGCCGCGGTGCCGACCCCCGCCCAGATCGCGTACGCGGTGCCGACCTCGACCGTCTTCAGGGTCCGCGCGAGCAGCGTGAAGGCGATGAGGTAGCCGGTGACCGTGATCGCGGAGGGCCAGAGCCGGCTGAAGCCCTCGCTGTACTTCATCGCGGTGGTGCCGAGGACCTCGGCGGCGATCGCGCCGCCCAGCATGATGTAGCCCATGTGTACAAGCGTACACATGGGCTGCACCGGTCGGCCGCGGTCAGCCGATGCTGAACCAGGTCGCGCGGGACTTCTTCCACTCCGCGTGCGTGAGGTCCTTGGCCTCCGTGCCGTCGCCGTACAGGTCGGCCGAGCCGTCGTCGGTGATCAGCTGCGCGCGGGCGCCCGGCACGGTGAGGTCCGGGACGTCCACGACGGCCTCCCAGCCGCCCGCGTCGCTCGTCGGCAACTGCACGCGCTTGACCGGGGCGTGGCCCGCGACGCCGTCCCACGAGTACAGCGCGTACGGGTCGCTGTTGTCGTCGGCGGCCCAGGAGCCGGCCACGATCAGGTACTGGTCGGCGGCGTTCTTGCGGATGTCGCGGATGCTCAGGCCGCCCAGGTCGAGCTCGATCGGGGCGCCGAGGACGGCCTTGGTGCCGGTGACGACCTTGTCGATGTTGGTGACCGGCACGATCAGCGCCTTGCCGCCCACCACGTGCGGGGCCAGCGGGGCGCGGAAGCCGATGTACGCGGTGGTGGTGCTGCCGGGCGCGAACTCCAGGCCCTCGACGTTGAAGCCGTCGATCTGCTTGGGCACCTGGCCGGCGGCGGCGCCCGCCGCGAAGCCGTAGCGGTTGCCGTTGGCCTTGTCCCAGGCGATCAGGTCGGCGCGCAGGTTCTTGTACTTCCCGCCCAGCGCGAGCTGGGTGCTCGCGCCCGAGCCGGTCACCGTCGTGGTGAAGAGCGTGGCGCGGTCGGCCTTGATCTCGCCGTCCTTGTTGTTGCCCAGCGAGCCGGTCCAGTAGATCGTGTCGCCGACCCGGGCGCCCGCCTCGATGTCGATCTCCTGGGAGACCCCGAGCGCGGAGCTGAAGTCCCAGGTGCGCACCGGGGCGCCGGACGCGGCACGGTCGTACAGCCGCAGCGTGTTGGACTCGTCGTCGGCCACGACCACGTAGCCGCCGCCCGCGTCCACCGCCGCCGAGGCGTCGGACGAGCCGGTGAGGTAGCGGGTGTCGGCGGCGAACTGGACCGCGGGCGAGGCCGCGTAGTGCAGCGTCCTCGTCGCGGTCTTGCCGCCCAGGCCGGTGACCTTCAGCGTCAGGTCGGTGTAGCCGGTGCCGTGCGCGGCCACCGCGACCCGGCGGGCCCCGCCGGTCCCCGTCACCGTCACGTCGCCCGCCCCCGCGACAGAGGACTTCGAGCTGGCGGAGGCGGCGACCGTGAGCGCGGAGGCGTCGGCGCCGCTCTGCGAGACCGTCGCCGTCACCACCGGGTCGCCGGTCGCCCCGACCGCCCCCGACAGGTACGCGGCGGAGAGCGTGATCACCGGGGTGCCGTAGCTCGCGGCCTGCGCCGTGGCCGGTGCGGCCAGGCCCAGGGCGCCCAGGGCGAGAGCGGCGGCCGCGGCCAGGCCGGTGCCGCGCGCGGAGGGGGAAGCGTGAGGCTGCACGAGGAGTGCCCTTCGACGTCGCTGATGTCGACGCAAACGCTCGGGCACGGCCGCCAACGAGGGGCACCCGCAGGGCATACATCCGGCGAACAACGGCGGACGGCCCGCACGCGCGAGGCGTACGGGCCGTCCGAAGTGATCACACAGGAGGCTAGCCGATGTTGAAGCCCAGCGCCCGCAGCTGCTCGCGGCCGTCGTCGCTGATCTTGTCCGGGCCCCACGGCGGCATCCAGACCCAGTTGATCTTGAGGTCGGCGACGATGCCGTCGGTCGCCGAACGCGCCTGGTCCTCGATGACGTCGGTCAGCGGGCAGGCCGCCGAGGTGAGCGTCATGTCCAGCGTCGCGACGTTGGAGTCGTCGATGTGGATGCCGTAGATCAGGCCCAGGTTGACGACGTCGATCCCCAGCTCGGGGTCGACGACGTCGTAGAGCGCCTCGCGCACTTCCTCCTCGGAAGCGGGCTTGGTCGTCACGTCAGTGTTGTCGGTCATGCGGTCTCCCTCGCCGTGCCACTCGCCAGTGCCTGCGAAGTGGCGTCTTTCCACGCCATCCAGCTCAGCAGGGCACACTTCACACGCGCCGGGTACTTGGAGACGCCGGCGAACGCGACCGCGTCCTCCAGCACCTCTTCCATCGCGTCGTCCGGTTCCACCTTGCCCTTGGACTGCATCAGCTCCAGGAAGACCTCCTGGACCTTCAGCGCGTCGTCGAGCTCGCGGCCGACCACCAGGTCGTTCAGCACCGAGGCGCTGGCCTGGCTGATCGAGCAGCCCTGTCCCTCGTACGAGACGTCCACGATCTTCGAGCCGTCGAGCTTGACCCGTAGCGTGATCTCGTCACCGCACGTCGGATTGACGTGGTGCACCTCGGCGTCGCCGTCGCGCAGACCGCGCCCGTGCGGGTGCTTGTAGTGGTCCAGGATCACTTCCTGGTACATCGAATCCAGCTTCACCAGTCAGCCCTCACCCGAAGAAGTTCCGTACGTGCTCCAGCCCCTCGACGAGGGCGTCGACCTCGGCGGGGGTGGAGTACAGATAGAACGACGCCCGCGTGGTCGCAGGAATTCCGTACCGCAGGCAGACCGGGCGGGCACAGTGGTGGCCGACGCGGACCGCGATGCCCTGCTCGTCCAGCACCTGGCCGACGTCGTGCGGGTGGATGTCGCCCAGCACGAACGAGATCGCCGCGCCCCGGTCCTCGGCCGTCGTCGGGCCGATGATCCGCAGGTCCGGGACCTCCAGCAGGCGCTTCACCGCGTACTCGGTGATGGCGTGCTCGTGGGCCTCGATCCGGTCCATGCCGATCGCGGACAGGTAGTCCACGGCCGCGCCCAGACCGACCGCCTGGGCGATCGGCGGGGTGCCGGCCTCGAACTTGTGCGGCGCCGGGGCGTACGTCGAGGAGTGCATCGAGACGGTTTCGATCATCTCGCCGCCGCCGAGGAACGGCGGCAGGTCCTCGAGCAGCTCCTGTCGGCCCCACAGCACGCCGATGCCGGTCGGACCGCACATCTTGTGGCCGGTGAAGGCCACGAAGTCGGCACCGAGCGCCTGCACGTCCAGCGGCATGTGCGGGGCGGCCTGCGAGGCGTCGATGAGGACCAGCGCGCCGACGTCCTGGGCGCGCCGGACGATCGCGTCGACCGGGTTGATCGTGCCCATGATGTTGGAGACCAGGGTGAACGAGACGATCTTCGTCTTCTCGGTGATCACCTGGTCGATGTTGGAGAGGTCGAGCCGGCCGTCGTCGGTCAGCCCGAACCACTTCAGCTTCGCGCCGGTGCGCTGCGAGAGCAGCTGCCACGGCACGATGTTGGAGTGGTGCTCCATCTCCGTGATCACTATCTCGGTCTCGCGGTCCACCCGGTAGGGCTCGTCGGCCCAGCCCAGCATGTTCGCGACGAGGTTGAGCGACTCCGAGGCGTTCTTGGTGAAGATCACCTCGTCGCGGCTCGGCGCGTTGATGAACGCGGCGACCTTGTCGCGCGCGCCCTCGTACAGCGCCGTGGCCTCCTCCGCGAGCACGTGCACACCGCGGTGGACGTTGGCGTTGTGCCGCTCGTAGTACGCGTTCAGCGCGTCGAGCACCTGGCGCGGCTTCTGCGAGGTCGCCGCGTTGTCCAGGTAAACGATCTTCTTGCCGTCGTGGACCACGCGGTCCAGGATCGGGAAGTCCTTGCGGATCGCCTCAGTGTCGAGGAGGCCGTGCAGTGGTGTCACGCGGAAGCGCCGCCCTTCGTGCTGTACGCCTCGTAGCCCTCGTTCTCCAGCTTGTCGGCCAGCTCGGCGCCGCCGGACTCGGCGATGCGGCCGTTCGAGAAGACGTGGACGAAGTCCGGCTTGATGTAGCGCAGGATGCGGGTGTAGTGGGTGATCAGCAGCGTGCCGACCTCACCGGTCTCGCGGACGCGGTTGACGCCCTCGGAGACCTGGCGCAGCGCGTCGACGTCCAGACCGGAGTCCGTCTCGTCCAGGATCGCGATCTTCGGCTTGAGGAGCTCCAGCTGGAGGATCTCGTGGCGCTTCTTCTCACCGCCGGAGAAGCCCTCGTTGACGTTGCGCTCGGCGAAGGCCGGGTCCATCTGGAGCTGCTCCATCGCGGACTTGACCTCCTTGACCCACGTGCGGAGCTTGGGGGCTTCGCCGCGGATCGCGGTGGCGGAGGTGCGCAGGAAGTTGGAGACGGAGACTCCGGGGACCTCGACCGGGTACTGCATGGCGAGGAACAGGCCGGCGCGGGCGCGCTCGTCGACGCTCATCGCGAGGATGTCCTCGCCGTCGAGCGTGACGGTGCCGCCGGTGATCGTGTACTTCGGGTGGCCGGCCACCGAGTAGGCCAGGGTGGACTTGCCCGAGCCGTTGGGGCCCATGATGGCGTGCGTCTCGCCCTGCTTAACGGTCAGGTCGACGCCGCGGAGGATCTCGCGGGGGCCGTTCTCGGCCTCGACGGAGACGTGCAGGTCGTGGATCTCAAGCGTTGCCATGGGTGCCTCAGGACTCCTGGGTGACGGAGACGAGCACGTCGTCGCCGATGATCTTTACGGGGTATACGGGTACGGGCCGCGTGGCGGGTAGCCCGGACGGCTTGCCGGTGCGCAGGTCGAAGCTGGAGCCGTGCAGCCAGCACTCGATCTGGCAGTCCTCGACCTCGCCCTCCGAGAGGGAGACGTTCGCGTGCGAGCACACGTCGTTGATCGCGAACACCTCGCCCGCGGTGCGCACCACGGCGATCGCCGTGCCGTCGAGTTCGACCCGCCGGGGCGTGTCGTCCTCCAGCTCGGCCACCGCGCACGCGCGGACAAAACCTGGGGCCGTGGTCATCAGACGGACGCCTCCAGCTCCGCGTCGATCTTCGCCATCAGGCGCTCCTCCAGGTCGGGCAGGCCGATCTGCTGGACCAGCTCGCCGAAGAAGCCGCGCACGACCAGCCGGCGGGCCTCGGCGGCGGGGATGCCGCGGGCCATCAGGTAGAAGAGCTGCTCGTCGTCGAAGCGGCCGGTCGCCGAGGCGTGGCCGGCACCGGCGATCTCGCCGGTCTCGATCTCCAGGTTCGGGACCGAGTCGACCCGCGCGCCGTCCGTGAGGATCAGGTTGCGGTTGAGCTCGTAGGTGTCGGTGCCCTCGGCCGCGGCGCGGATGAGGACGTCGCCGATCCAGACCGCGTGCGCGTCCTTGCCCTGCAGCGCGCCCTTGTAGGTCACGTTGCTGCGGCAGTGCGGCGTGTCGTGGTCGATGAAGAGCCGGTGCTCCTGGTGCTGGCCCTCGTCCGTGAAGTACAGGCCGAAGAGCTCGGCGTCGCCGCCCGGGGCGCCGTAGATGACCCGCGGGTGCAGCCGGACCACGTCGCCGCCGAAGGTGACGATCACGGACTTGAAGCTCGCGTCCCGGCCGACCAGCGCGGTGTGCTGCGCGACGTGCACCGCGTTGTCGTCCCAGTCCTGGACCGAGACGACGGTGAGCTTGGCGCCGTCGCCGATCAGGTACTCGACGTTGGCGGCGAGCGTGGCGTCACCGGTGTGGTCGATGACCACGACGGCCTCGGCGAAGGCGCCGATCTCGATGACCTGGTGGCCGTAGGCGGTGCCGCCCTCGCCGTGCACGGCGATCCGGACCGGCTCGGTGAGCACGAGGTCCTTGGGGATCGAGACGACCGAGGCCTTCTCGAAGGAGCTGAACGCCTGGGCCACGACCCGGTCCGCGGGCTTGCCGGCCTTGCCGACGCGGGCGTCGGTGCGGTCCACCGACTCGACGGTGACACCCTCGGGGGCGGTCACGTCGACGCGCAGGCCGCCGTCGGCCTTCGCGGTGCCGTCGTGCAGGCCGCGCAGCCGCTCCAGAGGAGTGAAACGCCACTCCTCCTCGCGGCCGTGCGGCACCGGGAAGTCGGCCACGTCGTAGGACGGCGAGGCGCTGACCCGGGCATCGGCGGGGTGGCCCACCGTGATGGCACCTTCGGTGGTGCTGCCGGCAGGGATGTTGTCAGCCATGGCTTGTCGTACTGCTCTCTTTCTGGAGAAACGTCGACTACGAGTCTCTGGAGGAACGTCGTCGCGTCGCCGGTGGTCGGCTGTCGGACCGCACGGGCGCGCCAGCGCGCCCGTGCGGGGACGTCGTACTAACCGACGGAGCCTTCCATCTGCAGCTCGATCAGGCGGTTCAGCTCCAGCGCGTACTCCATCGGCAGCTCGCGCGCGATCGGCTCGACGAAGCCGCGCACGATCATCGCCATGGCCTCGAACTCGGTCATGCCGCGGCTCATCAGGTAGAAGAGCTGGTCGTCCGAGACCTTGGAGACGGTCGCCTCGTGGCCCATGGACACGTCGTCCTCGCGGACGTCCACGTACGGGTACGTGTCCGAGCGGGAGATCGTGTCGACGAGCAGGGCGTCGCAGAGCACGTTGGACTTCGAGCCGGACGCGCCCTCGCCGATCTCGATGAGACCGCGGTAGGAGGTACGGCCGCCGCCGCGCGCCACGGACTTCGAGACGATGTTGGACGACGTGTTCGGCGCCATGTGCACCATCTTGGCGCCGGCGTCCTGGTGCTGGCCCTCGCCCGCGAAGGCGATGGACAGGGTCTCGCCCTTGGCGTGCTCGCCCATCAGGTAGACGGCCGGGTACTTCATGGTCACCTTGGAGCCGATGTTGCCGTCGACCCACTCCATCGTGGCGCCCTCGTAGGCGACCGCGCGCTTGGTGACCAGGTTGTAGACGTTGTTCGACCAGTTCTGGATGGTCGTGTAGCGGCAGCGGCCGCCCTTCTTCACGATGATCTCCACCACGGCGCTGTGCAGCGAGTCCGAGGAGTAGATCGGCGCGGTGCAGCCCTCGACGTAGTGGACGTAGGCGTCCTCGTCGACGATGATCAGCGTCCGCTCGAACTGGCCCATGTTCTCCGTGTTGATACGGAAGTAGGCCTGCAGCGGGATGTCGACATGCACGCCCTTGGGGACGTAGATGAACGAGCCGCCGGACCACACGGCCGAGTTCAGCGAGGCGAACTTGTTGTCGCCCACCGGGATGACGGTGCCGAAGTACTCCTGGAACATCTCCGGGTACTGCTTCAGCGCCGTGTCGGTGTCGAGGAAGATGACGCCCTGCTCCTCCAGGTCCTCACGGATCTGGTGGTAGACGACCTCGGACTCGTACTGGGCGGCGACACCGGCGACGAGGCGCTGCTTCTCGGCCTCCGGGATGCCCAGCCGGTCGTAGGTGTTCTTGATGTCCTCGGGCAGGTCCTCCCAGGAAGCGGCCTGCTTCTCGGTGGAGCGCACGAAGTACTTGATGTTGTCGAAGTCGATGCCGCTGAGGTCCGAGCCCCAGGTGGGCATGGGCTTCTTGCCGAACAGCTTCAGACCCTTCAGCCGCAGCTTCAGCATCCACTCCGGCTCGGATTTCTTCGCGGAGATGTCGCGCACGACATCCTCGTTGATTCCACGCCGGGCGTTGGTGCCGGCGGTGTCCGAGTCGGACCAGCCGAACTCGTACGTGCCCAGCCCATCGAGTTCCGGGTGCGTGGTCTCCGTGGGAGCAGTCATGCGGGGTTCCTCCCGGCCGTACTGGCGGATGCGTTATTCACTGCGGTGGTGGTATTCACTGCGGTGCTGGTATCTGGTGCGGTACTGCTTCTCACTGCGCTGCCGACCTGCTGGTGGTGCGGGTGCCGCGGAATGTACGTCGTGCAGACGCCGTCGCCGTGGGCGATGGTGGCCAGCCGCTGGACGTGGGTTCCCAGCAGGTGGGAGAAGACCTCGGCCTCCGCCTCACACAGCTGCGGGAACTCCTCGGCGATGTGCGCCACCGGGCAGTGGTGCTGGCAGAGCTGCTCACCGGCGGGCTCCCGTGCGCCGGCGGCGGCCGACGCGCTGCGGGTGGTAGCAGCGTACCCGTCCTCGCTCAGGGCCCTGGCGAGCGCCTGGGTGCGCTGGGCGGGCTCCGCGGCGTCGACCGCGGCCCGGTAGCGGTCCGCCTGCTTGGCGACCCGGGCCCGGGCGAACGCGGTGACCGCGGCATCGCCCGTCTCCCCGCCGCCGGCGGACTGCGCGATCCAGCGCAGCGCGTCGGCCGCGATCTGGTCGTACGCCTGGTCGAAGGCGTCGCGGCCGCAGTCGGTGAGGGCGAAGGCCTTGGCGGGGCGCCCACGGGTGCGCGCTCCGTAGACCCGCTGCTCACGCGGCTCGACGATGTTCTCCGCGACGAGGTGGTCCAGGTGGCGGCGGACGGCGGCCTGCGTGAGGCCCAGCCGCTCCGCGAGGTCGGCGGTGGTCGACGGGCCGTGGTCCAGGATGGACCGGGCGACCCGGTTGCGGGTGCTCCGCTCCCCGGTCGTCTGCTCCTCCTGAGCCGCGCCGACGTTTTTCACAACTTCATTGTTGCGTAATTCATCGGGCCCCGGCAACCCGCGTCGGATTCGACCCGCGGTGGAGTTCGTCACTTAGGCAAACCTAAGTTGACCTGCGCATTCGCGTGAACAAGATCTATTCCCCGGGTATTCCCCGCGCGCGCCGTCCACCGGGTCACCGGGCCGGTTCTGAGCGCGCGGCGGCGCTCCCTAGACTCACGGGTATGCGAAGCGGCAGCACCAGTCAGCCACCGGCCGTCGAGATCGCCGGCCTGGTCAAGCGGTACGGCGGCAAGACCGCGGTGGACGGCCTCGACCTGTCGGTGGCGGCCGGCTCGGTGACCGCCGTGCTCGGTCCGAACGGCGCCGGCAAGACCACCACCGTCGAGACCTGCGAGGGCTACCGGCGCGCAGACGCCGGGAGCGTGCGGGTGCTGGGGCTCGACCCGGCCACCGACGGGGCAGCGCTGCGGCCGCGCATCGGAGTGATGCTGCAGTCGGGCGGGGTGTACCCCGGGGCCCGCGCCGAGGAGATGCTGCGGCACACCGCCGCGCTGCACGCCCGCCCGGTGGACCCCGCGCTGCTCATCGAGCGGCTCGGCCTGGAGTCCTGCGGCCGCACCACGTACCGCCGGCTGTCCGGCGGGCAGCAGCAGCGGCTGGCGCTCGCCATGGCCGTCGTCGGCCGCCCCGAGCTGGTCTTCCTCGACGAGCCCACCGCCGGCCTGGACCCGCAGGCCCGCCGCGCCACCTGGGATCTCGTACGGGAGCTGCGGGCCGACGGGGTGACGGTCGTCCTGACCACGCACTTCATGGACGAGGCGGAGCAGCTAGCCGACCAGGTCGTGATCATCGACCGCGGCCGGTCGATCGCCCACGGCACCCCCGAGGAGCTGTGCCGGGGCGGCGCCGAGAACACCCTGCGCTTCACCGGCCGTCCCGGCCTCGACCTCGTCTCGCTGCTCAAGGCCCTGCCGGACGGCACCGCGGCCGCCGAACTGACGGCGGGCAGCTACCGGATCGAGGGCGCGATCGACCCCCAGCTGCTGGCCACCGTCACCTCCTGGTGCGCGCAGCACGGCGTCATGCCGGACCGCCTGGCGGTCGAGCGCCGCACACTGGAAGACGTCTTTTTGGACTTGACCGGCAAGGAGCTGCGCGCGTGACGACGGCAGAGAAGAGGGCCGCCGAGGCCGCCGGGACGTTCGCTCCCGACCCGGGCGCGGCGCCGCTGTCCCGCATGATCGGCGCGCAGACGGCGTTCGAGACGAAGATGCTGCTGCGCAACGGTGAGCAGCTGCTGCTGACCGTCGTGATCCCGGCCCTGCTGCTCGTCCTGTTCAGCGCCGTCTCCATCGTCGACACCGGCACGGGCAAGGCCGTCGACTTCCTCGCCCCCGGCATCCTGGCGCTCGCCGTGATGTCCACCGCCTTCACCGGCCAGGCCATCGCCACCGGGTTCGAGCGCCGCTACGGCGTGCTGAAGCGGCTCGGCGCCTCGCCGCTGCCGCGCTGGGCGCTGATGACCGCCAAGACCGGCTCCGTGCTGGTCACCGAGGTGCTGCAGATCGTGCTGCTGACGGCGATCGCGTTCGCGCTGGGCTGGTCGCCGCACGGCAACCCGCTCTTCGTCGTGCTGCTGCTCCTGCTGGGCACCGCCGCCTTCTCCGGGCTCGGCCTGCTGATGGCCGGCACGCTCAAGGCGGAGGCGACGCTCGCCGCCGCGAACCTCGTCTTCCTGCTGCTGCTGGTCGCCGGCGGCGTCATCGTGCCGCTGGACCGCTTCCCCGGCGCGGCGCGGGACGTTCTGGCGCTGCTGCCCGTCTCCGCCCTCTCCGACGGGCTGCGCGACGTGCTGCGGGACGGTGCGGGCATGCCCTGGGGCGACCTCGCCATCCTGCTGGTCTGGGCGGTCCTGGGGCTCGGCGCGGCGGCGCGCTTCTTCAAGTGGGAGTGACGCCCGGCGGGAGTGCCCTCAGCCCGGGGTGATGCAGTCGACGAAGCGGGCGAACTTCCTGTCGTGCGAACCGGCCGCCACGAACGCGTCCGCCGGATGGTCGACGAGGCGGCACATGTCGTAGCGGACGCTGGCCGGCAGCTCCGCGCCCGCGGCGGGCCGGTACTGGTGGGCCCCGGAGAGCTGGCACATGTCGTACCGCACCAGCGGTCCCGCGGGGCCGATGTTGTAGCGGTGCGCGGTGAGGCCGTCCGAGTACTGCCGGTAGGACTGGGACGTGTCGTCGCAGTCGTTGAAATGGACCGTGCCGCTGTTCCACTCGCAGTCGATGACCACGACCGCCGGGTCGCGTATCTCGAAGCGGATGTCCTCGGCGTGGAAGCGCTGCACGGAGTCGAAGTGCGAGGGGCGCGGGAAGCGGAAGAAGGCGCTCTCGAACCCGTACTCGGGGTGGGGCGTCGGGCGGCGGCCGGTGATGATGTAGCTGCCGCTGCGGCAGGTGATCGAGCCGCCGTAGGGGAACTCCAGGAAGTTGCCCCAGTCGTAGGTGACCGTCATGTCGGTGAACCAGTAGTTGAGGAACTGGTCCTGCTGCTCGCGCTTCTCCGACCGCTTGGAGAGCCCCGAGTACAGGAACGCCTTGCGGTAGGCGCCGCCCACCCGGCACGCCTCCCAGCGCATCTCCGAGTTGTTGTTGCTGCCGTCCAGGGCGAGGCCGTACTCCCACTCCCCCATCCACTCGCACTCCGAGAAGCGGTAGTTCTGGGCCCAGCCGGTGGAGTACGAGGAGAAGAACGACGCGCCGGGCGTGCCTGAGGTGAAGCGCAGCCCCTCGAAGGAGATGTTGCTCCACATGTTGTTGTTGCGGCACAGGTAGGCGTCCTTGGCCGACTCCGGCGCGAAGACGATCTCGCTGATCCGCATCCCGGCGCCCCGGAACCGCAGGCCGCTCGCGCGCTTGTCCGGCTTGTCGCCGGCGAGCAGCGCGCCCGGCTTCTTCACCAGGTACACGCCCGGCGGCACGTCGATGACGGTGTGCCCCACCCCGCCGGAGATCCGCGACTCGGCGTAGGCGTAGGCGGCGGCGAAGGCCGCGCTGTCGTCCGTCCTGCCGTCGCCCTTGGCGCCGAAGTCGGCCACGACGTCCGCCACGCCGGGGTGGTCGGAGCTCCCCTGGGCCGCGGCGGGCGCGTTCCACTCCCCGCTCGCGTACCCCGCGATGCCCGCTCCGGCGACGACGGCGGCGCCTCCGTAGAGCATTCTCCGCCGGTTGACCGAACCGCTCTTGTCGGTTGTCATATTTCCCCCAGTCGCGGATCCTCCGCTCGATGGTAAGGGTGCGGGCGGCTGCCGACCCCTCGTGAAATGTTGCACAAGCGGCCGCCTACGATGGACGGGTGCCGAAGTCGCTCGAAGTCGCCCGTAATCCCCTCGCCCACATCGCCCGCCGCTGGACCCCGTCCCCGGTGACGGTCCAGCGGGCCTGCGCGGCCGCCCTCGCGATGGCCGTGGTCATCGTGGTGACCGGCGGGGCGGTCCGGCTGACGAGTTCGGGGCTCGGCTGCCCGACCTGGCCCAAGTGCACCGACGAGAGCCTGACGACCACCAGCGACATGGGCCTGCACGGCGTCATCGAGTTCACCAACCGGATGCTGACGTACGTGCTGTGCGCGGCGGTCGGCTGGGCGATCATCGCGGTGCGCTCGCAGAAGCCGTGGCGGCGCAGCCTGACCCGGCTCGGCTGGGCCCAGTTCTGGGTGGTCATGGGCAACGCGGTACTCGGCGGCATCACGGTGCTGACCGGCCTGAACCCCTACGTGGTCGCCGGGCACTTCCTGCTCTCCAGCGCGCTGATCACGGTCGCCGTGGTGACCTGGCAGCGGGCCCGCGAGGGTGATGGTCCGGTACGCCCCCTGGTGGGCAGGCCGGTACAGCAGCTGGCGTGGGTGCTGACCGCCTGCTGCGCGCTGCTGATCGCGGTGGGCACCGTCGTGACCGGCGCGGGGCCGCACGCGGGCGACTCCGCCGAGGTGCACCGCATCCCGATCGACTGGAAGACCGTCGCCCAGCTCCACGCCGACCTCGCCTGGGTCGTGGTGGCCCTGACGCTCGCGCTGTGGTTCGTGCTGCGCGCCGTGGACGCCCCGGCCGGCCCGAAGGCCCGGACGCGGGACCTGTTCCTCGTGCTGCTGGCGCAGGGCGCCATCGGCTACGTGCAGTACTTCACGCACCTGCCGGAGGTGCTGGTCGGGCTGCACATGCTCGGCTCGGCGCTGATCTGGATCGGGGTGCTGCGGGTCGCGCTGTCGATGCGCGAGCGCCCGGCGGAGCAGCCCGGCATCCCGGGCCCCGCCCAGTCCGGCTCCGCCCTCGCCTCAACGGTCTGACCCGGCGCGCTCCCGGCCGCGGCCGGGGCGCCCCTGAAGCCCGTACACCCGCCGCGCGTTCCCCGCGGCGATCAGCCCCGCGACGCGCCGCGCGTCGGCCGGCGTCCAGGCCCCGTCGGCGACCCAGTCGGTGACCAGCCGCTCCAGCGCCTCGCGGAAGAGCCGGGCGCCGATCACGTACAGCTCGGGCAGCGCGTACGCCCCGGTCGAGAAGAGCACCTTGCCGAAGGGCGCCAGCTCCAGCGTCTCGGCCAGCGCCGAGGCCACCGGTGCGGAGCCGATGTCCGTGTAGACGTGCGGGAAGGCGGCCGCCAGCCGGGCGGCGGGCCGGTGGCCGGGGAACCCCCGCAGCAGCACCACGTCGGTGCCCAGGCCCGCGGTGGCATGCAGGAACGGGGTGAGCCGCAGCGGATCGGCACCGACGGGGCCGCGGATCTGCAGCGGCCGGCCGGTCGCGACGGCGTTCCACACCAGGTGGCGCAGCAGCACCGGGTCGTCGAGCCGTTCACCGGCCGCCCGCCGGGCCAGCCACGCCCCGGCCGCGTGCCGCACCGGGCCCGCGTCGGGGGGCCCGGCCGGGAACCCGGGCGGGCAGGTGTCGGCGACGGAGAAGGCGATAGCCGTGCGCGCCGCCGTGTGCACCGCCTCGGCGACGTTGGCCAGGAACGCCCCGACGGTCCCCGAGGTGTCGGCGACCTGCTGCGCGAGCGGTTCCAGCCGGACGGTCTCGTACGCCGGGGCGGCCGCGGCCGAGCCCAGGTCCTTGGGCGAGGTGAGGTCGGGGGGCGGCGGCGCGGCGGGCACCGGGCCGTCGGCACCGCTCCCTGCCGGGTCCACCAGGTAGGCGCCGATCCCGGCGCCGCGCAGCAGCCGCCGGGTGGCCTCGTACGCGCCCAGGTCCCGGCGTCCGGCCAGGTAGTGGGCGGGGGTGCAGTGCGGTTCCAGGCCCAGCAGGGGCGGGCACCAGCGGCGTACGGCGAACCCGGCGGGGCTGTCGAAGAGCGTGGTGCCGGGCGCGGCGGTCCCCGCCAGGAGCGCCTCGAACGAGCCGAGGCCCAGCTCCCCGGGGACCACCCCGTGGCAGTGCGCGTCCACCAGGGGTGGAAGCTCCAGCATCACTGACTCCTCGCGCCGCCGGGCGGGACCGTTTCCCATGGTCCCTAACGTGCGGGCGCCGCGTCAGGTGTTGCTGGGACCGCCCAGCTGGATGCCGGCCATCCGCGACCACTCGTACGGACCCGTGCGCACCTTGGCGGCGAACTCGCCGTCGAAGTCCTCGTGCACGCTCACGCCGGAGCGCTCGACGGCCTCGCGGGCGATGGCGTACGTCGGGGCCACCAGGTCGCCCCACTCGCCGTTCTCGCCGACGAGGACGATGCGGGTGCCGGCCTCGCCGATGTAGGCGATGTTCGCCTCGGCGCCGCCGCCGTGGCTCTTGGCGAAGGCGTGGATCTGCTTCGTCAGCCGGGCGGTGCGGCGCTCGGCGCGCGGGTCCGCCTTCGGGGTCTCTTCCACGGTGTTCTGCGCGGTCTCAGCCATGAGGCAGATGCTACCCGTCAGTAATCAGTGAAGGAAAGGATCGACGGCCACGACGACGAAGAGCAGCGACAGATAGGTGATGGACCAGTGGAACAGCCGCATCTCCTTCAGCTTCGCGCCGCTGACCCCGGCCTTCGCGCGGCTGTACAGGCCGTGCGCCTCCTTGAGCCACATCGCGCCGAGCAGCACCGCGGCCACCGGGTAGAGCCAGGACGTCTCGTTCAGCGGCCACCACAGGGTCAGCGAGACGAGCACCATCACCCAGCTGTAGATCACGATCTGCCGGGCGACCACCAGGTTGCCGGCCACGACCGGCAGCATGGGCACGCCCACCCGCTCGTAGTCGTCCTTGACCTTCATCGACAGCGGCCAGTAGTGCGGCGGCGTCCAGAAGAAGATCACCAGAAAGAGGACCAGCGCGGCCCAGGAGACGGAGTTCGTGACCGCGGACCAGCCGATGAAGACCGGCATGCAGCCCGCGATGCCGCCCCACACGATGTTCTGCGCGGTGCGGCGCTTGAGGCCGAGCGTGTACACGAAGACGTAGAAGAGGATGGCCGTCAGCGACAGCGCCGCCGACAGCGTGTTGACCAGGACCGCGAACCAGACCGTGGAGACCACGGAGAGCGCGATGCCGAAGACCAGCCCCTCGCGGGGCGACACCATGCCGGTGACCAGCGGACGCTGCTCGGTGCGGTGCATCAGCGCGTCGATGTCGCGGTCGATGTACATGTTCAGCGCGTTGGCGCCGCCCGCCGAGAGGTAGCCGCCCACGACGGTCGTCAGCACCAGCCACAGGTCCGGGACGCCACCCGCCGCCAGGAACATCACCGGAACGGTGGTGATGAGCAGCAGCTCGATAATGCGTGGCTTGGTCAGCGCCACGAACGCCATGACGCGAGCCGCGAACGGCCGCCGTCCGTGGCTCGTCCCGATGACCCCTGCGGGTCGGGATTCGACGGCCGTCACAAACACCCCTGGGGAAGGATTAAGTCCAGCAAGTCCCGGTCCCAGACGTGAAGGTCCGGTAAGTCCTTGCGCGTACCACGCCACTGTAGACGTAGGGAATACTCCGCCCGCCCCGGGGGGTGACCCGTGTTGCCGCCGGTCCTTCGCCGCACGTTCAGCAGGCGAACCCGCGCGGGCCGGGGCAGGCTGTCAGTATCCCGGCATGCCGGGAATGGCCGTGCCGGGGTCCTGGTTGCCCGAAGAGGTGCCGGGAACCTGCCCGAGCAGTGCTCCGGACGCCGAACGGTAGGTCGAACAGCCCGCTCGAAAAGGTGCACGTGCCTGCGGCGGTAGGCTCGACCACGCCGGGTAGGCGCCACGTCACCGGTATCTCAACATGTGGAAAGGAGCCCTGAAGCAGGGTGAGCAGCAAGCCGACCACCACAGACCTTGAGTGGACCGATCTGGACAAGCGGGCCGTTGACACCGCTCGCGTCCTGGCCATGGATTCCGTGCAGAAGGTCGGCAACGGCCATCCCGGCACGGCCATGAGCCTCGCGCCCGCCGCGTACCTGTTGTTCCAGAAGCTGATGCGGCACGACCCGTCCGATCCCGACTGGACCGGCCGCGACCGCTTCGTCCTCTCGGCCGGTCACTCCAGCCTGACGCTCTACACCCAGCTCTACCTGGCCGGGTACGGCCTGGAGCTGGACGACCTGAAGGCGTTCCGCACCTGGGGCAGCAAGACCCCGGGGCACCCGGAGCACGGCCACACGGTCGGCGTGGAGACCACGACGGGTCCGCTCGGCCAGGGCATCGCCAACGGGGTCGGCATGGCCATGGCCGCCCGCTACGAGCGCGGCCTGTTCGACCCGGACGCCGAGGCGGGCACGTCCCCCTTCGACCACACCGTCTGGGTCATCGCCGGTGACGGCTGCCTGCAGGAGGGTGTCTCCGGCGAGGCGTCCTCGCTGGCCGGGCACCAGAAGCTCGGCAACCTCGTGCTGCTGTGGGACGACAACCACATCTCCATCGAGGGCGACACCGAGACCGCTGTCAGCGAGGACACCCTCAAGCGCTACGAGGCGTACGGCTGGCACGTCCAGCGCGTCGAGCAGCTGCCCAGCGGCGACCTGGACCCGCAGGGCCTGTACGAGGCACTGGCGGCGGCCCGGGCCGAGACCTCGCGCCCCTCGTTCATCGCGGCCCGTTCGATCATCGCCTGGCCGGCCCCGAACGCGCAGAACACCGAGGCCGCGCACGGCTCGGCGCTGGGCGACGAGGAGGTCGCCGCGACCAAGACCGTGCTGGGCTTCGACCCCGCGAAGACCTTCGAGGTCGACGACGCGGTGCTGTCGCACACCCGCGCGGCGGCCGACCGCGGCCGTGAGGCGCACGCCGTCTGGAACAAGCGGTTCCAGGAGTGGCGCGACGCCAACCCGGAGCGCGCCGCCGAGTTCGACCGCATCAACGCGGGCGAGCTGCCCGACGGCTGGGAGAAGGCGCTGCCGTCCTTCGAGACCGGCAAGAGCCTCGCGACCCGTGCCGCCTCCGGCAAGGTCCTGCAGGCGCTCGGCGCGGTCGTGCCGGAGCTGTGGGGCGGCTCCGCCGACCTCGCGGGCTCCAACAACACCACGATCGACAGCGGCTCGTCCTTCCTCCCGGCGGGGAACCCGCTGCCGGAGGCCGACCCGTACGGCCGCACGGTGCACTACGGCATCCGTGAGCACGCCATGGGCTCGACCATGAACGGCATCGCGCTGCACGGCAACACGCGCATCTACGGCGGCACCTTCCTGGTGTTCTCCGACTACATGCGCCCCGCCGTGCGACTGGCCGCGCTCATGCAGCTGCCCGTCACGTACGTGTGGACGCACGACTCCGTCGGTCTCGGCGAGGACGGCCCGACGCACCAGCCGGTCGAGCACCTGTCCGTGCTGCGCGCCATCCCGGGCCTGAACATCGTCCGTCCGGCCGACGCCAACGAGACGGCGATCGCCTGGCGCGAGATCCTCAAGCGCCACGCGTCCAAGCCGGCCCCGCACGGCCTGGCGCTCACCCGCCAGGGTGTGCCGACCTACCCGGCCAACGAGCACGCGGCCAAGGGCGGCTACGTGCTGTTCGACTCCGAGGGCGGCCGTCCGCAGGTCATCCTCATCGCCACCGGCTCCGAGGTGCAGCTGGCCGTCGAGGCCCGCGACGCACTGCAGGCCGACGGGATCCCGACGCGGGTCGTCTCGATGCCGTCCGTCGAGTGGTTCGAGGAGCAGGACCAGGCGTACCGCGACAGCGTGCTGCTGCCGGACGTCAAGGCGCGCGTCGCGGTCGAGGCCGGTATCGGCCTGACGTGGCACCGCTACATCGGCGCGCAGGGCCGGATCATCAGCCTGGAGCACTTCGGTGCCTCGGCCGACGCCAAGATCCTGTTCCGCGAGTTCGGCTTCACGGCCGACGCCGTCGCCAACGCCGCACGTCAGTCCATCGACGCCGTCGACGCCGTCACCCGCTGACGCACCGCATACGACCAGTAGGAGATGTAATTCCATGACAGACGCACTCAAGCGCCTCTCCGACGAAGGCGTCGCGATCTGGCTGGACGACCTGTCCCGCAAGCGGATCACGTCAGGGAACCTGGCCGAGCTCATCGACCAGCAGCACGTCGTGGGCGTCACCACCAACCCGTCGATCTTCCAGAAGGCGATCGCCGGCGGCGAGGGGTACGAGACCCAGCTCACCGACCTCGCGGCCCGCGAGGTCACGGTCGAGGAAGCCATCCGGATGATCACCACGGCGGACGTCCGCGACGCCGCCGACATCCTGCGGCCGGTCTTCGACCGCACCGACGGCCAGGACGGCCGGGTCTCCATCGAGGTGGACCCGCGCCTGGCCCACAACACCCGGGCGACCGTCGCCGAGGCCAAGCAGCTCGCCTGGCTCGTCGACCGGCCGAACACCCTCATCAAGATCCCGGCGACGCTGGCCGGCCTGCCCGCCATCGCCGAGGTCATCGGCAAGGGCATCAGTGTCAACGTGACGCTGATCTTCTCGCTGGCCCGCTACCGCCAGGTCATGGACGCGTACCTGGAGGGTCTGGAGAAGGCCAAGGCCTCCGGCCTGGACCTCTCGAAGATCCACTCCGTCGCGTCCTTCTTCGTGTCCCGCGTGGACACCGAGATCGACAAGCGGCTCGACAAGCTCGGCGGCGACCGGGCCAAGGCGCTCAAGGGCAAGGCCGCGCTGGCCAACGCCCGGCTCGCCTACCAGGCGTACGAGGAGGTCTTCTCCTCGGACCGCTGGAACGCGCTGGAGAAGGCGGGCGCGAACAAGCAGCGTCCGCTGTGGGCCTCGACCGGTGTCAAGGACCCCGACCTCCCGGACACGCTGTACGTGACCGACCTGGTCGCCCCGAACACGGTCAACACCATGCCGGAGGCCACCTTGGAGGCCACGGCGGACCACGGCGAGATCTCCGGCGACACCATCAGCGGGCGGTACGAGCAGGCCCAGGCCGACATCGACGCGCTGGCGGGCCTCGGCATCTCGTACGACGAAGTGGTGCAGCTGCTCGAGGACGAGGGCGTCGAGAAGTTCGAGGCCGCGTGGAACGAGCTGCTGGAGTCCACCCAGGCGGTACTCAAGCGTCAGACGCCTTCGGAGGCATGAGTTGAGCAGCAGCAATCCGCTGCGTGACGCACAGGACCGGCGGCTCCCGCGTATCGCGGGGCCGTCCGGCCTGGTCATTTTCGGCGTCACGGGCGATTTGTCCCGTAAAAAGTTGATGCCTGCCGTCTACGACCTCGCCAACCGCGGGCTGCTGCCGCCGGGCTTCGCGCTCATCGGCTTCGCCCGGCGGAGCTGGGAGGACGAGGACTTCGCGCAGGAGGTCCACGACGCGGTCAAGGAGCACGCCCGCACGCCCTTCCGCGAGGAGGTCTGGCAACAGCTCGCCGAGGGCTGCCGCTTCGTGCAGGGCGAGTTCGACGACGACACCGCCTTCGAGAACCTGAAGGCGACGATCGACGAACTCGACAAGGCGCGCGGTACCGGCGGCAACTTCGCCTTCTACCTCTCCGTGCCGCCGAAGTTCTTCCCGAACGTCGTGCAGCAGCTCAAGAAGCACGGCCTGTCCGAGGGCCCGGGCGAGTCCTGGCGCCGCGCGGTCATCGAGAAGCCGTTCGGCCACAACCTGGAGAGCGCGCAGGAGCTGAACCAGCTCGTGCACGACGTCTTCCCGCCCAACGAGGTCTTCAGGATCGACCACTACCTGGGCAAGGAGACGGTCCAGAACATCCTGGCGCTGCGCTTCGCCAACACGATGTTCGAGCCGATCTGGAACCGGTCGTACGTCGACCACGTGCAGATCACGATGGCCGAGGACATCGGCATCGGCGGCCGGGCCGGGTACTACGACGGCATCGGCGCGGCCCGTGACGTCATCCAGAACCACCTGCTGCAACTGCTCGCGCTGACCGCGATGGAGGAGCCCGGCTCCTTCCACCCCAAGGCGCTGGTCGCCGAGAAGCTCAAGGTGCTCGGCGCCGTCGAGCTCCCCCAGGACTTGGGCGCGCACACCGTGCGCGGCCAGTACGCGCACGCCTGGCAGGGCGGCGAGGAGGTCGTGGGGTACCTCGAGGAAGAGGGCATCGACCCCAAGTCGAAGACCGACACCTACGCGGCCGTCAAGCTGGAGATCAACAACCGCCGCTGGGCCGGGGTCCCCTTCTACCTGCGCACCGGCAAGCGGCTCGGCCGCCGGGTCACCGAGATCGCGGTGGTCTTCAAGCGGGCCCCGTACCTGCCCTTCGAGGCCGGGTCCACCGAGGAGCTGGGGCAGAACGCCCTGGTCATCCGGGTGCAGCCGGACGAGGGCGTGACGGTGCGCTTCGGCTCGAAGGTGCCGGGAACCTCGATGGAGGTCCGGGACGTGACGATGGACTTCGCCTACGGCGAGTCCTTCACCGAGTCCAGCCCGGAGGCGTACGAGCGGCTCATCCTCGATGTGCTGCTCGGCGACGCCAACCTCTTCCCCCGTCACCAGGAGGTCGAGCTGTCCTGGAACATCCTCGACCCGATCGAGAAGTTCTGGGACACGCACGGCAAGCCCGCCCAGTACGCCTCGGGCACCTGGGGACCGGTCGAGGCGGACGAGATGCTCGCACGAGACGGTAGGAGCTGGCGCCGGCCATGAGGATCGATCTGACGGACACCACGTCGTCCCGTATCAACGCCGGGCTCATCGACGCCCGCCGCGCCATCGGCACACCGGCCGTCGGCATGGTGCTCACCCTGGTCATCGTCACCGACGAGGGCAGCGCCTACGACGCCCTCAAGGCGGCCAGCGACGCGTCGCGGGAGCACCCGTCCCGCATCCTGGCCGTCATCAAGCGGCCCGGCCGCTCACCGCGCGACCGCGCGATGGCGCGGCTGGACGCCGAGGTGCTGGTCGGCTCGGACTCCGGCACCGGTGAGACGGTCGTGCTGCGCATGCACGGGGAGCTGGCCAACCACGCCGAGTCCGTCGTGCTGCCGCTGCTGCTGCCGGACGCCCCGGTGGTGGTGTGGTGGCCGGAGGAGTCCCCCGGCAGCCCCGCCGAGGACCCGCTGGGCCGGCTCGCGCAGCGCCGGATCACCGACGCGGCGGCGGCCGAGGACCCGGTGGCCGCGCTCAACGAGCGGGCCGCCGCGTACGCCCCCGGCGACACCGACCTGGCCTGGACCCGGATCACGCCGTGGCGCAGCATGCTGGCCGCGGCCCTGGACCAGAAGCACACCAGGATCGCCTCCGCGACCGTGGAGGGCGAGGCCTACAACCCGAGCACGGAACTGCTCGCGCTGTGGCTCGCCGACCGGCTGCGGATCTCGGTGGAGCGCAAGGTCTCCGAGGGGCCCGGCATCACCGGCGTCCAACTGGTCACCGCCGACGGCGAGATCCGGCTGGACCGGGCCGACGGCTCGCTGGCCGAGCTGGCCATGCCGGGGCAGCCGGACCGTCACGTGGCGCTCAAGCGCCGCGAGACCTCCGAGCTGATCGCCGAGGAGCTGCGGCGGCTGGATCCGGACGACATCTACCGGTCGACGGTGAAGTTCGGCGTCGGCCGGCTGACGGAATCCGGGTCGCAGGCCTCGGAGGAGCCGGTCGAGGCGGTGGAGCTGATCACCCCCGCCAAGCCCGCCAAGGCGGCCGCGGCCCCCGCGGCCAAGGCTCCCGCGAAGAAGGCCGCGCCCGCGAAGAAGGCGGCCGCCAAGGGGACGGGCTCGTCATGAGCACCCCCCAGGTCGTCGTCCACCGCGACAAGGAGCTGATGGCGAAGGCCGCGGCGGCGCGGCTGATCACGAAGATCGTGGACGCCCAGTCCGCCCGCGGCTCCGCCTCGGTGGTGCTCACGGGCGGGCGCAACGGCAACGCGCTGCTCGCCGCCCTCGCCGCGTCCCCGGCGCGGGACGCGGTGGACTGGGCGCACCTCGACCTGTGGTGGGGCGACGAGCGGTTCGAGCCGGAGGGTGACGCCGAGCGCAACGTCACCCAGGCCCGGGAGATCCTGCTCGACGCGGTGCCGCTCGATCCGGCGCGGGTGCACGCCATGCCCGCGTCCGACGGCGCCCACGGCCGGGACGTCGACGCCGCGGCGGCCGACTACGCGGCCGAGCTCGCCAAGGCGTCCGGGCCCGAGGACCACGGCCCGGTGCCGACGTTCGACGTGTTGATGCTGGGGGTCGGCCCCGACACCCACGTCGCGTCGCTCTTCCCGGAGCACCCGGCGGTGCGGGAGACGGAGCGGACGGTGGTGGGCGTGCACGGCGCGCCCAAGCCGCCGCCGACCCGGATCTCGCTGACGCTGCCGGCGATCCGCGCGGCGCGCGAGGTGTGGCTGCTCGCGGCGGGCGAGGACAAGGCGGGCGCGGTCGCGATGGCGCTGTCCGGCGCGGGCGAGATCCAGGCGCCGGCGGCGGGCGCCCGCGGCCGGCGCCGCACGCTGTGGCTGCTGGACCGGGCCGCGGCGGCGGAACTGCCGCCGCAGCTGTACCCGCCGGCTTCGGCCTAGCGGGCGCTTCCCGTAGGACGACGGCCGCCGGCCGGGGGGGGGGGGGGGCCCCGCCGCGCCGGGGCGGGGGGGGCGGGAGGGGGGGGCCCGCCCGCCCCCCCCCCCCCCGCGGGCGGGGCGCCCCGGGCGT
>NZ_JBEYJD010000022.1:144226-145580 GCF_040636125.1 Streptomyces sp. NPDC006733 | reverse complement strand
TCGGTCCCAAGGGTTGGGCTGTTCGCCCATTAAAGCGGTACGCGAGCTGGGTTTAGAACGTCGTGAGACAGTTCGGTCCCTATCCGCTGCGCGCGTAGGAATATTGAGAAGGGCTGTCCCTAGTACGAGAGGACCGGGACGGACGAACCTCTGGTGTGCCAGTTGTCCTGCCAAGGGCATGGCTGGTTGGCTACGTTCGGAAAGGATAACCGCTGAAAGCATCTAAGCGGGAAGCCTGCTTCGAGATGAGTATTCCCACCTCCTTTGAGGGGTTAAGGCTCCCAGTAGACGACTGGGTTGATAGGCCAGATGTGGAAGCCCGGTAACGGGTGGAGCTGACTGGTACTAATAGGCCGAGGGCTTGTCTAACATTTCTTGCTTCGCGTCCACTGTTTGGTTCCCGGGTTGCGAACAGTCGCTCCGGTTGAACCAGTACTACTTAAATTGAAAAGTGTGCTTGTTCGCTTGGCACTGTCAATAATCCCGTTCAGCGGGATGGCCCGATAGTGTTTCGGTGGTCATAGCGTTAGGGAAACGCCCGGTTACATTCCGAACCCGGAAGCTAAGCCTTTCAGCGCCGATGGTACTGCAGGGGGGACCCTGTGGGAGAGTAGGACGCCGCCGAACAATCTTTATGGACCCTCGGTCCCGGCCTCTGCGCTGGGACCGAGGGTCTTTTTGTTTTGCCCCACCGGTGCGCGGTCACTCGGCAGGTACGAGAGACTGGCACTACAGCAGCACGAACCAAGGAGTTACGACGATGTCCAACTCGCCCGAGGATCGGTCGGATCGGCCTGAGCGCCGGGAGCCGCGACAGAGCGGTGGCGACCGGGGCGGTTTCCGCACCGGCGGCCCGCGCCGCGACGGTGACCGGGCCGGCGGTTTCCGCCGGGATGACCGTCGTGACGACCGCCCCCGCACCGACCGTCCGAGTTCTGACCGTCCGAGCTCCGACCGCCCCCGTTCCGACCGCCCGCAGGGCGATCGCCCGCGTACGGACCGCCCGAGCGGCGACCGTGGCGGTTCCTTCCGCCGTGACGACCGTGGCGGCAGCTTCCGCCGCGATGACCGTCCGCAGGGCGACCGCCCCCGTTCCGGCCCGCCCAGCGGCGACCGTGGCGGCTTCCGCCGCGACGACCGCCCCCAGGGCGACCGCCCCCGCTTCGGCGCCCCCAGCGGTGACCGCCGCGACGGCCCGCCGCGTGGCGGCTCGCGCCCCGACGATCGTGGCGGCAGCTTCCGTCGTGACGACCGTGGTGGCAGCTTCCGGCGTGATGACCGTCCGCAGGGCGACCGCCCGCGTTCTGGCCCGCCGAGCGGCGACCGTGGCGGCTTCCGCCGCGACGACCGTCCG